>NZ_JBAGKC010000007.1:0-338958 GCF_037034245.1 Streptomyces sp. CA2R106
GTCGGAGTGATCGCAGTGATCCGTGTCAGCGCGATCCTTGTCAGCGCGATCCGGACGCCGCCGAGCGGCTGACCTTCAGCGCCCACATCACCAGCGGCGCCTGGAGCGGGAGCCGGGCGTAGGCGGCGGCCTTGAGCGGGGCGGGGCGGTGCCGCCAGTCGTAGGCCATCTTGACGTTGGCGGGGAAGACCGCGGCGAAGAAGCCGGCGGTGAGCAGGCCGCCGGTGCGGCGGGTGGCCGGCAGGGCGACGGCGGCGGCGAGCGCGAGTTCGGCGGCGCCGCTGGCCCGGGTCCAGTCGCGCGGGCGGCCCGGCAGGGCAGTGGGCACGATGCCGTCGAAGGGCGCGGGCACCAGGAAGTGCAGGGCGCCGGCGGTGGCCAGCAGCCCCGCGAGCAGCGGAGCCGGGCGCAGGGATGCGGGGCGTACGGACACGGGGCGGCCTCCTCCGACCGGCGGGCGGCTCCCGCCGGAGGCCCACCTTACCCGTGAGTAAGGTGGCGCCGGCAAGCCCCGTACGGCCCCCGCGCCGGCGCTCAGCGCGGGGTGGCCGCGGGTGCGAGCGCGGTCGCCGGCCCGGTCGCCGCGGTCACGGCGGCTGCCGCGGTTCCCTCGGCTGCGGCGGCCTCGGCTGCTGCCGCGTCCGGGTGGTCGGCGCCGCGGCGGCTGAGGGCGGCGTACCGGCCGTCGAGGGCGAGGAGTTCGTCGTGGGTGCCGCGTTCCACGACGCGGCCGGCGTCGAGCACGGCGATCTGGTCCGCGTCGCGGATCGTGGAGAGCCGGTGCGCGATGGTGATGGTGGTCCGGCCGGCCGAGAGCGCGTCGATCGCGTCCTGGACGGCGGCCTCGGTACGGGTGTCGAGCGCGCTGGTGGCCTCGTCGAGGACGAGCACCGGCGGGTCGCGCAGGATGGTGCGGGCGATGGCCAGGCGCTGCTTCTCGCCGCCGGAGAAGCGGTAGCCGCGTTCGCCGACGAGGGTGTCGTACCCGTCGGGCAGGCCGGCGATGTGGTCGTGGATCTGCGCGGCGCGGGCGGCCGCCTCGATCTCGGCGTCGGTCGCGTCGGGCTTGGCGAAGCGCAGGTTCTCCGCGACGGACGCGTGGAAGAGGTAGGTCTCCTGGGAGACCACGCCGACCGCGGCGGCCAGGGTGTCGAAGCTGAGGTCGCGCACGTCGGTGCCGTCGATGGTGACCCGGCCGCCGGTCACGTCGTACAGGCGGGGCACCAGGTAGCTGAGGGTGCTCTTGCCGGAGCCGGTCGCGCCGACCACGGCGAGGCTGCCGCCGGCGGGGATGGCGAGGTCGATGCCGCGCAGGGTGGGTTCGGCGCGGCCGCCGTCCGCGGCCTCGTAGGCGAAGTCGACGTCCTCGAAGCGGATGTCGCCGCGGACCCGCTCGATGCGGACCGGGTCGGGCCGCTCAGTGATGTCCACGGGCAGGTCGAGGTACTCGAAGATGCGCTGGAAGAGCGCGAGCGAGGTCTGCACCTCCACGCCGGTGGCCAGCAGCGAGACCGTCGGGCGGAACATGCCCTGCTGGAGGGAGACGAACGCGACCAGGGTGCCGATGGAGATCGAGGAGCCGGGGCCGCCGCCTCCGGTGAGGCCGGCCGCCCAGTACAGCAGCGCGGGCATCGCGGACATCACGATGCCGATCACGGCCATCCGCCAGCGGCCCTGCATGTTCGACCGCACCTCGAGGTCGACCAGGCGCTCGGACTCGGTGGAGAAGTCGCGGGTGAGCGAGTCGGTGCGGCCCATGGTGCGGCCGAGCAGGATGCCGCTGACCGACAGCGACTCGGTGACGATGGCGGACATCGTGGCCATCTGCTTCTGCCGCTTGGTGGCGATCTTCTTGCGCTCGCGGCCGACCTTGCGGGAGATCCAGACGAAGACCGGCAGCAGGAGCAGCGAGACGATCGTCAGCCGCCAGTCCAGGGCGACCATCGCCACCACCGCGGCGACCACCGAGGTGAGGTTGGAGACCAGCGAGGTCGCGGTGGACGTGACGGTGGCCTGCATGCCGCCGATGTCGTTGGCGATCCGGGACTGCACCTCGCCGGTGCGGGTGCGGGTGAAGAAGGCGAGCGACATCCGCTGGAGCCGCTCGTAGACGGCGGTGCGCAGGTCGTGCATGACGCGCTGGCCGACCGTGGTGGAGATCAGGGTCTGGAGCACGCCGAAGACGCCGTTGGCGACGGCGGTGGCGATCATGCCCAGCGCGAGCAGGGCGAGCAGTCCGCTGCGGCCCTGCGGGATGGCCGTGTCGAGGATCGCGCGCAGCAGGAACGGCGACGCGACCGAGACCAGGGAGGACAGGGCGACCAGCAGCCCCACGACGACGAGCCGGGCGCGGTAGGGGCGGAACAGGCGCAGGATGCGGCGGACGTCGACGTCCGCGCGGGTGACGGGCTTGCCTTTCGGTGGTGTCCATCGGTCGGACACGGTGTTCTGGGGGCGCAAAGGGCTCCTCCGGGTCGGGGTGCGCGTCCGGGGCGTCGGGTGGCCCGGGACGCGTGGACAAAGGGAGTGTAGGTCATTGTTACCTATACTCACAATGAGGTTCATCCTGATAGCCTGAGGCCATGGATTCCCCCACCACCGCGGCCACCGAGGAGAGCCGGTCCCGCCCGGCGCCCGGCGGCGCCGAGGAGACCACCGGACGCCTCGCCGACCAGCTGCTGACGCTGAGCCGTTGGCTGCACCGCGCGCAGCGGCGGCTGATGGAGCCGCTGGGCATCACTCCGGCGCAGTCCCGGCTGCTGCGCGCGCTCGCACACTGCGAGACGCCGCCGCGGATGGCCGACCTCGCACAGCAGCTCGACGTGGTGCCGCGCGCGGTGACCACGCTCGTGGACGCGCTGGAGGAGCGGGAGATGGTGCGGCGGGTGCCCGACCCGCACAACCGGCGGGTGATCAGGATCGAACTGCGGGACGAGGGCGCGCGGGCGCTGTCCGAGCTGCGGGCGGTGCGCCGGGCCGCGGCCGCCGAACTGCTGGCACCGCTGGACGAGGAGAAGCGGGCGGCGCTGTCGGCGCTGCTGGACACGCTCGGGGAGGGGCAGCCGCAGGGGCGCGGGGCGCACGGAGCGCATGGAGCGCATGGAGCGCACGGGGGCCACGGCGGGCCCGGCGGCGGGTCCGGCGGCGGGCCGAAGGGGCGCGCGAAGGGCGGCGGGCCGCGGGAGTAGCGCGGCCGCGCGGGGGGACGACGGCGCCGACGGGGTTAGGGCGGAAAAGGCTGCGGCGCGCCACTCGTCCGTGCGGCGCGCCGTTCACCCGGAGCCGGGGAGGACCGGGGAGGACCGGGGAGGACCGGGGCGGGGACCCCGGGGCCTCGTGGACCCCTCCTTCTCCTGCGAGGACTTCTACTTCGAGATGTCGACCGCTCCGTCGCTCGCGGCCTCGCTCTCGCCGCCCTGGGCGGGCACGGACGGGGCGAGCACCGCGGTGCAGGCGCTACAGCGCTTGGCGGCGACGGGGATCGCGGTCAGGCACTCCGGGCACTCGCGCATCGGCGCGGCCGCGGCCTTCGGGAAGAACTTCTCCTGCATGCGGTTCATCGGCAGCACGACCAGGAAGTAGATCACCGCCGCCACGATGACGAAGCTGATCAGCGCGTTGATGAACACGCCGTACGGGAAGGTGACGCCCTCCGCGTGGAAGCTGCGGTGGCTGAAATCACCGGTGGCACCGCTGACCAGGCCGACGATCGGCGTCAGGAACGCTCCGACGAAACCGTTCACCAGCGCGGTGAAAGCGGCACCGACGACGATACCGACCGCCAGGTCGACGACGTTGCCGCGCAGCAGAAATGCCCGAAAGCCCTTCATGTGGGGGGTCTCCTCAGTAACCAAGATGTGGAGCCACACAGTGTGCCGTTTCCAGCCATCGCACCGCAAAGTCGGTGTGGTGGAGGTCACCCACACGAGTGATCTTGTTCCGTGAAATCCATTTGACCCGGCGGCCGGTGCGCAGGGAGTCTTACACGGTCCACGGCGGCTTCCGGCCCGATCGCGGGGGATCGCGGGGGATCGCCCGGAATGCGGCGAGGGGGCCGTGGGACGTCCGCTCCGCCCCGGGCCCAGCCGGGTCCGGGCGCTGACCCCTGCCCGCAGCCACGCACCCACCTCAGGACATCATGCCGTCCCTCACCGCCCTCCCCTTCGCCGATCCCGGCCGTCCCGACACCCGTTCCGGCCGCCGGCTGCTGATCTGGCTGGAGTTGGGCCAGTGGCGCGGCCAGGTGGCCGCCGCCGCGTGGGGCCTGCTGCGCATGGGGCCGCTGGCCTGCTTCCCGGCCGTGGTCGGCGTGGCCGTGCAGGCGGTGGTGGACCGCTCGGGCACCCGGCTGGTGCTGGCCGGTGTCGCGGTGCTCGTCCTCGGCATGCTCACCGCGCTCGGCGACACGATGCTGCACCGCACCGCGGTCACCAACTGGATCAGCGCCTCCACCAAGGTGCAGCAGCTCCTGGCGGCCAAGGCGGTCGAGTTGGGCGCGGTCCTGACCCGCCGGGTCGCGGCGGGCGAGGTGGTGGCGGTCAGCACCGGCGACGTCGAGAAGATCGGCTGGTTCGTCGAGGCGCTGGCCCGCTTCACCTCGGCGCTGCTGGCGACCGTCGGCGTGGCCGTGGCGCTGGTGGTCTACGAGCCGAAGCTCGGGGTCGTGGTCGCCGCGTGCGTGCCGGTGCTGGCGCTGTCGGTGCTGCCGCTGCTGCCCGCGGCCACCCGCCGGGCCGACCTCCAGCGGGAGAAGGGCGGCCGGGCGACGGAGCTGGCCGCCGACACCGTGGCCGGGCTGCGGGTGCTGCGCGGGATCGGCGGCGAGGAGCTGTTCCTGGAGCGCTACCGCCGTACGTCGCAGGAGGTGCGGCGGGCCGCGGTGCACAGCGCCCGGATGTGGGCCACCATCGCGGCCGTCCAGGTCGCGCTGCCGGGGCTGCTGCTGGTCGGTGTCGCCTGGTACGGGGCGCGGCTCGCGCTGGACGGGCAGATCTCGGTCGGCCAGCTGGTCACGGTCTACGGCTCGGTGTCCTTCCTGCTGTTCCCGCTCCAGCACTTCGAGGAGATCGCCATGGCGTGGTCGTTCTCGCGGCCGTCGGCGAAGCGGGCCGCGCGGGTGCTGGCACTGCGTCGTACCGACGTGGCAGGCATGGCAGGCGCGGCGGGGGCGGGCGGGGCCGGTGCCGGGCAGGCCCTGGACGAGGCCGCGCTCGCGGGCGACCTGTACGACCCGGCGACCGGGCTGCTCGCCCCCGCCGGGCTGCTCACGGCGGTGGTGTGCGGGGACCCGGACGCCGCCGGCCGGCTCGCGGACCGGCTGGGCGGGCACAGCCCCGCCGCCGTCGAGGGCGACCCGTCGGTGCTGCTGGGCGGGCGGGCGCTGGACGCCGTACCGCTCGCGGCGGCCCGCTCGGCGGTGCTCGTCCACGACAAGGACCCGGTGCTGCTGTCGGGCACGCTGGCCGAACTGCTCGACGTGCCCGCCTCGGGCCGGGTGGCCGCGCAGGCGGCGCTGGCCGCCGCGCAGTGCGGCGACGTCCTCGACGCGCTGGTGCGGTCGCTGGCCGGCGCCGACGCGGCGTCCGGGGACGCGATGCGGGCGCGGATCATCGAGCGCGGCCGGTCCCTGTCCGGCGGGCAGCGGCAGCGGCTCGCGCTGGCCCGCTCGCTGATGGCCGACCCCGGGGTGCTGGTGCTCGACGAGCCGACGTCGGCGGTCGACGCGCACACCGAGGCGCGGATCGCGCACGGGCTGCGGGAGATCCGGGCCGGGCGCACCACCGTGGTCCTCACCTCCAGCCCGCTGGTCCTGGACCGCGCCGACCGGGTGGTGTTCGTCCACGACGGCACCGCGCTGGCCACCGGCGGCCACCACGAACTGCTGCGGACGACGCCGCTGTACCGGTCCGTGGTGACCCGCGAGGAGGACGACGCGGTGGTGAACGGGACCGCGGCGAACGGTACCGCGGCGAACGGAGCGGCGATGGATGGGACGGTGGCGGACGAAGCGGTGGCGGCGGCCGAGGCGGCCGGTGCCCGTGGCGACATGTCGACGAAGGAGGACCTCGCATGATCGGCGTACGACCGCCGGAGCACGACCCCTCGGCGCCGGTCGCGAACAACGCCACGCTGCCGGTCGGCTCGTCCGCCACGGTGCGCGGCTACGTCCGGGAGCTGGTCGGGCGGCACCGCGGCAAGTTCGCGCTGCTGCTCGGCGTCAACACCGTCGCGGTCGTGGCGTCGATGGTCGGCCCGTTCCTGCTGGGCGACCTGGTGCAGGACCTGGCCGACGGCCACCGCGACATCCATCTGACGCGTACCGTCTGCCTGTTCCTGGCCGCGCTGGCGGTGCAGGCGTGGTTCGTGCGGCAGGTGCGGCTGCGCGGGGCGGTGCTGGGCGAGCGCATGCTCGCCGACCTGCGCGAGGACTTCCTGGTGCGTGCGGTCTCGCTGCCCCCGGGCGTGCTGGAGCGGGCCGGCACCGGCGATCTGCTGTCGCGGATCACCACCGACGTCGACCGGCTGTCGGAGGCGATGCGCGAGGCCGTGCCGCAGCTGGCCGTCGCGGTGGTGTGGGCGCTGCTGCTGCTCGGCGCGCTGGTGGTGACCGCCCCGCCGCTGGCGCTGGCCGTGGTGGTGGCGATGCCGCTGCTGGCCGTCGGCTGCCGCTGGTACTTCCGGCGGGCGCCGCGCGCCTACCGCGCGGAGGTGGCCGGCTACGCGGCGGTGGCCGCCGCGCTCGCCGAGACCGTGGACGCCGGCCGCACCATCGAGGCACACGGCCTGGGCGGGCGGCGCGAGGAGCTGTCCCGGGCCCGGCTGCGGAACTGGATCGACTGGAGCCGGTACACCCTGTGGCTGCGCAGCGTGCTGTTCCCCGCGGTCACGATGACGCACGTGCTGATCCTCACCGCCGTGCTGCTGATCGGCGGCGGCTTCGCGCTGCACGGCTGGCTGGCGGTGGGCGCGCTGACCACCGGCGCGATGTACGCGCAGATGCTGGTCGACCCGATCGGCATGATGCTGCGCTGGTACGACGAGTTGCAGACCGCGCAGGCGTCGCTGGCGCGGCTGGTGGGTGTGCGCGAGGTGGAGGTCGAGGAGGGCGACGGCGCACTGGTGCCGGACGGCCGGACCATGACCGCGGACCGGGTCCGGTTCGGCTACACCGAGGACACCGACGTGCTGCATGGCGTGTCGCTCGACGTGCCGCCCGGCACCCGGCTGGCGCTGGTCGGGCCGTCGGGCGCGGGCAAGTCCACGCTCGGGCGGCTGCTGGCCGGGCTCTACGCGCCGCGGACCGGCGAGGTCACCCTCGGCGGTGCCGCGCTGGCCCGGATGCCCGCCGAGCGGGTCCGGGAGCACGTCGCGCTGGTCAACCAGGAGCACCACGTCTTCGTCGGCAGCCTGCGCGACAACCTGCGGCTGGCCCGCCCGGCGGCCGGCGACGGCGAGCTGTGGGACGCGCTGGCCGCCGTGGACGCGCGAGGGTGGGCGGCCGCGCTGGCGGACGGGCTGGACACCGAGGTCGGCTCCGGCGGCGCCGCCCTGACCCCGGCGCAGGCGCAGCAACTCGCGCTGGCCCGGCTGGTGCTGGCCGACCCGCACACCCTGGTGCTCGACGAGGCGACCTCCCTGCTCGACCCGCGGGCCGCCCGGCACCTGGAACGCTCGCTGTCCCGGGTGCTGGACGGCCGTACCGTGGTGGCCATCGCGCACCGCCTGCACACCGCGCACGACGCGGACGTGATCGCGGTGGTCGAGGACGGCCGGATCAGCGAGCTGGGCAGCCACCACCAACTGGTGGCGGCGGAGGGGGCTTACGCGGCGCTGTGGCGGTCCTGGCACGGGTGAGGAGGCCCGGGTGCCTGCCGCGGGCGGCGCGTTCAGCCCACCCGGACGACGACCTTGCCGCGCAGGCCGCCGGTGAAGGGGACGGCGCCGGTGAGGGCCCGCGGGGCGTCCTCCAGCGGGACCTCGGCGCCGATGACGGGCCGCAGGGTGCCTGCGGCGGCCAGGTGCGCGACCTGGGCGAGGAGTTCGGGCTTGCGGTCGAGGCGGTAGTTCGCGGCGCGGATGCGCTGGTCGGCCTGTGCGCGTTCGTCCAGCCCGAAGGCGATCGAGATCAGGGCGCCGCCGTCCCGTACGGCGCCGGCCGCGCTGCCGGCCAGGGCGCGGTCGCCGACGGCGTCCAGGACCGCGTCCACCCCGTCGGGCGCGAGGTCGCGCAGCGCCTGGTCGAGCGGCTGGCCACCACCGGCCAGCACCGTGTCGGCGCCCAGTTCCCGCAGCCGGTCGGCGCGCCCGCCCGAGGCGGTGGCGGCGGTGGCGACGACGCGGAGGCCGCGGGCCGCGGCTGCCTGCACCGCGAACGTCCCCACGCCTCCGGTGGCGCCGATGACGACCAGGGTGCCCCCCGCGGGCAGCTGTGCCTGCTCGATGACGCCGAGCGCGGTCATGGCGGCGGTCGGCAGCGCGGCCGCCAGGTGGCTGGGCAGCTCGTCGGGTACGGCGGCGAGCGCGCCGAGCGCGGGTGCCTCCTGGACGACGCAGACGTCCGCGAAGGTGCCGAACTGGAACGGGCTGCTCCAGAACTGCCCGAAGACGCGCTCCCCGACCCGGAAGCCGGTGACGCCCGCGCCGACCGCGGTGACCGTGCCCGCGCCGTCCATGCCGAGCGTGAGCGGGAAGCGGTAGGCGCCGGCCTCCGCGAGTGCCCCCGAGGCGATCGCCAGGTCCAGCGGGTTGGTGGCCGCGGCCTCGACGGCGACCCGCAACTGGCCGGGGCCGGGCTCGGGTTCGGGCACCTCCCTGAGTTCCGGGGTGTCGCCGAAGCGCTCGATGCCGACTGCGCGCATGGGTCCTGCTCCGTTCCGCCGAGGGACGTACGCCCTGCGGCGCTCCCCAGTCTGCGGGCGCGGCGGCCGCGGCAGAACGACCAGCTCGGCACCGACTGTGACCCGGCAGGCAACAATCATCCGACCGGGCGGGTCATAATGGGGCCATGCCCGTGGAGTCCCGACCCTTGCGGTACTTCGTCGCCGTGGCGGAGGAACGCAACTTCACCCGCGCCGCCGAGCGGCTCGGCATCGCCGCCCCCGCGCTGTCGCGGGCGATCCGGAGCCTGGAGGCCGACCTCGGGGTGCGGCTGTTCGAGCGCACGACCCGGGTGGTGGCCCTGACCGAGCCCGGCGAGGTGCTGCTCAGCCAGGTGCGGCCCGCCCTCGAAGCGCTCGACGCGGCCGCCCGGCGCGCCGTGCGCGCCGGGACCGCGGACCGCCGGCTGCTGCTCGCCGTCAAGGCCGACGCCGACGGCGGACTGCTGGAACACCTCCTCGCCGCGGTCGCCGAGGAACCCGGTGCCGAACCGGTCGCCGTACGGCTGTGCGGCTGGCGCGAGCGCACCCGGCTGCTGCGGACCGGCGAGGCCGACGCCGCCCTGATGTTCGAGCCGTACGACTCCAGCGGCATCGACGCGGATGTCGTGGCGCGCGAACCCCGTGTGGCCGCGCTGCCCGCGGGTCATCCGCTCGCCGGTGCCGCCGCCGTGCGCCTGGCCGACCTCGGCATCGGCCCCGACGAGGTCGACGACCGGGCCGAACGCGACATCGCCGCGCAGGGCGTCCACGACCTCGCGCAGCTCCTCGCCCTCGTCGGCCTCGGTGCCACGACGACCGTGCTGCCCCGGTCGGTCGCCGCGCGCTACCCGCGGCAGGCCGTCTCCTACGTGCCCCTCGCGGACTGCCCGCCCGCCACTTTGGTCATCGCCTGGCCGGAGCACTCCCGCAGCCGCGGGGTGGCCGCGCTGGTGCGGGCGGCGGCCTCCGCCGCGGCCGCCCTCGGGATGAGCGCGCCCGGCCCCGACGCCGCGCCCGCCCGCACGCCCGCCCCTACGTCCGCGGCCCGGCCGCGGCCGCCAGCCGCCGCAGCGTCCACCCGCGCCCCTGCGGGTCGAGCGGCCGGGTCGCCGCGGTGAAGACCTCCGCGGCGCGGCGGTAGGACAGCCGCCCCCGCCCGGTCACGAAGAGCGGCCCGTCCAGCCGGCCCAGGGTGAGCAGCGGGAGCAGTGCGGCCGCACCCTCGCCCCAGTGCAGTGCGGCCCGCCCGCGGCTTCGGCGGCCGGCCAGGTCCAGGTCGCCGATGTCGAGGGCGAGGACCCGCTCGATGCTCGCCCCGGACTCATGGAGCAGGTGCCAGAAGGCCTTCTCCCGCAAGGGGACGGGCAGACCGAGGACAGCACGGACCTGGTCGGCGTCGAGCCGCGCTTCCGGCTGCCGGGCGGCCGACGTCGGCAGGCGGCTCACGCCGGACAGCGGGTCGCCCGTCAACCACCCCTGCTCGCGCCACCAGTTCAGTGCCGCGGCCAGGATCGACAGCTCGCGGTTGGCGGTGCGCGCCCCGACCGCCCCGGCCCGCGCGCGGAACGCCTCCCGCAGCCGCTCCCCGGTCCGCGGGGCGTCGAGCAGGCCGAGCGGCACCGTCGGCGGTGTGGCGCCCCTGCGCCCCTCCCCCACCGGCGGGGCCTTGTCCACCAGCGACCAGGCCCAGGTGGCGAGGGCGATCCGGTAGACCCGCCGGGAGCCCGCCCCCAACTCCGCCGCGGCGACGAACCGCTCCACGGCCACCGCGTACTCCACCGGCCGACTCATATCGCCCCCGTTCAGCCCATCGCAGTAAACGCACTTCGGAACGCTCCAGGCAGCAGCATAACTTGACTCACTTCGACTCAGCTTTTTTCGTCACCCGATCTGGCGTGTCGCCGCACGCGCCCTGCACGCTGCGCCCATGCCTCTCCCCTCCGGTCTCTCCCTGCTGCGCGAACGGGACTTCCGCCGCTTCTTCATCGGCTACGCCACCTCCCTCCTCGGCTCCTCGACCGCTTCCGTCGCGCTCGCCTTCGCGATCCTCACCACCGGCGGCGGGGGCACCGAACTCGGCCTGGTCCTCAGCGCCCGGATCGCGCCGCTCGTCCTGGTGCTCCTGGCCGGCGGCGTCCTCGCGGACCGGCTCGGCAGCCGGCAGGTGATGCTGACCGCCGACACGGTGCGCTGCCTCACCCAAGGCGCCCTCGCCGCGGTGCTCCTCGGCTCCCGGCCACCGCTGTGGGCACTCGTCACCCTCGTCGGCCTCTGGGGCGCGGCCGAGGCGCTGTTCAACCCGGCGCTCAACGCCCTCGTCCCCCACCTCGCCGGCACCGCGTCGCTCTCCGACGCCAACGCCCTGCTCGGCACGGCCGCCTCGGCGACCTCCATCGCCGGGCCCGCGCTCGCCGGGGTGCTGACCGCCGTCAGCGGCCCGTCCAGCGTGATCGCACTGGACTCTGCCAGCTACGCCGTGAGCGTCGCGGCGCTCCTGCTGCTCCCGCGCACGGTCCGGCCCGCCGCCCGCCGCTCGTCCTTCGCCGCCGACCTGCGAAGCGGCTGGACGGCCTTCCGCTCCCGTATCTGGCTGTGGGTGACGACGGTGCATATGGGCCTGATGAACCTCTTCGTCTGGGCTCCGTTCCTGGTCCTCGGCCCCGTCGTCGCCCAGCAGCGGCTCGGCGGCTCCGCGGCCTGGGGGCTGGTGATGGCCGGCTACGGGGCCGGGGCGGTGGCCGGCGGCCTCGCCCTGCTCGGCCGCCGCCCGGGCCGCCCCCTGCTCGTGGGGACGGCCGCCTCGCTGGGCTGGTCGCTGCCACCGGCCACCCTCGCCGCCGGGCTGCCCCTCGGCTGGGTCTGCGCCGCGGCCTTCCTGGGCGGCGTGGGCTCGGCGTTCTGCACCACGCTCTACCTGGCCGGGGTGCAGGGCGGTGTGCCGCCGGAGGTCCTCGCCCGGGTGAGCGCCTACGGCTCGTTCGGGGCCTATGTCCTCGGCCCGATCGGCCTGGCCGCGGCCGGCCCGGCCGCCGCGCTCCTCGGCTCCGCGCGGGTGCTGGGCTTCGGGCCGGTGTGGCAGGTCGCGGCGGTGGCCGCGGTGCTCGCTGTGCCCGCGGTGCGCGGCGCCCGGCCGCGGCAGCCGGCGCGGGCGGGACGCGGCCGCCCGGCCGAGCGGGCGAAGGAGGGCTGAGCCGTCAGCCGACGAACCCCAGGGCGCCGACGGCGCAGACGCCGCCCGCGACGAAGAACACCGGCGTGAGGATCTTCAGCTCCACCCAGCTCCCGGCACGGAACCGCATGAACTTCGGCGGGCCCAGCGGGTGCCACCGGCGGCGGCCGATCGGTATCGGCCACAGGATCGGGCACCCGGAGACCGTGATGGCATCACCGACGCAGTGCACCAGGGCGCCGAGCACGATCGGCATACCGATCCACATGTAGTGCTGGCCCGGCTGGGTGAACAGCCACGCCTTGCCCTGGCCCGGATCGTCCAGCACGTCCGCGAGCATCCAGGCGCTGGTCGCACCGAGCAGCCACACCAGGATGTGGCTGGAGGTGCGGGCCTGCCGCCACAGCAGGCCGTCCACGGCGAGCACCATGTGCACGAAGAGGATCGCCAGCACCGCCCACCGGCCGCCGTAGACGGCCAGTGCCGAGAAGCCGACCCCGAGGATCGCCGCCCACAGCCAGGTGTGGGTCAACGTGCGGTGGCCGCCGGCCCGTCGGGGGTCGCCGCTCTTCCGGGTCGTCCGGTAGGCGAGGTGGGACAGCGCGTCGATGACTTTGCAGGCCACATGGGACAGCGGGCCGAAGGCGCGGGAGATCGTCGCTGCCTGGTGGTCCAGGTCCGGCGCGAGCGCCGCACCGGCACAGATCAGCGCACCGACCACGACGGTCGGCCACGGCATCGGATCGCCGAGGCCGGCCGAGATGGCGCCGACCGCCAACCAGGCCGCCGCTCCCGACAGCGAGTGTGCTGGTCCCATCATGGTGCTGCGGTACCCCCGATTCGGCCGCCCGCGGGCGGAGTTGACGTGTGGTCGACGCCACACACTACCGGTGGTGATCATCGCTCTCACCGCCGGTTCCGCCCTCGGCCGCTCGGACGGGCAAGATGGAGGGGTGACCCTTATCGATCAGCTCCCTTCCGACGCCGACCCCGATGCCCTCTTCGAAGCGTTCTCGACGTGGGCCGAGGGGCAGGGCATCACGCTCTACCCGGCCCAGGAGGAGGCGCTGATCGAGGTGGTCTCGGGCGCGAACGTGATCCTGTCCACTCCCACCGGCTCCGGGAAGAGCCTGGTGGCGGCCGGTGCCCACTTCGCCGCGCTCGCCCGCGACGAGGTCACCTTCTACACCGCGCCGATCAAGGCGCTGGTCTCGGAGAAGTTCTTCGACCTGTGCAAGATGTTCGGCACCGAGAACGTCGGCATGCTCACCGGCGACGCCTCGGTCAACCCGGACGCGCCGGTGATCTGCTGCACCGCGGAGGTGCTGGCCTCGATCGCGTTGCGCGACGGCCGGAACGCCGACGTGGGCCAGGTCGTCATGGACGAGTTCCACTTCTACGCCGAGCCGGACCGCGGCTGGGCCTGGCAGATCCCGCTGCTGGAACTGCCGCAGGCGCAGTTCGTGCTGATGTCGGCGACGCTCGGCGACGTGTCGCGGTTCGAGGAGGACCTCACCCGGCGCACGGGGCGGCCCACCGCGGTGGTCCGCTCCGCGACCCGGCCGGTGCCGCTCAGCTACGAATACCGCACCACCCCGCTGACCGAGACCCTCACCGAACTGCTGGAGACCCGTCAGTCGCCGGTGTACATCGTGCACTTCACGCAGGCCGCGGCGGTGGAGCGGGCGCAGGCGCTGATGAGCATCAACATGTGCACGCGGGCGGAGAAGGACGCCATCGCCGACCTGATCGGCAACTTCCGCTTCACCACCGCCTTCGGCCGCAACCTCTCCCGCTACGTGCGGCACGGCATCGGGGTGCACCACGCCGGGATGCTGCCGAAGTACCGCCGGCTGGTGGAGAAGCTGGCGCAGGCCGGCCTGCTGAAGGTGATCTGCGGCACCGACACCCTCGGTGTCGGGGTCAACGTGCCCATCCGCACAGTGCTGTTCACCGCACTGACCAAGTACGACGGGCAGCGGGTGCGGGTGCTGCGGGCCCGGGAGTTCCACCAGATCGCCGGGCGCGCCGGCCGGGCCGGCTTCGACACCGCCGGGTTCGTGGTGGCGCAGGCGCCCGAGTACGTGATCGAGAACGAGAAGGCGCTCGCCAAGGCCGGCGACGACCCGAAGAAGCGCCGCAAGGTGGTGCGCAAGAAGGCGCCCGAGGGCTTCGTCGGCTGGGGGCAGAACACCTTCGAGAAGCTGATCGCGTCCGAGCCGGAGGCGCTGACCTCCCGCTTCCGGGTGACCCACGCGATGCTGCTGTCGGTGATCGCCCGGCCGGGCAACGCGTTCGAGGCGATGCGTCGGCTGCTGGAGGACAACCACGAGGACCGCAGGTCCCAGTTGCGCCACATCCGGCGGGCCATCGCGATCTACCGGTCGCTGCTGGACGGCGGTGTGGTGGAGCGGCTCGACCAGCCCGACACCGAGGGCCGGATCGTCCGCCTCACCGTGGACCTCCAGCAGGACTTCGCGCTCAACCAGCCGCTGTCCACCTTCGCGCTGGCCTCCTTCGAACTCCTCGACCCCGACTCCCCCTCCTACGCCCTCGACATGGTCTCCGTCGTGGAGTCCACCCTCGACGACCCCCGCCAGATCCTCGCCGCCCAGCAGAACAAGGCGCGCGGCGAGGCGATCGCGGAGATGAAGGCCGACGGGGTCGAGTACGAGGAGCGGATGGAGCGCATCCAGGACGTCTCCTACCCCAAGCCGCTGGAGGAGCTGCTGCTGCACGCCTACGGCGTGTACCGCAAGAGCCACCCGTGGGTCGGCGACCATCCGCTGTCGCCGAAGTCCGTGATCCGCGACATGTACGAGCGGGCCATGACCTTCTCGGAGTTCGTCTCCTACTACGAGCTGGCCAGGACCGAGGGCATCGTGCTGCGCTACCTGGCGGGCGCGTACAAGGCGCTGGACCACACGGTGCCCGACGACCTGAAGTCGGAGGACTTCCAGGACCTGACGGCCTGGCTCGGCGAGCTGGTGCGGCAGGTCGACTCCAGCCTCCTCGACGAGTGGGAGCAGTTGGCCAACCCCGAGGAGGAGAGCGCCGAGGAGGCCGCCGAGCGCGCCGATCAGGTCAAGCCGGTGACCGCCAACGCGCGCGCCTTCCGGGTGCTGGTCCGCAACGCCCTCTTCCGCCGTGTCGAGCTGGCCGCGCTGGAGAAGTACGACCAGCTCGGCGAACTCGACGCCGACTCCGGGTGGGACGCCGACGCCTGGGCCGACGCCATGGACGCCTACTGGGAGGAGTACGACGACCTCGGCACCGGACCGGACGCGCGCGGTCCGAAGCTCCTGCTCATCGAGGAGCAGCCGGAGCACGGCCTGTGGCGGGTCCGCCAGACCTTCGCCGACCCGAACGGCGATCACGGCTGGGGCATTTCGGCCGAGGTGGACCTCGCGGCTTCCGACGAGGAGGGCCGCGCGGTGGTCCGGGTCACCGACGTCGGCGAGCTGTGAGTTCTGCCCCGGTCGGTGCCACACCGGCCGGGGTCCGCGCCCGCGCCCGCTGACCGCTGCCTGCGCCCGAGCAGCCGCAGTAGCCCGCGCAGGCCCGGCGTGGCCGCTGCCGCCTCCGGCTCGGCGGTCTTCGGCCCCGCTGTCTTCGACCCCGCTGTCTTGGGCCCCGCTGTCTTCGGTCCGGCTGCGGCGGCAGAGCGCCCCGGCGCCGGCAGCGCCGGCGGTGGCGTGACGGATGCCGGCGGCACGGACGACGGCACCGGCTGGGGCGGGGGCGGCGCCGTCGGCAACGGGGCGAGCCCGGCGACGAGTCCGGCCGCGGCCCCGACGGCCCGCCCCGGCGCGGGGCGCGCGTTCCTGGCCCGACCGAGCGCGTCCGCGAGCGCCACGAGTGCCGGTGCGATCTCGTCCGGGTGGTCGGCCGTGGCGATCGCCTTGATCTGCTCGGGTGTGGCCATGCCGGGCCGGCCGGGCGGCAGGGCCGCGCGCAACTTGCGCAGATGCGCCCGTTCGTAGGGGTCGGGAACCGCGCTGTCGACCAGCTCCGGCCCGAGCAGCGCCGACCAGACCGCCGCCTCGTCCCACGCGTCGGACGCGTCGCGCAGCAGCTGGGTGACGCGGCGGGAGCGCCAGCCGCGGGCCCGTTCGTCCCCGCCTTCGGCCACCGCGGCCCGTAGCTCCTCGGGCAGCGGGCCTTTGAGCAGCTCAGGGAACTGCTCGGCGAGCACCGGAAGATCCCGGGCCAGATACATCCACACCAGCGCGCGGTACCTGTTGACATACCAGCGGACCGGACGGATGTGCCCGGCTCTGGCCAGCCGGACGAACCGCTCCCGGCCCACCCCGAGTTCTCTGGCCGCCTCGGCGCTGCCGACCAGCCGGACCCGGTCGAGCAGCGGCAGGGGATGCCCCTCCTCCGCTAGGAGCCGGTCCACCTCCTCCGATTCCACCTTCCAACTGTGCGTCCCGCACACGACCGTGGAGACCTCGCCGATCTGCACGGCGAGCTCGAACTCGTCATAGTCCAGGCCCAGCGCGTCGCGGGCTCGCGCGAGCGTCATCAAGGAGCCGTCCGCCACCGCGGGCGGCCCGTCCACGGCAAGCCGGTCCTGCGCCGGGCGCGCCGCCCGCCGTGCCCTTGCCGCACCCGCCTGTCCCGTCGGCCGCTGCGTCTCGAACCGCTGCTGCCGCTCCTGCGTCACACCCACGTCCATCACCTTCCGCGAAGTTCGATCACTGACAGTGACCAAACTAGCGCGGAACGGAAACCCCTCGCGGAGCGCCTGTGGACAACTCCGAGAACCGCAGGAAACCGCAGTTCAGGACCGGTTCAAGCGCTCCGGCCAGGACAACTCGCCCGGTCGGCGAGGGCGAGCCCGGCGCGCTCGGGTCGGGCCGGGCCGGGCGGAAGGGCCTGGCCGTTCACGCGTGCGCGGTGCCGGACTGCCGCGGCGCCACGCCGAGATGCTCGCCGACCCGGCGCACCAGCCGCGTCATCTCGTACGCGACCTGGCCGATGTCCGCGTCCATCCCGCTGAGCACGGACAGGCAGCTGCCGTCGCCCGCCGCGGTGACGAAGAGGAAGCCCTCCTCGAACTCGATCATGGTCTGCCGTACTCCGCCGGTGCCGAACTGCCGGCCGGCGCCCTTGGCGAGGCTGTGGAAACCCGATGACACAGCGGCCAGGTGCTCGGCGGTCGGCCGGTCGAGGTCGCCACTGGCCCCCGTGACCAGGCCGTCGTTGGACAGCACGAGCGCGTGCTGCACGTGCGGCACCCGCTTGGTCAGGTCATCGAGCAGCCATGCGAGCCCGTTGCCCACCGTCATCGCCTGCCTCCCGTCTCCGCTGCGCTACGCAGCCTGGTACGCCCGGCGCGCGAGGGCAAGCCCCACCTTCGCGCCGACGGCGTTCGGACGGCCGTTCGCACGCCCGCGGACGGCGGGAATCAGCCACCGCGCGGGGCGTACATGATCACGCCGACGCCGACGAGGCACACCGCCGCGCCGATCACGTCGAAGCGGTCCGGCCGGTAGCCGTCGAGGATCATGCCCCACACCAGCGATCCCGCGACGAACACCCCGCCGTAGGCCGCGAGGATGCGTCCGAAGTCGGCGCTCGGCTGGAGGGTCGCGACGAATCCGTAGCAGCCGAGGGAGAGGACACCCGCGGCGATCCAGCCGATTCCGCGGTGCTCGCGCAAGCCCTGCCAGATCAGCCACGCGCCACCGATCTCGAGCACCGCGGCGAGCAGGAACAGGGCGACGGAACGCAGCGTGATCATGCGAACATGATGCATGGCCGGAACAGGGCGCGGACGGGGCGGGGTGCGGGAGTTCTTCGCGGCGCGGGCCGCGGGCTGGGAGGAGCGCTTCCCCGACGACGGCCCGGCGTTCGCAGCCGCGGTCGCCGCCTTGGAGCTGGGTGCGGGCCGGTCGGCGCTCGACGCGGGGTGCGGTACGGCGCGGGCGCTGCCGCACCTGCGGGACGCGGTCGGGCCCGGGGGTCTCGTGGTGGGGGTCGACCTGACGCCCGAGATGCTGCGGGAGGCGGCCGCACTGGGCCGCCGGGCCCAGGGCGCCCTGGTGGAGGCGGACTGCGCCCGACTGCCGCTGAGATCCGGCGCCTTCGACGCCGTACTCGCCTCGGGCCTGGTGCACCACCTGCCCGACCCGGGTGCCGGTCTGCGCGAACTGGCCCGTGTCACCAGGACCGGCGGCCGCCTCGCGCTCTTCCACCCCTGCGGCCGGGCCGCGCTGGCCGCCCGCCACGGGCACGCGCTGTCGCCCGACGACATCCGCGCGCAGCCGCAGCTCGGACGGCTGCTGGACGAAAGCGGCTGGCAGCTGAGGTGCCTCGACGACTCCGCCGCCCGCTATCTGGCCCTGGCGGTCAGGAAGTCCTGAGCCGACCGGCGCCCGCACGGCGCGCCCCCGGCCCGGGGCGTAGGTCGCTGTGGGTCGGGTCCTGGCAGGCGAGCGCCTCCGCCACGGGCACACCGGTCGCCGCCGCGTGGGCGAGCCGCTCCCTGACCTCCCGCGGGGTGCGCGGGCGGTAGCCGGGACCGTCCATGCAGCAGATACAGGACGGGTTGAAGCGCAGCCCGGCGGCCAGCACCGCTTCCAGGGCGCGCCAACCGGCCGTGTCCCGCTTGCGCGGCACCGCGAGTTGAATCCCCGCGTCGACGAGCGGCCCGGCGCAGCGCGGGCAGACGTCGCCGCGGTCCACCCGTCCCGTCTGCTTCTTCCATGACGCGCGGCAGGACACGCAGACGAAGTGGGAGCGCCTGATACCGGACATGCGCGGGATCGTAGAAGGCAACGGCGCCGCCCCGCCAGTGATTTGCGGCAGGCGCGGCGTACCCCGGGCCGCGCGGCTCCTGACCGGCGGGGGCGATGCGGCGCGCGAGCGCACCACCTGCACGGATTCCTCACTCCGCACTACTCGACGCGGAGGTTACCGGCTGGTTAAGGTGCGGCGGACCCGTGCGGCGACAGGGAGGTTGGGGATGGGCGGCAACGCGCAGGACACGCCTGAGGAGGACGCGCTCCTCGTGCTGACGGCGGCGATGCTGACGCCCGGCGGCTTTCCCGGTGTGCTGGGCGACGACTATCCCGCGGCCTGCGCAGGGTTGGGGCTCGAACCGCTGGCCGGCGGCTACGGCCTGGTGTTCGGACAGGACTCCGCCGGGGCCCGCTGGACGGTGGTGACCAGCGATGCCGCGATGGTCGCGTGCGCGCTGGCCGCGTGGGACTGCGGGCTCGCCTACGAACTGGCGCCGGACGAGAGCACCATGGTCGCGTCCCTGCCGGGCTGGCCGCTGCCGGTCGCGGTCTCGGCGCCCGGGGTGCCCGAGCCGCACGACCCTGACGGTGCGCCGGATGCCGGACCGGTACTCGCGCCGCCCGACACGTCGGTGTGGGGGCCGCCGCAACGGCGGCTGGGGGCCGACGAGATAGCGGTCAGGTGGCTGGAGTGGCGCGACCAGGTCGGCCCGGCCGCCGCAGGACCGCAAGGAGCCCGCGGCGACGACAGCCCGGCGTCCCCGGCGGCGTCCGCCGATCCGAGGGCCGCGCTCGGCGCCATCTCGCACGACGGTGTCCGCCGCGCCCTGGAGAGCGCCGAGGCGTACACCCGCGAGCCGCCTCCGCCCGGCCGGGTCCGGACCGCGTATGGGGCGGTCCGCGCCGACGGTCCGGGCTGGAGCCTGGTGGCTCGGACCGACGACATGGCGTTCGTGCTGCTCGACGAGGAGCCCGGCGAGGTGCTGCCGGTGGGCCGCGGAGCCGCGCTGCCACCGCTGCTGGAAGCGCTCAGCCGGCTCGCCGCGGCCGAGGTCAGCCCGGCTTCGTGACGTCCCGGGCGGCGGGCGCGGTGCGGACGATGTCGGCGGCCACCGCGTCCGCGGCCTTGCGGGCGGCGACCAGCACGGGGTCCCAGACCGGGGAGAAGGGCGGGGCGTAGCCGAGGTCGAGGTCGACCATCTGCCCGACGGTCATGCCCGCGGTGAGCGCGACCGCGCCGATGTCCACCCGCTTCGCGGCGCCCTCCCGGCCGACCATCTGCATCCCGAGCAGCCGCCCGGTGCCGCGTTCGGCGAGCACCTTCACGGTCATCGGGGCCGCGTGGGGGTAGTACCCGGCGCGGCTGGTGGACTCGATGACCGCGGTGACGAAGTCCAGGCCGGCGGCCCTGGCCTGCGACTCCTTCAGGCCGGTCCGGGCGATCTCCACGTCGCACACCTTGCTGACGGCGGTGCCGACCACGCCGGGGAAGGTGGCGTAGCCGCCGCCGATGTTGGTGCCGATGATCCGGCCGTGCTTGTTGGCGTGGGTGCCCAGGGCGATGTGCTGCCAGGCGCGGGAGACGAGGTTGAGCACTTCGACGCAGTCGCCGCCGGCCCAGATCCGGTCGGTGCCGCGCACCCGCATCGAACGGTCGGTGAGCAGCCCGCCGTGTGTGCCGAGCGGGAGTCCGGCGTCGCGGGCGAGGGAGGTGTTCGGCCGGACGCCCAGGCCGAGGACGACGAGGTCGGCGGGGTGTTCCGCGTCGTCGGTGGCGACGGCGCGGGCGCGCCCTTCGGCGTCGGTGAGCACCTCGCGGGCGGCCGCGCCGGAGACCACGGTGACACCGAGCCCTTCGAGCGCCTCGCGCACCAGGCGTCCCATGTCGGGGTCCAGGGTGGTCATCGGCTGCGGGTTGCGGTCCACGAGGGTGACTTCCAGGCCGTGCCGCAGCATCGCCTCGGCCATCTCGACGCCGATGTAGCCGCCGCCGACCACCACGGCCCGCCGGACGCCGGTACGGTCCAGGCCGCGCAGGACGGCCTCGCCGTCGTCCAGGGTCTGCACCCCGAAGACACCGGGGGCGTCGATGCCGGGGATCGGTGGCCGTACGGGCACCGCGCCGGTGCCGAGCACCAGGTGGTCGTAGCCGGTCCAGCTCTCGTGGCCGTCGGGGTCGCGCACCAGGACGCGGCCGCCCTCGGGGTCGATCCGGGTCACCTCGGTGCCCAGGCGCACGTCGATACCGCGGTCGCGGTGCTCGGCGGCGGTACGGGCGACGAGGGCGTCGGGGCCGCTGGTGTCCCCGGCGATCCAGTAGGGGATGCCGCAGGCGCTGTAGGACACGTGCTGCCCGCGCTCGAAGGCGACGATCTCCAGACCGTCGGCGGGCCTGCGGCGCCGGGCCTGGGAGGCGGCGGACATGCCGGTGGCGTCGCCGCCGACGACGACGAGGCGCTCGGTCATGAGGCGGTGTGCTCCTGGAGTGCGGGGCGGGGTGCGGTGTCCGCCGCGCGTCCTGGTGCCTGGGCGGCGAGCCGGTCCCGCGCCTCCATGAGGGCGAAGCCGAGCAGGTTCAGGCCGCGCCAGGCGTCGGGGCGCTCGGCCCGCTCGTCGTCGGCGGCCAGGCCGATGCCCCAGACCCGGTCCAGCGGGCTGGCCTCCACCAGGACGCGGCGCGCGGTGCCGAGCAGATAGGCGCGCAGGTCGGGGTGCTGGGCGAACTTGTGCAGGCTGCCCGCCACGACCAGGCCGAAGCGTTCGTGCTGCCAGACCGCCTCGTCGAAGCCGCGGACCGAGCGGCCCGCGCTCTTCGCCTGCTTGGGGTGGCCGGCGGCCACCGCGCGGCGCTCGGCGTCCTCGTCACCGAACAGCCGGGCCTTGCCCGCCATCATCCAGTGCTCGGCGGTCGCGTAGGTGACGCCGTCGACCGTGAAGGGCGCCGGCCACCACTGGCTGAGGCAGCCCGCGCCGACACTTCCGTCGCGCTGCGGGCGGTGACCCCAGAAGTGCAGGTACTTCACGCGGGTACCGGCGGCCACCAGGGCGGCGAGGACCGGGACCGAGCGGACGGCGGCAGCGTCGGCGCCGGGTGTCCCGGCGGAGGACGCGGCGGCTGCGGGGGTGTCTGCCGACATGACGGCTTCAGACCCTTTCCAGTGGGCGGTGCGGCGGGTCAGGCAGTTCGACGGCGATCGCGTCCCCGGGCCGTACGACGCCGCCGACGACCACGACGCTCATGACGCCGCCCTTGCGGACGACCGCGCCCGTCTCGTCCCGCCCGACGACCTCCTTGAGCAGGCCGCTGCGGAAGGCGTCGATCTGCAGGCAGGGGTTGCGCAGGCCGGTCACCTCGACGACCGCGGCCGGGCCGAGGCGCAGCCGGGTGCCGGTGGGCAGGTCGAGCAGGGCCAGACCGCTGGTCGTGATGTTCTCGCCGAGGTCGCCGGGCGCCACGTCGTACCCGGCCGCACGCAGTTCGTCGAAGAGTTCGGCGTGGATCAGGTGGACCTGCCGCAGGTTCGGCTGGCTGGGGTCCCGGGCGACGCGGGAGCGGTGCTGGACGGTGGCGCCCAGGTGCGCGTCGCCCTCGACGCCGAGTCCGGCCAGCAGCCGGATGCTGTGCTGGTTGGCCTTGCTGAACCGGTGCTTCGCGTCTCGGCTGACTGCCAGGACAGAAGCGCTGAGCATGGGGTGTCCCCTCGATCGGATTCCCTGACCCGACGCTTCACCCTATCGGGGGAGCCCGGGCTCAGCGACCGATTTGCCGCCGGCTCACGCGGCGCAGCCGGCGGCGCTGGGAGGAGTCGAGCGTGAAGTAGGCGACCGCCGGCACGCCGATCACGACCAGGAAGAACACCCACCAGGGAATCCAGGCGAGCAGGATCAGCCCGACCACCACGCCACCGATGGCGACCTTCGTGCGATTCGTCATGGTCCCCGCCTCCGTCTCACGGCGGCCCGCGCCGCGTCCTCACCGTACCTGTCCAGTGGAACGCGCCGCGAGCCGCCGCGGTTCCCGAGGCCCCGCGGCGCAAGACCCAGCGGGTAAAAACCGGGCAAGACATCGCGGGGCCGTCGGGGCGGCCCGGGGAGCGGTAAGGAGCGCGCGCCTTGGAGCCCGGGCCTTACTTGCCGCCGGTCAGGCCCGCGCGGCGCAGCGCGTCGGCCATCGCACCGCTCGGAGCGGGCTGGCCGGAGCCGCCCCGCCGGCCGCCGTTGCCCTGGCCGCCGCCCTTTCCTCCGTTGCCGCCGCGGCCGCCCTGCCGCGGCGGTCCGCCGCGCCGGTCGCCGCCCTGCCGCTCCCCGCCCTGCCGGTCGCCCCCGCGCGGCCGCGCCTCGTCCTGGAGCCGCAGCGTCAGCGAGATCCGCTTGCGCGGCAGGTCGACATCCAGCACCTTCACGCGCACGATGTCGCCGGGCTTGACGACGTCCCGCGGGTCGGACACATAGGAGTCGGACAGCGCGGAGACGTGCACCAGGCCGTCCTGGTGGACACCGACGTCCACGAACGCGCCGAAGGCCGCCACATTGGTGACCACGCCCTCCAGCAGCATCCCCGGCCGCAGGTCCTTCATCTCCTCCACGCCCTCCTTGAAGGTCGCGGTCTTGAAGGCGGGACGCGGGTCCCGGCCGGGCTTCTCCAGCTCGGCGAGGATGTCCGTGACGGTCGGCAGGCCGAACGAGTCGTCGACGAAGTCCTGCGGGCGCAGGCCGCGCAGCACCGCGCCGTTGCCGATCAGCGCCGGGATGTCGGTCTGCGCGCTCGCACTGATCCGGCGTACCACCGGGTACGCCTCCGGGTGCACGCTGGAGGCGTCGAGCGGGTCCTCGCCGCCCTGGATGCGCAGGAAGCCCGCGCACTGCTCGTACGCCTTCGGGCCGAGCCTGGCGACGCCCTTGAGGTCCTTGCGGGTGCGGAACGGCCCGTTGGCGTCGCGGTGCGCCACGATGTTGCCGGCCAGCCCCTCGGTGATGCCCGACACCCGCCGCAGCAGCGGCACCGACGCGGTGTTCACGTCCACCCCGACGCCGTTGACGCAGTCCTCGACGACCGCGTCCAGGGAGCGCGACAGCTTCACCTCGGACAGGTCGTGCTGGTACTGCCCGACGCCGATGGAGCGCGGGTCGATCTTGACCAGCTCGGCGAGCGGGTCCTGCAGGCGGCGCGCGATGGACACCGCGCCGCGCAGCGACACGTCCAGCTCGGGCAGTTCGGCGGAGGCGTACGCCGACGCGGAGTACACCGACGCACCCGCCTCGGAGACGACCGCCTTGGTGAGCTTCAGCTCCGGGTGCGCCTTGATCAGGTCGGCGGCGAGCTTGTCCGTCTCGCGGGAGGCGGTGCCGTTGCCGATCGCGATCAGGTCCACGCGGTGGGCGGCGGCGAGCCGCGCCAAGGCGGCCAGGGAGTCGTCCCAGCGGTTGCGGGGGGCGTGCGGGTAGATCGTGTCGGTGGCCACGACCTTGCCGGTGCCGTCGACCACGGCGACCTTGACGCCGGTGCGCAGGCCCGGGTCCAGGCCCATGGTGGCGCGGGTGCCGGCGGGGGCGGCGAGCAGCAGGTCGCGCAGGTTGGCGGCGAAGACGCGGACGGCCTCGTCCTCGGCCTCCTGCCGCAGCTGGACGCGCAGGTCGATGCCCAGGCGGACCAGGAAGCGGGTGCGCCAGGCCCACCGGACGGTCTCGCCGAGCCACTGGTCGGCGGGCCGGCCCCGGTCGGCGATCCCGAACTGCTGGGCGATGCGCCGCTCGAAACTGGTCGGGCCGTCGCCGGGCTCCTCGGGTTCCAGGGTGAGGTCGAGGACCTCCTCCTTCTCGCCGCGCAGCATGGCGAGCACCCGGTGGGAGGGCAGCTTGGTGAAGGGCTCGCCGAAGTCGAAGTAGTCGGCGAACTTCGCGCCCGACTCCTCCTTGCCGTCGCGCACCTTGGCGATCAGCCGACCGCGGTTCCACATCCGGGTGCGCAGTTCGCCGACGAGGTCGGCGTCCTCGGAGAAGCGCTCGGTCAGCACCGCGCGGGCGCCTTCGAGGGCGGCTGCCGCGTCCTCGACACCCTTGTCCGCGTCGACGTATCCGGCCGCCTCGGCCTGCGGGTCCAGGCCCGGGTCGGAGAGCAGGGCGTCGGCGAGCGGTTCGAGGCCGGCTTCGCGGGCGATCTGCGCCTTGGTACGGCGCTTGGGCTTGTAGGGCAGGTAGATGTCCTCCAGGCGCGCCTTGGAGTCCGCGGCCATGATCTGGGCGCGCAGCGCGTCGTCGAGCTTGCCCTGCGCGTCGATGGACTCCAGGACGGCCGTGCGCCGCTCGTCCAACTCCCGCAGGTAGCGCAGCCGCTCCTCCAGGGTGCGCAGCTGGGCGTCGTCCAGGGTGCCGGTCGCCTCCTTGCGGTAGCGGGCGATGAACGGCACCGTCGCACCGCCGTCCAGCAGGTCGACCGCCGACCGGACCTGTCCTTCGCGTACGCCAAGCTCCTCGGCGATCCTGGCTTCCACCGACACGTTGCCGCTGATGATCTCGCTCCTAAGCTCGCCTGCCGGGCGGCGCATCCCGCGCGCCGCCCCGCGTGTGTCTTGCATCGTAGACGCCAGGCGGTGCCGGACGGAGTCGGCCGCACCAAGGGCGCCAGGAGCACCCGAACGCCCGCGGGGCGCGGCGGCGCCGGGGTGGGGTTATCCCCCGGTGGGGCGTGGGGCCCGCCCGGCGGAAGCCGGGTGATGGCGCCATGGTTGCGGGCGGCGGCGGTTCCTAGCGTCGGGGGTGCGGCCGTCGCGGTCGCTCACCACCCCGACTCCCCGTCTGCGGCAACGCGGTGCGGGAGCCTGCCCCGAGGAGCGTCCATGCCGCCCGAAAGCCGCACGCTGACCGCCGCGCCGCCCGTCGTGCCCGCGGTCCCGCGTCCTGTACCGCAGGGCGGTCCGACGGCCCCGGAACAGGCCGCGGGCAGCGAGTTCGCGCCGCTGCTGCGGCAGATCAAGGACGCCGGGCTGCTCCGGCGCAGGCGCGGGCACTACGCGGTGTCGATGACGGTGAACCTGCTGCTGTTCGCCGCGGTGTGGGCGGCGGTCTTCCTCGTCGGCGGCACCGGGTCCTGGCGGGTGCTGGCGCTGGCGCTGCCCGCGGCGGTGCTGTCGGCCCGTTCCGGCTTCGTCGGGCACGACGCGGGGCACCAGCAGATCGCGGCCGGGCGGCGGGCGAACCGCGCGATCGCGCTGCTGCACGGGAACCTGCTACTGGGGATGGGCGCCGCCTGGTGGTCCGACAAGCACAACAAGCACCACGCCAACCCCAACCACGTCGGCAAGGACCCCGATGTCGAGGTGGGCGCCCTGGTGTGGACGCGGGCGCAGGCGGTCGAACGGCGCGGCTTCGCCCGCTTCCTGACGAAGTACCAGGCGTGGCTGTTCTTCCCGATGCTGCTGCTCGAAGGGCTGGCGCTGAAGGTCGCCAGCTTCCAGGACCTGCGGCGCCTCCCGCGCCGGGAGCGGCTGGTGGAGGGCGGGCTGCTGGCGGCCCACACGGCGGGGTACGCGGCGCTGCTGCTGACCGCGCTGCCGCCGGCGCAGGCCGTGGCGTTCGCGGCGCTGCACCACGCGCTGTTCGGGGTGCACCTGGGGTGCGCGTTCGCGCCCAACCACAAGGGGATGGCGATGCCCGAGGAGGGATCGCGCTGGGGGCACCTGCGCCGCCAGGTGCTCACCTCGCGCAACGTGCGCGGCAACCCGGTCGTCGACTTCCTCCTGGGCGGTCTCAACTACCAGGTGGAACACCACTTGGTGCCGAGCATGCCGCGCCCGCACCTGCGGCTGGCCCAGCCGCTGGTCCGCGCGCACTGCGCCCGCCTGGGCATCCCGTACACCGAGACGGGGCTGGTCGCGTCCTACCGGCAGGCGCTCGGCCACATGCACGCGGTCGGCGAGCCGCTGCGCTGAACCGGCGCCCGGTCCCGCTGTCAGTGGTGGCGGCTAGCGTGAAGGGCATGGGGGAGATCACGTATGTGCGGGGAGACGCCACCGCACCTCGGGGCAAGGGCGTCAAGGTGATCGCGCACGTCTGCAACGACATCGGCGGCTGGGGCAAGGGGTTCGTGGTGGCGCTCTCGCGCCGCTGGCCGGAACCGGAGGCGGCCTACCGGCGCTGGCACCGCGACCGGGCGCGCAACGACTTCGGGCTGGGCGCCCTCCAGCTCGTCCGGGTCGATCGCTGGACCTGGGTGGCCAACATGGTGGGACAGCGCGGCATACGCACCGGCAGCAAGGGCGTGCCGGTGCGTTACGAGGCGATCGACAGCGCGCTGGCCGCCCTGGGCGGCCGCGCCCTGGAGCTGGGCGCGTCGGTGCACATGCCGCGTGTCGGGTGCGGCCTGGCCGGGGGCAGGTGGGAGCGCGTCGAACCACTCGTCACCGCGCGGCTGGTGGAGCACGGGGTGGACGTCACGGTCTACGACCACGAGTGAGGTACGGGCCCGGGTCCGCTCGGGGGCCGCGGGTTCACAGGCGGGCGGGCCTGGCCGTGCCGTACAGCCAGGTGGCGAAGAGCGGCCGCAGGTCGCGGGAGGTGAACCGGGCGCAGAAGGCGGTGAAGTCGGCGGTGGACGCGTTGCCGTGGCGGTGCGCGACCGGCCACTGCTTCAGCAGCCGGTCGAAGGCGGGGGCGCCCAGGGCGCGGCGCAGTTCGTACAGCACCAGGGCGCCGCGGCCGTAGACGGGCGCGGCGGAGACGGCCGCCGCGTGGGGCGGGGAGGCGGGCGGGAAGGCCCAGTCGGCGTCGGAGGCGAAGGCGGAGGCGGCGCTCGCGTCGAGGGACGGGCCGCCCTCGTGCTGCTTCCACAGCCACTCGGTGAAGGTGGCGAAGCCCTCGTTGAGCCACATGTCCTGCCAGGCGGCGGGGGTGACGGAGTCGCCGAACCACTGGTGCGACAGTTCGTGCACGAGCGTGGTCGTGTCGACCGCGGGCGGCGGGCTGTCGCCGGGGAAGACCGGGCGGTTCTGCGTCTCCAGCGCGTAGCCGACCCGCCCGCGCGCCAGGTGGTCCACGATGGCGCCCGCCGAGGCGAAGGGGTAGGGCCCGAACAGGCCCTGCTCCCAGTGCAGGATCTCGGGGATGCGGGCCAGCGCCGCGGCGGTCGCGGCGTCGTCGGAGCGCGGGTCGACCGCGACGTACAGGGGCAGTTTGTCCGGTGTCGTCGAACGGGTGACGTCGAAGTGCCCGATGGCGACGGTCGCCAGGTAGGTGGCCATCGGTGCGGTGCTGCGCCAGTGGTAGGAGGTGCGGTCGTCGGCGACCGGGCGGGTGGCGACCAGTTCGCCGTCGGACACGGCGGTGAGGCCGCGCGGGACGGTGGCGGTGATGTCGTAGGCGGCCTTGTCGGACGGGTGGTCGTTGCCGGGGAACCAGGCCATGGAGCCGACCGGTTCGCCGAGGGCGAGGGCGCCGTCGTCGGTGCGGAACCAACCCTCGTGCGAGCCGTCCGGGTCGGTCAGCAGCCGGGGCATCCCCTGGTAGGCGACGGTCGTGGTGAAACGGGCGCCGGGCCGCAGCGGGTGCGCGGGGCTGACCCGCAGTTCGTCGCCCTTCCGGCTGGTGCGGGCCGTCGCGCCGTCGACGGTGACGCGCCGGACGGTGAGCCCGGCCAGGTCGAGGTCGAAGCGGTCCAGCTGCCGGTCGGCGGTGGCGGTGAGGACGGCGGTGCCGCGCAGTTGCCCGGACGCGGGGTCGTAGTCCAGGTCGAGGGTGTAATGGCCGACGTCGTAGCCGCCGTTGCCCGCGTCGGGGAAGAGCCGGTCGCCGACACCGGGGGCGCCGGTGGCGGAGGGGTCGCTGGTGCCGGTGCAGGACACGCCGCAGGCGAGCAGGCAGCCCGCGAGCAGCAGCGGGACCGCGCGCGGCGGCAGGCGTAGGCGCACGCCGGCCAGCGTACGAGGTGGCCGGCCGGCGCGCGCCCGGAGCGGCGGCCAGGAGCGGCGCGCCCCCCAGCCGCCCGGGGCGGCACCGCGTAAGACCCGTGCGCCAGGCGACCGGCCCTTACCGCGAGCGCCGCGGCCCGCCCCGCCCCGCCGCCGGGTCAGTCCGTGAACCGCTCCCCGCTCTCCGCCTTCCGCACCAGCAGCGCCGGCGGCTCGAAGCGCTCCCCGTACGCGGCGGCCAGCTCCCGCGCGCGGGCGGTGAAGCCGGCGACGCCGCCTTCGTACCCGTTGATGTACTGGAGCACGCCACCGGTCCACGCCGGGAAGCCGATGCCCAGCACCGAGCCGATGTTGGCGTCGGCGACGGAGGTCAGGACGCCCTCCTCCAGCAGCCGCACGGTGTCCAGGGACTCCGCGAAGAGCATCCGCTCCTGCATGTCGCGCAGCGGCGACCCGGCCACCGCGGGGGGCTCGTCCGCCGCCTTGCCGAAGTGCTCGGCCAGGCCCGGCCACAGCCGCGTCCGGCGGCCGTCCTCGTAGTCGTAGAAGCCCGCGCCGCCGGAGCGGCCGGTGCGGCCGAACTCGTCGACCATGCGGTCGATCACCTGCTCGGCCGGGTGGGCCCGCCAGGTGCCGCCGGCCGCCTCGACGGCCGCGCGCGTCTCGGCGCGGATCTTGCGCGGCAGCGTCAGCGTCAGCTCGTCGACCAGGGACAGCACCTTCGCCGGGTAGCCGGCCTGCGCGGCGGCCTGCTCGACGGAGGCGGCCGGGACGCCCTCGCCGACCATGGCGACGCCTTCGTTGATGAACTGGCCGATCACCCGGGAGGTGAAGAAGCCGCGCGAGTCGTTGACGACGATCGGCGTCTTGCGGATCTGCCGCACCAGGTCGAAGGCGCGGGCCAGCGCCTCGTCGCCGGTCCGCTCGCCGCGGATGATCTCGACCAGCGGCATCTTGTCGACCGGCGAGAAGAAGTGCAGCCCGACGAAGTCGTCCGGCCGGCGCACCCCTTCGGCGAGGGCGGTGATCGGCAGGGTGGAGGTGTTGGAGCACAGCAGCGCGTCCGGCGCGACCACGTCCTGGATCTCCTGGAACACCTTGTGCTTCAAGGCGGCGTCCTCGAAGACCGCCTCGATGACGGCGTCACAGCCGGCGAGGTCGGCCGGGTCCGCGGTCGGCGTGATCCGGGCGAGCAGCGCCTCGCGCTTGCCGGGCGTGGTGCGGCCCTTGGCGAGCGCCTTGTCCAGCAGCCCCGCGGAGTACGCCTTGCCGCGCTCGGCGGCCTCCTCGGTGACGTCCTTCAGCACGACGTCGATCCCGGCGCGCGCGCAGGAGTACGCGATGCCCGCGCCCATCATGCCGGCGCCGAGGACCGCGACCCTGGCGACCTGGCGGGCGGGCACGCCCTCGGGACGGCTGGCGCCGGAGTTGACGGCCTGCATGTCGAAGAAGAACGCCTGGATCATGTTCTTCGAGACCGGTCCGCAGGCCAGTTCGGTGAAGTAGCGGGCCTCGATGGTGAACGCGGTGTCGATGTCCACCTGGGAGCTCTCGACGGCGGCCGCCATGATGGCGCGCGGCGCCGGGTAGGGGGCGCCGGCCAGCTGCTTGGTGAGGTTCGCGGGGAAGGCGGGCAGGTTCGCGGCGAAGGCGGGGCTCTTCGGGGTGCCGCCGGGGATCTTGTAGCCGGGCTCGTCCCAGGGCTGCCGGGCCTCGGGGTGGGCGTCGATGAAGGCGCGGGCCCGGGCCAGGAGGTCGTCGGGGTCGGTGGCCACCTCGTGCACCAGGCCGGCTTCCAGGGCGCGCTGCGGGGCGTACTGGCGGCCCTGGAGCAGCACCTTGAGCAGGGCGTCGGCGATGCCGAGCAGGCGCACGGTGCGCACCACGCCTCCGCCGCCGGGCAGCAGCCCGAGGGTGACCTCGGGGCAGCCGATCTTGCTGCCGGGCGCGTCCAGGGCGACGCGGTGGTGGCAGGCGAGCGCGATCTCGTAGCCGCCGCCGAGCGCGGCGCCGTTGATCGCCGCGACGACGGGCTTGCCGAGGGTCTCCAGGCGGCGCAGGCGGCGCTTGATGCGCAGCGAGCCGGTGAAGACCTGCTCGGCGGTCTCAGGGGTGGCGCGGATCAGGTCGCGCAGGTCGCCGCCGGCGAAGAACGTCTTCTTGGCGGAGGTGATGATCACACCGCGGATGCCGTCGAGTTCGGCTTCCAGGCGGTCGAGGGTGGCGTCCAGGGAGTCCGCGAAGGCCGCGTTCATGGTGTTCGCGGACTGCGCGGGGTCGTCGAGGACGAGGGTGACGACGCCGTCGGCGTCCTGCTCCCAGCGGATGGTGGTGGACTCGCTCATGGTCTTCGAAGCTCCGTTGGTCCGGTTGGTCCGGCGAGGTGGGGGCGAGGCGGGACTGGGCAGGGACCGGGCGGGGGCGGCCCGGTCAGAGGCGTTCGACGACGGTGGCGACGCCCATGCCGCCGCCCACGCACAAGGTGGCGAGGCCGTAGCGCTGGTCGCGGCGCTCCAGTTCGTCGATGAGGGTGCCCAGGATCATCGCGCCGGTCGCGCCCAGGGGGTGGCCGAGCGCGATCGCGCCGCCGTTGACGTTGACCTTGTCGATGCTGACGCCGAGGTCCGCGGCGAAGCGCAGCACGACGGCCGCGAACGCCTCGTTCATCTCGATCAGGTCGATGTCGTCGACGCTCAGCCCGGCCTTGGCCAGCGCCTTGCGGGAGGCGGGGGCGGGTCCGGTGAGCATGATGGTCGGCTCGGAGCCGGAGACGGCCGCGGAGACGATCCGTGCGCGCGGGGTGAGGCCGTAGCGCTCGCCGACCTCGCGGTTGCCGATGGCGACCAGCGCCGCGCCGTCCACGATGCCCGAGGAGTTGCCGGCGTGGTGGACGTGGTCGATCCGCTCCACCCAGTGGTACTTCTGGAGCGCGACCGCGTCGAAGCCGCCGGCGTCGCCGATCATGGCGAAGGACGGCTTGAGGGCGGCCAGCGACTCGGGGGTGGTGCCCGGGCGCATGTGCTCGTCGCGGTCCAGGACGGTCAGCCCGGCGCGGTCCACGACCGGGACGACGGAGCGGTCGAAGCGGCCCTCCTTCCACGCCTGCGCGGCCCGCTCCTGCGACAGCGAGGCGTACGTGTCGACGTCGTGCCGGCTCCAGCCGCCGATGGTGGCGATCAGGTCGGCGCCGATGCCCTGGGGCACGAAGCCGGTCTCCATGGACGTCATCGGGTCCATGGCCCAGGCGCCGCCGTCGGAGCCCATCGCGACGCGGGACATCGACTCCACGCCGCCGGCCAGCACCAGGTCCTCCCAGCCGGAACGGACCTTCGCCGCGGCGAGGTTGACCGCTTCGAGGCCGGAGGCGCAGAACCGGTTCTCCTGGACGCCCGCGACGGTGTCGGGCAGGCCCGCGGCAATGGCGGCGATGCGCGCGATGTCGGAGCCCTGGTCGCCGATCGGGCTGACCACGCCGAGCACGATGTCGTCGATCGCGGCCGGGTCGAGGTTCGGGAAGCGGCGGCGCAGTTCGTGGATGAGGCCGACGACGAGGTCGATCGGCTTGGTGCCGTGCAGGGAGCCGTTGGCCTTTCCGCGCCCGCGCGGGGTGCGTACGGCATCGTAGACGTAGGCGTCGGTGCTCAACGTCGTGCCTTTCGTTGAGGGTTCGCGGGTGGGCGGTGCGGGTGGGCAATGCGGGTGCGGGGGCCCTGTGGCGGGCCTGGTACGGGGGGTCTGTACGGCGGCGGGTGCGGGTCAGCCGGGCGGGTCGTCGGCGCGGGCCGGCGCGGGGACGCCCCAGTCGCGGGCCACCTCCGCGGTGTGCGCGCCGGGCAGCGCGGGAGGGCGGCGCAGCGTCCCGGGTGTCGCCGAGAAGCGGGGCGCGGGGGCGGGCTGGACCACGCCTTCATATGTGGTCAGGGTGCCGCGGGCGGCGAGGTGCGGGTGCTCCGCGGCCTCGCCGAGCGGCAGTACGGGGGCCGTGCAGGCGTCGGTGCCGTGGAAGACGGCGGTCCACTCCTCGCGGGTGCGGGTGCCGAACGAGGCGGCCACGGCCGCGCGCAGCTCGGGCCACCGGGCGGGGTCGTCGCGCAGGGCGGCGGTGGCGGCGGGCAGGCCGAGCAGGGCCGCGAACTGGTCGTAGAAGCGCTGTTCCAGGGCGCCGACGGCCATGTGGCCGCCGTCAGAGGTGGCGTACACGCCGTAGAACGGGGCGCTGCCGTCGAGGAGGTTGGAGCCGCGGCGGTCCTGCCAGGCGCCGGCGGCGCGCATGCCGTGGAGCATGGCGGTCAGGTGCGCGGTGCCGTCCACGATGGCGGCGTCGACCACCTGGCCGCGGCCGTGGGCGCGGGCGTGGTGGAGCGCGGCGAGCACCCCGGTGACGAGGTAGAGGGAGCCGCCCGCGTAGTCGCCCAGGACGTTGGCCGCGGGGGCGGGCGGCCGGTCGGGCTCGCCGGTCATGTGCAGGGCCCCGGTCACCGCGACGTAGGAGATGTCGTGGCCGGCGGTCGGGGCGAGCGGTCCGTCCTGGCCCCAGCCGGTCATCCGGCCGTAGACCAGGCGGGGGTTGCGGGCCAGGCAGGGCTGCGGGCCGACGCCCAGCCGCTCGGCGACGCCCGGGCGGTAGCCCTCGATGAGGATGTCGGCCCGGGCGGCGAGGTCCAGTACGGCGGCCGGGCCGCCCTCGGCCTTGAGGTCGACCAGGACGGAGCGCTTGTTGCGGTTGGTGACGTCGAGGGCCGGGTCGATGCCCAGGCCCTGGCCGCCGGGGCGGTCGACGCGGACGACGTCGGCGCCCAGGTCGGCGAGGAGCATGGCGGCGAACGGTCCGGGCCCGATGCCCGCGAGTTCGAGGACGCGCACGCCTGCCAGCGGGCCGGGTGCGGGACCGGCGGCCGGGTTCGGCGATTCTGCTGTCACTTCCGCGATGGTAGGAACGTGTTCCAGTTTTGGCAAGGGCTGACTGAGCGCTCGCTCAGCGCGTCGCCACGGCCGGACCGAGGCCCGGTCGGGCCGCGGCGCGGGCGGTGAGCAGCACCGGAGCGCGACGGCAGGCGGGCGGCCGGCTCAGCGCGGGCTGGTGAGCAGGGGGGCGACCAGGTCGAGCGCCTGGGTGAGGGCCGCGGTGGCGCAGTGCCGGGACAGCCGCGCCGCGTCACGGGCCAGGGCGCGCGCGGCGTCATGGTCGCCGGTCAGCGCGCGGGCGTGGGCGGTGCGCGCCGAGTACAGCGCGCGGTTGCGGACGAAGCAGGGGTTCTGCATCGCCAGCGCCTGTTCGAGCAGCGGGCGGGCCTCGTAGGGCAGTTCGAGGTCGAGCAGCGCCAGGCCCTGCTGGGCGGCGAGTTCGGGCCCGTCCAGCCAGTAGAGCCACGGCGGCGCGGCCGCGGCGGCCCGGTCGGCCCCGGCCTCGTCCTCCGCTGCGGCCAGCCGGCGTTCGGCCTCGGCGGCGGCCCGCCGGAAGGCGCCCTCGGCGCCGAGCGCGGCATGGGCGCGGGCCAGCCTGATCGCGGCCAGCGCGCGTACCGCCGAGGGGGTGCCGCCCGCGGCCCGGACCGCCGCCTCGGCCGCCGCGACGGCGTCCTGCGGCCGTTCGGTGAGCACCGCCTGGAGGGCGATGCCGCCCCACAGGGCGACGGCGAGCGGCCGGTCCCCCGCGGCGTGGGCGAGCCGCAGCCCGGTCAGGTGGTGGCGCTGGGCGGCGCCGTAGCGGCCGCCGTCGGTGGCGGCCAGCCCGCCGAGCTGGGCGAGGTCCGCGGCGGTCCGCAGCAGGCGCCGTTCGATGGCGGCGCTGTGCGAGCGGCGCGCCAGCAGCCCGCGCACCAGCCGCAGATCGGCCTCGACCCGGTGCCGTACGGCCGAGCCGCCGAGCCGGTCGTCCAGCCGCCGCAGCCCGAGCACACCGGCCTCCAGCCACTCCAGCACGCCGCTGTCCACGGCGCCCGGCGCCCCCGCCTGCTCGGGCACCCGGGTGCGCCGGACGGCGCCCGGCACGGGGCGCGGCACCACCGGGCGGCCGCCGCGGGCCGGGTCGGCCGAGCGCACGGCCGCGCGGCCGGCGGCCCGCGCACCGGCGCCTCCAGGGCCCCGCAGAGTGGTGCCCACCACGCTTTCCGGCGGTGACGGCACGGCCGCCGGCTCCCGCGGCGCCGCGAGGGCGCTGTCCCACTCGGCGATCGCGTTCCTCAGCGCGTGGCCCTGGGCGACCGCGCAGCCGCTGGAGTCGTCGGCGCCGTCGAGGAGCGCCTCCAGGGCGGCGCGGGAGCCGTCCGCGTCCCATGACAGGCCGTCAGGCATCCCCGTGTGGGCGGGCAGCCACTGGGGCCACGGGTGGAGCTCCAGCTCGCGCGGGGCGACGCCGAGCGCGCGGGCGAGGGCGCGCTGGCTGTCCGCCTCGGGCACGACGCCCCAGTGCTCCCAGCGCCACACCTTCTCGCGCCGCGCGGCCATCGGGACGCCGAGCGCCCGCGCGTGGTCGGCGATCACCCGCGCGAGGTCCTGGTAGCTCCAGCCGTGCCGGCGGCGCACGTAGGCGAGTGGATGCGTGGACGCGGCGGGCGTGCCCTCTCGTGCCACGTTACTTTCGTCCATTCACCTGGTCCCCACTGGACTCACCCGGTTCGCCGTGCGGCAGCCGCCCGGTGAGCAGGTTTTCGAATGTCAACTATGCCGTGTTCCGCACCTGTTGGGCGACCGGTGGCCCAGCGCCTTGTGCCGCGGTCCGGCTCCCAAACTCCGGCAACGATACGGGACTACACGAAGACAACAGGTGCGCCCTTGTCCTGAACTGTTGCATACCGATTGGCTGTTCGCGATCACTGGACGTAACGTGCGCCGTGGAGGGCTGCCCGCGGATGACCCCACCGCCCCCACCCTTCCGCTTCTCCCGCGGCAAGGACGGCATGTCCTTCGACCCCGCGTTCGGCGACCAGCAGCTCGTCGCCGCGCGGGCCGCCCTCAATCAGGGGCGGTGGACCGTGGTCCGCACCCTGCTGGCCGGCACCGGTGACGACTGGGACTGCCGCGGCCACCGCCTGGTGGTGCTCGGCGAGGGCAAGTCGGCCGCCGCGTGGGCGGAGGAGTGGCGGCTCGCCGAGCCGGAGAGCGCGGACGCCGCGGCGCTGGCCGCCGCCGCGGCGGTCTTCCGGGCCATCGCCGGCAAGCAGAAGCCGGAGGAAGCGCGGGAGAAGTGCCTGCTGGTGGCGCGGATGGCGGCGGCCGACCCGACACCCTGGCTGCTCCTGCTGGTCCTGGCCCGGCACACCGGCAGCGACGACGAGCAGGTGCGCGCCTTCGACCAGGTACGCGGCCGGCACCGCGGCCACCACCACGCACATTATCTGATGACGCGGTGCCTGGCGGAACGTCAGAAGACCGAGGGCGACGACCCGTTCCACGAGGTGTACGAGTTCGCCGACTGGGCGGCCGGTGAGGCGGGTCCCGCCTCACCGTTGGTCGCGCTGCCGCTGGTCGCCCTGGTGGAGCGGTACCGCGTGCTGGCCGCGGCCGGTACGCTGCCGCCCGAGCCCGACGGCCTGCCGTACTGGACCACCGCGCGGGCCCGCAACAGCGTCCGGACCGGCTTCGACTGGTGGCTGGGGTGGAACGGGGCACCCTACCCGCGGCTTCCGGTCGACCTGAACTACGTGGCGTACGGCAAGTTCCACGTCGGCGACACCGTGGAGGCCGCCTCGCTGTTCAGCCGGATCGGCACCGCCGCCACCCGCGTGCCCTGGTCGTACCCGGACCGCGACCCCAAGAAGGCGTTCCTCGCCGCACGCAACTACGCCCTCGGTTTTGGACCGTCGTGACCGGGACGGACTGACCGGATCGGCCGGAAGTCGCCCCACCCGCCCGCGCGCCACCGCCCGCACCACCCCGCACCTCCACGTACCGCCCAGCACCACCCGCACTCCCCCGGCAGACCGTGCTCCATCCGCACCTCCCACCGTGTACCGGAAGGAACCGAAGGCATGTTGACGGGCAGTCCGCACGAGATCAACACGTTCAAGGGTGAGCAGCGCGCGCTGCGGGCGGGCCGGATCGGCGCGCCCGCCCTGCTGCTGTCGGTGCTGGCCGCGACGGCCCCCCTGATGGTGGTGGCCGGTGTCATCCCGACCACCTTCGGCACCATGGGCATCGTCGGGGTGCCGCTGCTCTTCGTCATCGTCGGCGTGGTGCTGGCGCTGTTCAGCTTCGGCTACGCGGAGATGAGCCGCCATGTGCACAACGCGGGCGCCCTGTACGCCTACATCTCCCGCGGCCTGGGCGGCACCATGGGCGCGGGCGCGTCCTATGTCGCGCTGTTCGCGTACAGCATCATGCAGATCGGCACCTACGGGATCTTCGGCTTCGAGATATCCGGGCAGGTCTTCCAGCACTGGCACCACCAGGTGGCCTGGTGGATTCCCGCGCTGTGCGGGGTGGCGGTCACCGCGGTGTTCGGCGCGCTGAAGATCGACCTGAACGCCAGGACGCTGGGCGTGCTGCTGCTGGTGGAGACCCTGCTCACGGTGGTCTTCGACATCAGCTTCCTCGGCGACCCGGGGCCGCAGGGGGTCTCGCTGCACGCCTTCGACCCCGGCACGCTCAGCGGCGCGGGGCTGGGCACCGCGCTGTGCTTCGTGATCGCCGGGTTCGTCGGCTTCGAGCAGGCGCCGGTCTACGCGGAGGAGACCAGCGAGCCGCACCGCGTGGTGTCGAAGGTGATGTTCCTGGCGATCGGCTTCGCGACGGTCTTCTTCGCGTTCAGCTCGTGGGCGATCACGGTGGCCACCGGACCGGCGCACGTGGTCGGGCAGTCGCGGGAGCAGTCGGCGAACCTGGTCTTCGCGCTCAACCAGAGCCGGCTGGGAGGCGCGTTCACCGACACCCTGAACGTCTTCTTCATCACCGGGATCTTCGCCTCCATGCTGAGCTTCCACAACGTGGTGGCGCGCTACGCCTTCGCGATGGGGCGCGACGGCCTGCTGCCGGCGGCCGTGGGCCGGACGTCGAAGGCCAGCGGCGCCCCGGCGGCCGGGTCCTTCCTCCAGTCGCTGGTGGCGCTGGTGGTGGTGGCGGTCTTCGCGGTGACCGACCACGGCTCGTTCGGCCCGCAGGGGCCGGACCCGACGGCACCGGTGCTGCGGCTGTTCACCTGGGCGGGCAACGTGGGCGCGCTCGGTGTGGTGCTGCTGATGGCCATGGCCGCGGTCGCGGTGATCGTCTTCTTCGTCAAGCGCGGCGCGGCGGCGGTGCAGGGCTGGCGGCTGGTGACCTCGGGCCTGGCCGCGATCGGGCTGCTGGTCATCTTCGGGTACTCGGTGAAGGACTTCGCGGTGCTGCTGGGCGCCGACCCGGGCCACGGGCTGCGCTGGATACTGCCGGGCATCATCGCGCTGGCCGCCGCGATCGGCCTGGTGCACGGCGCGGTGCTGCGGAGCCGGCGCCCCGAGGTGCACGCCAGGATCGGCCAGGGCAACGAGGCGTTCCAGCTGGAGAAGGCGGCCGCGGCGGCCGGCCCGGCGCAGTAGCTCAGCCGGTGAGGCCCGGCGCTCCCCAGACCGGGAACCAGCGCGACAGGTCCTCCTCCAGCCGCAGGTCGTTGGCGACCAGCGCCTTGACCTGGAGCTCCAGTGCGTTGTCCCGCTTCTCGCCGGGCAGCGGGCAGAAGGGGTAGAAGCTGCCCCGCTTGTAGAGGTACACCAGGGCCAGCAGGTGGCCGGCGGCGTCCTTGAAGCTGACCAGGGAGCACAGCAGCTGGGGGCCGAAGCCCTGCTGTTCGAGCGCGGAGTTGATGGCGTGCAGGTCGGTGACCAGGTCGGTGGTCTCCTCGGGGCGGTGGCGGGACAGCAGCCAGGTGTAGCCGTAGCTGTCCTGGCTGGTCTCCACCGAGGGCAGCAGGGCGAGCAGGTCCTGCTGGGTCTCGGCGAACGCACCGCCCTCGACCGCGGCGAAGCACACCGCGCCCATGCCGGTCGGGCGCAGGTCGCTCGCCGCCTGGAGGGTGATCGCGGCGGAGGTCAGGCCGAAGAGCTGGTCGAGGTCGGGGCGGACCGGCTTGCTGCGGCCGAGCAGCACATCGAGCAGTCCCATCAGCGGCGGTCCAGTTCACGGGTGATCTGGGCGAGCTGCTCCAGCCGCCGCTCCAGGGTGGGGTGGGTGGACAGCAGCTTGGAGGCGGTGGCGCCGGCGCTCAGCGCGGGGGCGAAGAAGAACGCGTTGAACGGCTGGGAGCGGCGCAGGTCCTCGGTGGGGATGGCGGCGATCTGCCCGCTGACCTTGGTGAGCGCGGAGGCCAGCGCCGAGGGGCGGCCGGTGAGCAGCGCGGCGCTGCGGTCGGCGGACAGCTCGCGGTAGCGCGACAGCATCCGGGTGAGCAGGAAGCTGATCGCGTAGACGACGGCGCTGACCAGCGGGATCAGGACGATCAGTGCGTTGCTGCCCGGGTCGCGGCTGCGCCGGAAGCCGCCGAACAGCGCGATGCGGGTCATCACGCCGGCGAGCACGCCGAGGAAGGACGCGATCGTCATGACGGCGACGTCCTTGTGCGCGACGTGCGACATCTCGTGCGCGATGACGCCTTCCAGTTCCTCGGGCTCCAGGCGGCGCAGCAGGCCGGTGGTGGCGCAGACCATCGTGTTCCGCTGGTTGCGGCCGGTGGCGAACGCGTTGGGCACGTCGGAGTCGGCGATGGCGACCTTGGGCTTGGGCATGTCGCCGAGGGCGCAGATGCGGTCGACGACGCCGTGCAGTTCGGGGGCCTGCTCGGGGGTGACCTCGCGGGCGCCCATGCTGAAGGCGGCGATCTTGTCGCTGAACCAGAACTGCGCGACGAAGAGCCCGCCCGCGATGATCAGGATCATCGGCCAGGCGCCGTGCAGCAGGGCGAGCAGCACGCCGACGAAGACGACGTAGAGCAGTCCGATCAGGAACATCGTGACGACCATGCGGGTCGTCAGTCCCCGGTCGGGGGCGAAGCGGTTACGTGGCATGGCCCCTCCCGAGTGGTGCGGGGGCGCGGGTCGCAAGCCTGCGGCCCGCGTGCTCCCTAGGGTGCTGGACAGGTGTGCCCGACGGCTACCTGCCCAACGGTGCAACGTTCCGGACGTCCCGTCCGGTTCCGCGGGCGCTGCGGCATTCGGGTGGAGTCGCCCACAGTCCAGTCCGCAATCCGGTCCACAGTCCACAGCCCACAGCCCGCGGTGCGCGAAGCCCCTCGTACCCCGCGGGTCAGGCGCGCACGTCCAGGACGAGCTTGCCGGTGGTGCGGCGGGCCCGCAGGTCCTCGTGGGCGCGGGCGGCGTCGGCCAGCGGGTGCACCGCGCCGATCAGGGGGCGCAGCCGGCCGCCGGCGGTCATGGCGAGCAGCTCGTCCAGCGGCTCGTGGTACATACCGGGGCGGCCGAGGCAGTGGGCGAGCCAGAAGCCGATGACCGCGCGCGAGCGGCCCATCAGGCGGGCGGGCTCGACGGGGGTGGGCGGGATGCGGGAGGCCATGCCGTAGGTGACCAGGCGGCCGAAGGGGGCGAGGGCGGAGAGCGAGGCGTCGAAGACCGGGCCGCCGGTCATCTCCAGGACGGCGTCGACCTTGCGGCCGCCGTTCGCCTCGACCAGGCGCTCGGTCAGGCCCTCGGGCGCGCCGTCGATGGCGGCGTCGGCGCCGAGCTCCAGGGCGAGGGCCCGCTTCTCCTCGGTGGAGGCGGTGGCGATCACCCGGCCGGCGCCGAACTCCTTGGCGAGCTGCACCGCCAGCGACCCGGTGCCGCCGGCCGCCGCGTGGACCACGACGCTCTCGCCCTCGGCCAGCCGCGCGCAGGTGCGCAGCAGGTGCCACGCGGTGACGCCCTGGACCACCAGGGCCAGGGCCTGGCCGTCGCTGACGCCGTCGGGCAGGTCGTGGGCCAGGTGCTCGGCCGCCAGTGCCTTTTCCGCGTAGCCGCCGTTGTCGGTGAGGGAGACGACGCGGCGGCCGTCGGCGGTGCGGCCGACGACCTCGGCGCCGGGGACCATGGGCAGCGAGGAGGCGGCCAGGTAGCTGTTCTCGACGGTGTGGGTGTCGGCGTAGTTGACGCCCGCGGAGTCGACGTCGATCAGGATCTGGCCGGGCTGCGGTACGGGCTCGGGCAGTTCGGTGAGGTGCAGTACCTCCGGGCCGCCGAACTCGGTGATCTGGATCGCGCGCACGGTCGCCACTCCTCCGGGTGGGGCGGTCCCCGCCGGGTGGCGGGGAGCTCGCCCGCAAAGACTACCGACTGGTCAGTATGCGGCGCACGCGACTCCGCCCGACCCGGTCAGGTCCCGCAGCCGCGGTGGGGCCCGCGGGTCATGCGGCGGGCACCGGGCGGGCCGGCGGCGGGCCGACGTAGCGGGCCAGGGGTCGGATGATCTTGCTGTCCTCGGCCTGCTCCAGCACGTTGGCGCTCCAGCCGACCATCCGGGCCGCGGCGAAGGTCGGGGTGAACATCTCCCGGGGCAGCCCGCACAGCTCCATGACCACACCGGCGTAGAACTCGACGTTGATGTGCAGCTCGCGGCCGGGTTTCAGCTCGGCGAGTATCGCCTCGGCCCGCTCCTCCACCTCCAGGGCGAAGTCGACCAGTTCCCCGCCGAAGCCGCGCGCGATGGACTTGAGCATCCGGGAGCGCGGGTCCTCGGTGGTGTACACGGGGTGCCCGAAGCCCATGATGCGGTCGCCCGCGAGGACCCGTTCGCGCAGCCAGGCGTCGATCCGGTCCGGGGTGCCGATCGCGTCCAGGGTGTCCAGGGCGCGGCTGGGGGCGCCGCCGTGCAGCGGGCCGGACAGTGCGCCCAGGGCGCCGACGAGGCAGGCGGCCAGGTCGGCGCCGGTGGAGGCGATGACGCGCGCAGTGAACGTGGACGCGTTGAAGCCGTGGTCGACGGTGGAGATCAGGTAGCTCTCCACCGCCCGCGCCCGGGCCGGCTCCGGCTCGCGCCCGGTCAGCATGTAGAGGTAGTTGGCCGCGTAGGGCAGGTCGTCGCGCGGCTCTACGGGCGCCAGGCCCTGCCCCAGCCGGTGCAGCGCGGTCACCAGCGTGGGTACGGCGGCGCAGGCGGCCAGCGCGTCGGCCTTCCGCTGCTCGGGGTCGATGTCGTACAGCGGCCGGAACCCGGCGGACGCGCCCGCCAGCGACAGTGCGGTGCGCAGGCCCGCGAGCGGCCCGGACAGCGCGGTGGAGCGGGCGATGGCGGGCAGCGCGTCCACGACGTCGGCCGGCAGGTGCCGCAGCTCGGCCGTACGGGCCCGGAAGGCGGCCAGCTGCGCCGCGTCGGGGAGCACGCCGTGGCACATCAGGTGCCAGACCTCCTCGAACGTGCGGGTGCGCGCCAGCTCCACCGCGGAGTACTCGCGGTAGTGGTAGAAGCCCTCGGCCCCGCGTACGTCGCCGATGGATGTCTCGGTGACGACGACGCCCTTGAGACCGCGGGGTACGTCGATCGGGGCGCTGGGCTCGGTGGTCGGCATGGTGTTCCTCCTTGGGTATGTACGCGACTGTCCATGATTGATTCAAGCGTGTCAACATTGATTCAATCAATATGAAGACCCGTCCAGTACAGATGTACAGATACGGTGGGGCCCATGACGAGGGAGCAGGAAGGGCAGCCGGAGCCGCAGGACGCGCGCGCCGACGGCAGCAGGGGCACCGACGGCAGCGGCGAACCGGCCGGACCGCAGCCCCCGGCGCGGATCAGCACCCGGGAGGCGGCCCGGCGGCTCGGGGTGAAGCCGGAGACGCTGTACGCGTACGTCTCCCGCGGACTGCTGGACAGCCGCCGCGCGCAGGGCGGCCGGGGCAGCACCTTCGACCCCGCGCAGGTCGCCGCGCTCGCCCGGCGGGGGCGCCCGGCGGCCCAGCCCGACCCGGCGGCAGCCGCGCCGCCCGCGGTGCGGGAACCGGGCGCGGCGCCGGGCGGCGGTACCACCGAGGGCTGGGGCCGGCTGCGCACCGGCATCACCCTGATCGGCTCGGAGCGGTACTTCTTCCGGGGCGTCGACGCGGTCGAACTCGCCGGGGAGTACGCCTACGAGGAGATCGCGGAATGGCTGTGGACGGGCGCGCTGCGGCCCGGCACCCGCTTCACCGCCGCCCCCGCGCCGCTGGCCGCCGCCCGGACGACGGCAGGCGCGCTGCCGGCCGGGAGCGGCCCGATGGACCGGCTGCGGGTCGCCGTCGCGGCGGCGGCGAGCGCGGACCCGCTGCGCTTCGACCTGTCCGAGCCCGCGGTCCTGGGCACCGCGCGCAGCCTGATCGCCACGCTGGTGGACGCGCTGCCGCCGGTCGGCCGCGCCGACCCCGGCGGCGGCCCGCTGGCGCACCGGCTGTGGCCGAAGCTGACCGCCGCCCCGGCAGACGCGGCGGCGCTGCGCGTCCTGGACACGGCGCTGTCGCTGCTCATCGACCACGACCTGGCCGCGTCCACGCTCGCGGCCAGGGTCGCGGCCTCCGCCCGCGCGCACCCCTACGCCGTCGTCTCGGCCGGGCTCGGCGCCCTGGACGGGCCGCTGCACGGGCAGGCCAGCGCGCTGGCCCACCGCATGCTCGCCGAGGTCGCGGTGCAGGGCGGCGCCGGGCCGGTCGTCGCGGAGTACCTGCGGGCCGGGCAGCGCGTCCCGGGCCTGGGGCACCGGCTCTACCGGGGCGAGGACCCGCGTGCCCTCGCCCTGTTCGCGCTGCTGGACCAGGTGCCGGCCGCCGCGGACGCGCTCGGCGCGGCCCGCGACGTGGTCGCCACCGCCGCCGCCCGCCACCGCGACCTGCACGCGAACGTCGACCTGGCGCTCGGCGTGCTCTCCGTGTCCCACGGGATGCCGCCGCAGGCGGGCGAGACGGTCTTCGCGGTCGCCCGGACCGCGGGCTGGATCGCCCACGCCCTGGAGGAGTACGCGGAGCCGCCGCTGCGGATGCGGCTGAGCGGCGCCTACGCCGGTCCGCGCCCCGGCCGCCCGCTCCCCCGGCCCGACCCGCGCTGACCGGCGCCGAACGGCACGGCCAGGACGCGCCCGACCTGCCCCGCCCCGCCCGGGCTCACACGCCGGTCAGCCGGGGGACGCGCCCGACCAGCTCGGCCCACTCGGCGTCGATCTGGCCGGGCACCATGCGCCCGGCGGACTGCCACTGGGCGACCAGGGCCGAGAACAGCGGCGCGTCCGGCGCCTGCAGAACCGTTACGCCAGGGCCGGGCGCGCTCCCCGTCCGCCAGGCCGCCGGCGTCCCCGCGGCCGGGGTCGCGGCGGTGCCGCTGACCGTCAGATCCTGGCGAACCCACTTCGTTGCTGCCATACGCCGATCAACGAGGACGAGTCGGGTACAGCCACTGCGGCGGCCGACGCGGCACACGAACGAGTGACGGCCGCGCCGCGCGGGGCCGGAATTTCCGGCGGGCCACGGCCGTTGCGACAGTCATGAGCACTGTGGAGCTGACCAAGGAGAACTTCGACGAGGTCGTGTCCGCCAACGACTTCGTCCTCATCGACTTCTGGGCCGCCTGGTGCGGGCCGTGCCGGATGTTCGCGCCCGTCTACGACAAGGCGTCGGACAAGCACGGCGATCTGGTCTTCGCGAAGGTCGACACCGAGGCGCAGCCGGAGCTGGCGGCCGCCTTCCAGATCCAGTCGATCCCGACGCTGATGATCGTGCGGGACAAGGTCGCGGTCTTCGCGCAGCCGGGCGCACTGCCCGAGCCCGCGCTGGAGGACGTCATCGCGCAGGCCCGCGCGCTGGACATGGCCGAGGTGCGCAAGGCGGTCGCCGAGTCCCAGGCCGGCGGCGCGCCCGGGGGCGAGGCGGCCGGCGGCGCCTCCGCCTGAGCCCCGCACTCCTCCTTTCCCCGGCCCTGCCCTTTCCCCCGCCCCGCCCGGCGGCCGACGCGCCGTCCGGGCGGGGTGACCTGCGCGAAGGCCCCGGGACAGGGCACTGTCAGTGGTCGGACCTAAGGTCGGGGTGTGGAGAGTGTGGTGGCCGTCGTCGCGGACCCGGTGGGGTCCGGCGGTCGGTGGTGCGCGCTCGCGGCGGACGGGGGTGCGGCGGGGCCGGTGCAGGCCGTGCCCGACCTGGCCGCGGCCGTGGCGCGGCGGGAGGCGGCCGAGCGGCCGCGCTGGGTGTGGGCGGCCACCGACGAGATCTATCCATGGCTGCTGGAGCGCGCCGCGGTGCGGCCGGGCCGCTGCCATGACGTGAAACTCGTGGAGTCCCTGCTGCTGGGCATGGCCGGGTGGCACGCGCGGCCGCGCTCCCTCGGCGCGGCCTGGGCCCGGCTGCACGACCTGCCCGAGCCGGCGGACGCGCCGGAGCCCGGCGCCGACGACCAGCCGGTGCTCTTCGCGGCCGACCGGCACCATCTGCCGCCGGACACCGACCCGTTGGCCGCGCTGATCGCGGTCTACGCCGACCAGCGGCGCCGTATCGCCGGGAGCGGGCACCCGGACCGTACCCTGCTGCTGTGCGCCGCGGAGTCCGCCGGTGCGCTGGCCGCGGTGGAGATGGGTCGCGACGGTCTGCCGTGGAGCGCGGCCGTGCACGACGAACTGCTCACCGGCCTGCTCGGCGCCCGCCCGGCCGGCGGCGCCCGCCCCGCCGTCCTGGGCGACCTCACCCGGCGCATCCAGCAGGCGCTGGGCCGCCCGGTCAACCCCGACTCCCCCGCGCAGGTGCTGCCCGCCTTCGCCCGGCTCGGGGTGCCGCTGCGCACCACCCGCTCGCACGAACTGCGCGAGGTCGAACACCCCGCCGCCGCACTCCTGCTGCGGTACAAGGAGCTGTCCCGTATCCATGCCGCACACGGCTGGGCGTGGCGCGAGGCGTGGGTGCGCGGCGGCCGGTTCCGGCCGGAGTACGTGGTCGGCGGGGTGGTGTCGGGGCGGTGGGCGACGCGCGGCGGCGGGGCGTTGCAGATCCCGCGGCTGCTGCGCGGCGCGGTGGTCGCCGATCCCGGGCACCGGCTGGTGGTGGCCGACGCCGGCCAGCTCGAACCGCGGGTGCTGGCCGCGCTGTCCGGTGACCCCGGGCTGGCCAGGGCCGCGTCCGGCGGCGACCTGTACGCGGCGCTCGCGCTGGACGCGTTCGCCGGCGACCGGCCGCGCGCGAAGATCGCGCTGCTCGCGGCGATGTACGGGCAGACCAGCGGGGAGGCCGGGCAGTTGCTGGCGGTCATGCGGCGCCGCTTCCCGACCGCGCTCGCCCTGGTGGAGGCGGCGGCCCGCACCGGTGAGGCGGGCGGTGTCGTACGCTCCCGGCTCGGCCGCACCTCGCCCACCCCGTCGGCGGGCCGGTTCCTCGACGCCGACGGTGCGGAGCCGGGGGCGGCCGAGGACCCGGGGGACAGTTCCTCGCCGAACCTGCGGGCGGCCCGCTCCTGGGGACGCTTCACCCGCAACTTCGTGATCCAGGCCAGCGCTTCGGACTGGGCGCTGGCGATGCTCGCGGCACTGCGCAGGCGGCTGGCCGTGATCGGCCCGCAGCCGCGGCTGGTGCTCTTCCAGCACGACGAGGTCGTCGTCCATGTGCCCGCCGCGCTGGCCCCCGCCGTCGAAGCGGCCGTCACCGAGGCCGGCGAGGAGGCCCGCCGCCTCGTCTTCGGTGCCACCCCGGTGCCCTTCCCGCTGGAGACGCACGCCGTCGAGTGCTACGCGGACGCGAAGTAACGCCGCCTGCCGCCGCGCGCACCGGACCCCGGGCCCCAGGCAATCAGCCCCGGACCGCGGACCTCACAGCTCGCCGCGGCGGACCAGCACCGCGAGGACCACGGCGCCGGGGACCAGCGGCAGCCACGTGGTGAGCAGGCGGTAGCCGAGGACGGCGGAGGTCGCGGCGACCCCGGAGGCGCCCGCGGTGACCAGGGCCAGCGCCAGCGCGGCGTCGAGCGAGCCGATTCCGGCCGGGGTCGGCAGCCAGCCCGCGGCGGTGCTCGCGCACAGGTACGCCACCAGGGCGCCGCTGACCGGCACGGGCGCGTGCACCGCGCGGATCACCGCGACGACCACCGCGCCGTGCATCAGCGGGAAGCAGAGCGACCCGCCCCACAGGGCGGCGGCCCGGGACGGGTCGCGGTGCACCGCCCGCACGTCCTGGACGACCGAGGTGAGGAAGCCGCGCAGCCGGGCGCCCAGCCGGCGGGCGTAGCGCAGCAGCAGCACGATCCCGACGACCGCGGCGGTACCGCCGACGGCCAGCAGCAGCGGGTGGTCCGGCAGCGCGGGCCGCCCGGCGACCACCCGGCGGATGTGCAGGGCGTCGGGGAAGACCAGCAGCGCCACCAGCAGCAGCGCGATCCGCCCGGCGACGGCCGCGGCCGCGCGCACCGCGAGGGCGGCGAGCGCGGCGGTGGGGGTCATGCCGCGCCGGACCAGGAAGCGCAGGTTCACCGCGTTGCCGCCGACGCCCGCCGGCAGCACGTGGTTGGCGGCCGAGGCGGCGAACTGCGCGGCCAGCAGCCGCCCGGGCGGGACCGCGCGCACCACGGCGCCCTGGAGTGCGACGGCGGAGAACACCCAGGTCATGACCGCGGCCAGGCAGGCGACCGAGAGCCACTCGCCGTCGGCCGAACCCAGCCGCCCCGCACCGGAGTTGATGACCGTCCACTTGCTGACCAGCAGGACCGCGACGGCGGCGAGCGGCAGGGCCATCGCCGTGGACCGCACGGAGGCGCGCTGCCAAAGGGCTCCATCGGTGCGTGCGACGGACACGGCGGCTCCTCGGCGCGTGGGGACGGCTCCTCCAGGCTAGGACCTGGTGGAGCCGCTCTCCTACCCGCCCAGGGCCACTTGGGTCAAAGCGCTGGGGAACATCAGTCGACCGGGGGATTTCGCGCGCACAGGTACGCCTTCCCCCGCAAGGGGGGCCGGCCAGGCGGCGGAGCCGAGAAGGCCCGGTAGGCGGGAGCAGTTGCGGCCGCCGGTCCGCGAGGTGACGCGGACCGGCGGCTCTTCCCTCAGCGCGACCGGGCGGCGGTGAGAGGTCCGCCACCCGGCCGCCCAGGGCAGTGGATCAGGCGGCGGGCGCCGTCCACTGCTGATTGGCGGCCCCGGTGCAGCTCCAGATCTGGAGTCTGGTGCCGTTGGCCGAGCTCGGCCCGGTGGCGTCGAGGCACTTGCCCGAACCGGTGTTGACCAGTTCGCCGTTCGGGCCGCGGGTCCACTGCTGGGCCGCGGTGCCGTTGCAGTCGTACAGCTGCGTCGGGGTGCCGTCGGCGGTGCCGGCCGAGGTGACGTCCAGGCACTTGCCCAGCGCCTGGAGGGTGTTGCCGCTCGCGGTCCACTGCTGGGCGGGGGTGCCGTTGCAGTCGTAGAGCTGGACCGCGGTGCCGTTGGCGGAGTTGCCGCCGGCGACGTCGGCGCACTTGCCGCCGTAGCCGGTGATGGTGCCGGTGTGGCCGGAGGAGGTGCCGCCGCTGCTCTGGGTGCCGGACCAGGTGAACGTGGCTGAGGCGCCCGCGGGCATCGTGTAGGTGAAGTGCTCGCCGCCCCAGTCGACGGTGACCGGCTGGGCGGAGGAGGACTCGTTGTAGGCGATCAGCGCCTTGGAGCCGTCCGGGTTCCGCCAGGCGACGTTGCGGATCGTGGAGTTGTCGTCGGAGCTGATCCGGTGGGCGCCGGGCCGGACGAACTTCGTCAGCTGGCCCATCGTGTAGTACTCGATGGTGTAGTCGACCTGCCCGCTGCGGCTGTCGCCGTTGTGCACGGTGACCAGGCCGGTGCAGGTGCCGCAGCCGCCGTTGTGCGGGCCCATGTCCTGGTCGACCGCCAGGCTCCACTTGACCCAGCTCTGGCCCCAGTTGCGGGTGTAGTCGATCAGGTTCTCCATGTCCTCCTTCTGCTGGTTGCCGATCCAGGTGCCGCCGGAGTGCTCGGTGTCGAAGTCCGGCACGTCCGGGTACTTGTCGTGGATCGTGGTCTGCTCGCTGGTGCTGCCCTCGTATCCGTGCCAGGCGATGCCGCCGAAGTTGGGGTCGTCGCGGATCGCGGCGTCGTCGACGGTGGGCGCGGCGTAGCTGTCGTACGAGTCGGGGTTCCAGTCCAGGGCGAGCACCTTCGTGGACAGGCCCGCGGTGTGCAGCGCCGGGAGCAGGTCGTTCTTGGTGAAGTAGGCGAGCCCGGAGCCGTTCCAGTTCGCGCCGGGGTAGTCGCCGCCGACGGTCGGCTCGTTCTGCACCGAGACATAGTCGATCGGCACGCCCGCGGCCTGGTACGCCTGGATGTACTTCACGAAGTACTGCGCGTAGGCGGCGTAGTACTGCGCCTGGAGCCACCCCTGCACATAGCTGTCGTTGTCCTTCATCCACGGCGGCGGGGTCCACGGGGTGGCCATCACCGTGACGTCCGGGTTGATCTGCTCGGCCTGCTTGGTCAGCGGCAGGATGTCGGTCTGGTCGTGGGCGATGGAGAAGTGCGCGAGGGACGGGTCGGTCTGGCCGGCCGGCATGTCGTCGTAGGTGTAGCTGCTGCGGGCCAGGTCGGAGGCGCCCATGGGGTTGCGCAGGAAGTCCAGGCCGATCCCGTCGACGGGGTCGAAGAGCTTCTTCATGACCGAGTCGCGGGTCGCGGCCGACAGGGCGCCGCTGGAGCCCAGCAGGTAGCCGGCGGTGTCGGTGAACGACGCGCCGCCACCGGTGAACTGCTGGTACTGCGTGTTCTCGTCGACCGTGACCTGCTGACCGGAGCCGCCGGTGCCGGCGGAGAAGGCCAGCGGGGCCTGCTGCTCCAGGCCCTTGGTGACGTTCCGGCCACCGGAGTCGCTGGTGGTGGTCAGGTAGACCTGGACGCTCTCGCCGGCCGCGTGCGCGGTGGCGGGCGCGGCGAGCATCGGCGCGACGGCCGCGGCGGCGGCCGTCACCACCCCGACGAGGGTGCGCCGCATCCGGGTTGCGCCCGCGCGGGGGCGTGTTGCTGCGCTCATGGTTCGTTGCCCTTCTCGGCAATGTGGCATGGGCTGACATGGGGGGCGTGCGGGCGTACGGGCGTGCGCGCGGTGCCGTGAGCGGGGCGTACGCCCGTACGTCCGCGGTCCGGGCGAGGCAGCCATGCGGCGAGGGGGCCCGCACGCCTGCGCTCATCAGCTGTTCCCGGACTTGTTTCACGACTTTTATCGCGACGTGATTTAACTCGCGCCCTTCCGGGCCGTCAAGGGCCCACACATGCATCGGCGCAGTGAAACACCGTGAAACGAAAGGGCGTTGGCCAGCTCGGGTCGATGCCGCTCGGGTCGGTGCCGCTCAGGCCGATGCCGCGCCGCCCGCCGACCGCGCCGGGGCGGTGCTCCCGCGCGGCACCAGCACCGGCGGCTCCAACGGGGCCGCGCCCGCAGCCTGCTCCCCCCGGATGTGCGCGAGCAGTACCTCCGCGGCCTGGCGGCCGTACTGGGGCACATGGCGGCTGACGGCGGTCAGCGCGGGGTGCACCAGCCGGCACAGCTCGCTGTCGTCCCAGGCGACGAGGGACAGTTCGCCCGGCACCGGCACCCCCATCTCCTGGGCCACCCCGAGCGCGGCGACGGCCATCACGTCGTTGTCGTAGACGACGGCGGTGGGCCGCCGGGTGCCCGACAGCAGCCGCCGGGTCGCCCGGGCGCCGCCCTCGCCGGTGTAGTCGGTGTAGACGCAGGTGACCCCGCCGATCCCGAACTCCTCGGCGGCGGCCTCGAACGCCTCGCTGCGCTCGCGGGTGTGCACGAAGTGCGGCGGCCCGGCCACCCGGGCGACCTCGCGGTGCCCGAGGGCTGCGAGGTAGGCCACGGTCTCGCGGACCGCGACCGCGTCGTCGATCCACACCGACGGCATCCCCGACAGGCGCCCGGCGTGCCCCACCGCCACGGCGGGCATGCCGAGTTCGGCGAGCAGCCCAGGCCGCGGGTCGGGTTCGCGCAGGTCCACCAGGAGCACCCCGTCCACCCGCCGCTCGCCCCACCAGCGCCGGTACGCCGCCGCCTCCGCGCCGACGTCCTCGGTGACCTGGAGCAGCAGCGCGGTGCCGGTGGCCGCGAGCCCGGCCTCGACCCCGGAGATCAGCCGCATGAAGAACGGTTCGATGCCCAGCACCCACGCCGGGCGGTCCACCACCAGGCCGATCGCGCCGCAGCGGCCGTCGGACAGCGCGCGGGCGGCGCTGCTGGGGTGCCAGCCCATCCGGGCGGCGATCTCCAGGACCCGCGCGCGGGTGCCCTCGGACACGCCGGGCTTGTCGTTGAGCGCGTAGGACACCGCGCCCTTCGAGACGCCCGCGGCCGCGGCGATGTCGGCGATCGTGGGGCGCTTGCGGGGCGAGGCGGGGGGCACGGGCGACGACACGGGGGGCATACGGCCTCGGGCGGTACGGGGCCCGCGGGCGGGCCGGGTGCGGCGGACGGGCCACCCAGCTTAACAACGCTGAACCGGTCCGCAGGTGCTGTCGCAGGCGGCAAGTGGGGGCGCGTCAGGGCGCCGCGGGCTCAACCGGTTGAGCCGCCCGTGCCGCCCCTGCCGCCGCGCCACCCCCACCCCCGCGCCGCCGGTCCACCGCCGGCCCGCCGACGTCCGCCCGCCCAGGAAGCACCCCTCAGCCGCGCACCGCGGAGATCTCCAACCGGACGTAGTCCGCGACGGGTTCGGCCAGCCGCGCCGCGACCGCCTTGACGAACGGTTCACGGTCGTCCTCGGCCATGGCGTCCAGCCGCGGCCCGAGGATGAGGGTGGCGAGGAACGCCTCCAGCTGCTCGCCGCGCTCGAACACCGCCGGGTCGGGCCGCAGCCGCACGTCGATGTCGGTGAACCCGGCGGCGGCCAGCCGCTCGCGGGTGTCGTCCACGCCCGCGAACTCCCAGGTGTCGGAGGGGGTGCCGGTGACGTCGGCGACGGCGGCGTTGATGGCCGCGATGTTGCCGCGGCCGCCGCAGTCGCTGACCAGGCGGGCGCCGGGCCGCATCCGCTCGGCGAGCGCGGCGAAGAGCGCGGCGTGGTCCTCGATCCAGTGGAAGGCGGCGACGCTGAAGACCGCGTCGACCTCGCCCTCGAAGGGCAGCGGCTTCGTCAGGTCGGCGAGCACGACCTCCACCTGGTCCAGCCGCCCGGCCAGCCGCTCCCGCAGCCTGTCCAGCATTTGGGCGGAACCGTCCACGGCGACGACGCGGCCGTCCGGCAGCCGGTCGAGCAGCCCCTCGGTGTCGCGCCCGGTCCCGCAGCCCGCGTCCAGCACGCGTTCGCCACCGCGCAGGGGCAGCCGCCCTAGCGTGCGCCGCCCCCAGCCGAGGTGCGGCAGCGGCAGGGAGTCGTACGTCCTGGCGTCCCATTCCCGCGGCATGGCGCTCCAATCGTCCCGCGGCCACCGCCGGCCGCCCGACGGCGGCGGTCCGGTGCCGTCGGGTGCCAGCGTACGCCGATCCGCCCACATGGTGATACCGACGTCTCATATGGCGGAACAACGGAACGCTCACGCCGCGGCTACGGCCGGGGCGCCCAGACCGGGGTGCGGTCCCGGTCCACCAGGGCCGCGCGCACGCCCTCGTGGAAGTCGGGCTGCCGGGCGGTGCGGCAGGCGTTCTCCAACTCGTTCGCCAGGCACTGCTCCAGGCTCGCGCCCTCTCCCTCGCGCAGCATCCGGAAGGTCAGGTCCAGGCTCATCGGGCTCGCCCGGTCCAGCAGCGCGCGGGCGTCCTCGGCCCAGGCGCGGTCGTCCGCGCCGCCACCGGCGGCCGCCGCGGCCAGCCGCTCCCGCACCCGGTCCAGGTCCGGCGCGCCGAAGCAGCGCTCGATCACCGCGCCGCGCCCGGCGAGTTCGGCGGGCGGGGCGGGCACGGCGAACCGCGCCAGCACCGCGTCCGGCGCGCCCCCGTCCGGCCCGGTCAGGGCCTCCTGAAGCGCGGGCAGTTCGGCGGCGGGCACGTAGTGCGTGGCCAGGCCGCACCCGACGGCCGCGGCGCCGGTCAGCCGCGCGCCGGTCAGCCCGAGGTACCAGCCGACCGCGCCGGGCAGCCGCGGCAGGAAGTAGGTGGCGCCGATGTCCGGGAAGAAGCCGATCGCCGTCTCCGGCATCGCCAGCACCGCCCGCTCGGTGGCGACCAGCGCCGAGCCGTGCACCGAGATCCCCAGGCCCCCGCCCATCGCGTAGCCGTCGACCAGCGCGGTGTACGGCTTCGGGTAGCGCGCGATCAGCGCGTTGAGCGCGTACTCGGCGCTGAAGTACTCACGGACCGCCGCGTCGTCGCCGGCCATGCCCGCGGCGCGCATCGCCACGATGTCGCCGCCGGCGCAGAACGCCTTGGGCGAGGTGCTGCGCACCACCACCGCGCGTACCGCCGGGTCCTCCCGCCAGCCGCGCAGCAGCGCGCCGATCGCGTGGACCATGTCCAGGTCCAGCGCGTTGAGCGCGCGGGGCCGGTCCAGTGCGATGACGCCCGCGCCCGCGGCGGTGACCTCGCCCCGTACCGATGCCGAGGCCCGTGCCGTTCCCATCCGCCGCTCCCGCCGCTCGCCGTCCGCACCGGGGGCGCGCCGCGCCGGCCCGGCCCCCGCCGTAAGGAGGCCGCCCCGGCGGCGGCCCCGGACCGACCCTACGCGGCGGACCTCCGCCTTGATACGCTGCCGGTGAGCCGTGACTGGCGTGCTGGGATGGGTGCAACCATCGGGAAGCGGCTCGTTCTGGACCGAAGTGCCGTACGCCTGGGCCACCCCGTTGCCGAAACCTCCGGAGGACCCCGCCATGGCCGAGCCGTCCGTCCCCTCCCACTCCGCCTCCCCGCAGCGCGACTCTGTCGCCTCGACCGCGTTCCGCAGCGCGCTGGAGGTCGTGCGGAGCGTCGAGCCGCGGGTCGCCGACGCGATCGCCGCCGAGGTCGCCGACCAGCGCGAGATGCTGAAGCTGATCGCGAGCGAGAACTACGCCTCTCCCGCGGTGCTGCTGGCGATGGGCAACTGGTTCAGCGACAAGTACGCGGAGGGCACCGTCGGCCGCCGCTTCTACGCCGGCTGCCGCAACGTGGACACCGTCGAGTCGCTCGCCGCCGAGCACGCCCGCACCGTCTTCGGCGCCGCGCACGCCTATGTGCAGCCGCACTCCGGCATCGACGCGAACCTCGTCGCGTTCTGGGCGGTGCTCTCGCAGCGGGTGGAGCGCCCGGCGCTGGAGAAGGCCGGCGCCCGCCAGGTCAACGACCTGTCCGAGGCGGACTGGGCCGAACTGCGCGCCGACTTCGGCAACCAGCGGATGCTGGGGATGTCGCTGGACGCCGGCGGCCACCTCACGCACGGCTTCCGGCCGAACATCTCGGGCAAGATGTTCGAGCAGCGCAGCTACGGCACCGACCCGGCGACCGGCCTGGTGGACTACGACGCGCTGCGCGCCGCCGCCCGCGAGTTCCGGCCGCTGATCCTGGTCGCGGGCTACTCCGCCTACCCGCGGCTGGTCAACTTCCGCATCATGCGCGAGATCGCCGACGAGGTCGGGGCGACGCTGATGGTGGACATGGCGCACTTCGCCGGGCTGGTCGCGGGCAAGGTGCTCACCGGCGACTTCGACCCGGTGCCGCACGCGAACATCGTCACCACGACCACGCACAAGTCGCTGCGCGGTCCGCGCGGCGGCATGGTGCTGTGCGACGACGCGCTCGCCGAGCACGTGGACCGCGGCTGCCCGATGGTGCTCGGCGGCCCGCTGCCGCACGTGATGGCGGCCAAGGCGGTGGCGCTCGCGGAGGCGGCCCGGCCGGAGTTCGGCACGTACGCGCACGCCGTGGTGGACAACGCCCGCTCCCTCGCGGAAGGCCTGCTGCGGCGCGGCGCGACGCTGGTCACCGGCGGCACCGACAACCACCTCGCGCTGATCGACGTCTCCTCCTACGGCCTGACGGGCCGCCAGGCGGAGGCCGCGCTGCTGGACGCGGGCATCGTCACCAACCGCAACTCGGTGCCGCAGGACCCGAACGGCGCCTGGTACACCTCCGGCATCCGGATCGGCACCCCGGCGCTGACCACCCGGGGGCTGGGCGCGCCGGAGATGGACGAGATCGCCGGCCTGATCGACACGGTGCTGACCGCCGCCACACCCGCGGCCGCAGCCAAGGGCGGCACCTCGAAGGCGAACTACGTGCTGGACCCGGCCGTCGCGGAGCAGGTCGCGGCGCGCTCCTCGGACCTGCTGGCGGGCTTCCCGCTCTACCCGGGGATCGACCTGAGCTGACGCCCGCCGGGACGCCGGACGGCCCGCCCCTCGTACGTCGATCCGTACGAGGGGCGGGCCGTTCGCGGTGTGGGGCGCTGCGCCGGGCCGCTCAGGTGAAGGACCAGATGACGCCGTGGTTGGCGACGGTGACCGCGACCATGACGGCCAGGTCCGCCACGCCGAGCACCAGGCCGAGGGCGGCGCGGCCGCGGCGGCGGGTGCCGCGGGCGAACGCGACGAGTGCGAGGACGACGGCGACCGGGCCGAGCACGACGTTGAGCACGAGCAGTCCGGGCAGGCCGAGCAGGAAGGAGGCGACCGCCATGCCGTCCGCGTCGCGGACGTTGCGGGAGACCGCCGGGGTCGCGGGGGCGGCCGGGGTGGCGGCACTGACGGGGTGCGCTGCGGTGTTCACGGTGTTCCTCTCGGAAAACGGTGGGTTCTTCCGGGCGTCGGTCGGGTGCCCGCTCAGCGGTGGCGGCGGGCGATGCCCTCGCGGACGGCGAAACCGAGCAGCCAGGCCGCGATGGCGGCGGCGAGGACGGTGAAGACCGTGAGCGAGGTGTGGGCGGCGGCACCCATCAGGATGCCCATCCCCAGCAGGAGGACGACGAGGCTCATGTCTGCTGCACCTCCAGCGAGTTCGAGATTTCGGATGACAGTTGTTCACTGACTTCTCCAGTGTACGGTGGCCAAAGTCGGAGAACGGTTGTTTACTGAATGACATGAGTCACACTTCCGACGGCCCGCGGCCGCAGCCAGGATCAGGGCCGGGGCCAGGACCGGGGCCGGGGGCGGGCGCCGGGGAGCCCCGGCCGGGCACCCGCCGGGCGCAGAAGCAGCAGACCCGGCAGGCGCTGCTGGACGCGGGCCTGCGCCTGCTGGAGCACCAGAACCTCAGCAGCCTGGGCCTGCGCGAGCTGACCCGGGAGGTCGGTGTCTCGCCCGCCGCCTTCTACCGCCACTTCCCGGACATGGACGGCCTCGGCGTCGCCCTGGTCGGCGAGGCGCTGGGCAGCCTGCACGAGGTGGTCCGCGCGACCCTCGCCGACGGCGCCGACGGCAGCGCGCCCGACGCCCTGATCGACCGGAGCGTCACCTTCACGGCGGCGTACGTCGACGAGCACCGCCCGCACGTCCGCTTCATCGCGCGCGAGCGGCACGGCGGGGTGCGGCCGGTACGGGAGGCGATCGCGGCCGAACTCGACCGGTTCACCGACGAGGTGGCGGCGGGGCTGGCCGTGCAGCCCGCGTCGGCCGGCTGGTCGGGGGCCGAACTGCGGGTGCTCGCCGGGCTCCACGTCGACCACATGGTGGCGACCGCGGCCGAACTGCTGGAGGCGCCGCCCGGCGACGCGGCCGCGCGGGAGCGGATCATGGCCGCGGCCCGGCTGCGGATGCAAATCATCAGCGTGGGCCGGCTGCACTGGCTCGACCCGGCGCCGGACCGGGCAGACCGGGCGGGACGAACAGACCGGTCGACGGCACGGGACCGCCCGGGGCTGCCGGGGCGGACGTGAGGGGCGCGAACTGGGCCTTTTGGAGTCGGTACGGACCTCGGCCCGCTTCCGCACCGGCTCTCCCCCGCCGGCCCGCGCCCCTCTCGTGCGCCGCGGCTCCCAGGGATGCCGCCCCCCGATCATGGGGCGGACGACCGCCGTACGGGAGGACGGAACGCGACAGCCGGTGGTCGAAACGCGCCAGATCACGCGTAGGCTGCTGGAACGTCCCCCGGCGGGCAGCCGCGGGGCCCCCACCCAGGACGACCGCCGACCGCCGGAGTTCCGGTATGCCGCCAGCAGCGCCCACTGCCGACCCCCACCTGTCCACCCGCGCGCACCAGCAGCCCGGCCCGGACGGCGGCGCCGCCCGCGCCGCGCAGGTCCCGCCGCAGACCGAGTCCGTGGTGGTCACCCGCCTGATCGCCACCGCCGCCGCGAAGAGCCCGCGCGAGGCGGAACAGCTCGCGCGCGCCGCGGGGCTGCCCCACCTGCTGTCCTCGCCGGAGACCACCCGCGCCCCCTCCGCGCACACCTACCGGCTGTGGGGCGCGGTGCTCGCGCACACCGGCTGCCGCGACGCCGGCCTGCTGGCCGCCGAAAGCTACCGGCCCGGCCTGCTCGACGTGTTCGACTACCTGATGTCCTCCGCGCCGACCGTCGGCGAGGGCCTGGCCCGCGAGGCCGCCCACATCCACCTGATCAGCAGCAACTCCCTGCTCACCATCGAGGAGTCCGGGGACGAGGTGACCATCGGCTACGGCGTGCGGCGCGGCGACGACGAACTGCGCTGGGTGGTCGCGGAGTTCGCGATGGCGGTGCTGACCGCGCAGCTCCGGCACGCGACCGGGCGCGAACTCGGCCCGGTCCGGCTGGAGTTCGCCCACCGGGCGCCGCGGCGGCAGGCGCCGTACCGGGAGTCGTTCGGAGCCGCCCGGCTGGAGTTCGGCGCGGACGCCGACGCGCTGACGCTGCACCGGCGGGACCTGGAGCGGCCGTTGGACACCGCCGACCCGGCGCTGGCCGCGATCATGCTGCGCGCGGCCGCCGCCACACCGCCCCCGCAGGCGCCCGCGGCAACGACAGCGACAACGACAGCGCCCGCGATGACGGATGCCGCTCCCGTTCCCGGGCTGCGTGAGCTGATCGCCACCCAACTGCCCTACGGGCGCCCCTCGTTGGCGGAGGCGGCGCGGCGGCTGGCGATCAGCCCGCGCACCCTGCAACGGCGGCTCGGCGACTTCGGCACCACCTGGCGGGCCGAACTGGACACCGTACGGCGTGAGCAGTGGCTGCGGCACGAGGAGGCGGGATCGGCGCAGCGCGCGGCGCGGCTGGGGTTCGCCGAGTCGCGCTCGCTGCGGCGGGCGATGAGCCGCTGGGACGCGGACGCGCGGGAGGGCCGCGCGGCGGGCGACGGCGGCGGCACCGAGGAGACCGGGACCGGCCGCCGGGCCGGCAGAGCGCAGGAGGCGGGCACGGCGTGAGCGACGGGACCGAGCGGGCCGAAGGCGAAAAGGGCGGCGGGGGCGGGGAGATCAGCGAGGGCGGCGACCCGGTGTGCTGGCTGGACCGGGTGTGCGAGGAGTGCGGGGCCTTCCGCGAGACGGCCGGCCCGGACTGCGCCCGCTGCGGCACTCCCTTCCCGGGCACCGTCACCCCGCCCCCGCCCTCGCCATCCTCGGAAGGACCCCAGCCGTCCGGGCGGCGGGCCGACCGGTGAGCCGCGGCGCCGTCCTGGTCTTCAGCGCGACCGCCGGCTACCGCCACGCGTCGATCGGCGCCGGGGCCGCCGCACTCGCCGAACTCGCCGCCGCACAGGGCCTGTCCACCCGCCACACCGAGGACCCGGACGACCTGCGCCCGGCCGCGCTGGCCGGCTGCGCGGCCGTGGTCTTCCTCTCCCCCACCGGCGAGGTCCTGCACGACCGGGCCCGGGCGGCGCTGCGCGGCCACGTCACCGGCGGGGGCGGTTTCCTCGGTGTCCACGCGGCGGCGTGCGCGGAGTACGACTGGCCGTACTACGGCGAGTTGCTCGGCGCGCGCTTCGCCGGGCACCCGCCCCTCCAGCCCGCCGACGTCATCGTCCACGACCGCGGCCACCCCGCCACCGCACACCTGCCGGCCCGCTGGCGCTGGACCGACGAGTGGTACGACTTCCGCGCCGGACCGGCCGGACGGGCGGTGCGGGTGCTGGCCTCCGTGGACGAGGGCAGCTACGACGGCACCCGGACGGGCACGGACCACCCGCTGGTCTGGTGCCACCGGGCGGGCGGCGGGCGGGTGTTCTACACCGCGCTCGGGCACCTCCCGTCCGCCTACGCCGACCCGGACTTCCGCCGCCACCTCGGCGGGGCGCTGGCATGGTGCGCCGGGGCGGCGGAGTGAGGCTCGTCCCGATCGCCCGCGGGGGGGCGCGCGTTGCAGCGTACACGCCCGTAATTCCGGCCTTCCGCATACTCCTCGGGCGACGGCGCTACTACGCTGAGTGGCAGCAGGAGAGTGGCGGCGCCGGGGAGTGGGAGGGCCGTATGGACGCTGGACCTGCACGGGCGGTCGAGCCGGACGTCGTACGGTCCGGGGGGCGGCCCGCCGAGCAGTTGGCGCGGTTACTGGGCCGCGCCCGCAACGGCGCGCAGGCCGCGCGGCAGCTGGCCGAGGTGCGCGGCGCGCTGATGCACTACTGCGGCCTCCAGTCCTGCCGCCACACCAACGGGCCGCCGCGGGCGATGGACCGGCGCACCTACCGGCACAGCTTCCTGCTGCCGGACGGCGGGGTGCGGCTGGTGTGGGAGCTGGAGCACAACACCGGGCCCGGCGGGGAGCTGACCCGCGCGGTCTTCACCGACCGGGGCGAGCTGGCGCTCGCCGAGTGGGAGGCCGACACCGCGTTCGGGACGCCGCTGCCCGTGCGGACCGGGCCCGGCCCGGCCGACCTCGCGGACCTCGCCGGGTCGGCCGGTCTGCCGGGTGCCGAGCCGCTGCCCTCGGCGGGCGGCCGCAACCGGGCGTACACCGAGGCCGGTTCGCCCGAGCACGCCCGCCGCCTGCTGCGCCGCGCGGCCAACGCGAACCCGCCGGGCGCCGACGTCCAGGGCCGCCTGCACGCGGCGGTCGCCCACACCATCGGCATGGTGGGCCGCCGCAGCACGCACGTCGCCGGGCGCACGGTGACCTGGTCGCTGTACGAGCACGCCTTCCTGCTGCCCGACGGCACCGAGCTGAGCCTGTGGGAGATCGACCACACCCGCACCCCGACCGGCAGCCCGGTGTGCGAGGTCTACGCCACCCGCGACGCCGCCCTGGACACGGCGGTCCGCCGCATCGAGGCCGGCTGAGCCCCGCTGAGCTCCGCCGGGCCCTGGTCCCACCCGACCGCCGCCCCCGGGCCGCACCGGGCCGCCGGCCCTGCTACGCGTTCGCCGCGTCGTGCTGCTCCCGGTGGGCGAGGACCTGGTCCATGTTGCCCTGCGCCCACTGCCGCAGCCCGCGGGTCAGGTGGTGGAGCGACAGGCCGAGGCCGGTCAGCTCGTAGGTGACCGTGACCGGCACCGTGGGGGTCACGGTGCGGGTGAGCAGGCCGTCGCGTTCGAGGGCGCGCAGGGTCTGGGTCAGCATCTTCTGGCTCACGCCGGCCAACTGCCGTGCCAGCTCGGAGTAGCGCATCGCCCGCGGGGTGCCGCCGTCCCCGCCGCCGCCCAGGGCGCACAGGATCAGGACCACCCACTTGTCCGCGATCCGGTCGAGCAGCTGGCGGCTGGGGCACCCCGCGAGGAACGCGTTGTACTCCGCCGCGGCCTGTGCCTTCCGTTCCGCCCTGGTCGCCACCGGTCCCACCTCTCACCCACGGGTCGTTACGCACTTCAGAGTGCCTCCTTCCCGAAAGGAAGCATCTCTCCAAGAATGGTGCAAGGGGACCTCAGAGACCACCCCCGTACGGCACGAAGCGAAAGGCACGGCGATGAGCACGCCCTCCACACCCCCGCCCTCCACACCCCTTCCCGGCGGACTTTTCCCGCTGGGCGACAAGGCCGTCACCCGGTTCGGATACGGCGCGATGCAGCTGGCCGGCCCGGGAGTCATGGGGCCGCCCGCGGACCACGACGGCGCACTGGCCGTCCTGCGCGAGGCGGTCGCCCTCGGCATCACCCACATCGACACCAGCAACGCCTACGGTCCGGGGGTCACCAACGCGCTGATCCGCGAGGCGCTGCACCCCTACCCCGACTCGCTGCTCATCGCCACGAAGGTGGGGGCGAACCGCGACGCGCAGGGCGGCTGGCCCACGGCCCGGCGCCCGGAGGACCTGCGCAGGCAGGTCCACGAGAACCTCGACTCCCTCGGCGTCGAGGCCCTCGACCTGGTCAACATGCGGATGGGCGACGCCATGGGCACCCGGCCCGGCTCGATCGCCGAGGCGTTCGGCACCCTCGCCGACCTGCGGCGCGAGGGGCTGATCCGCCACCTCGGCGTCAGCAACGCCACCGCGGAGCAGGTCGCCGAGGCCCGCGGCATCGCCCCGGTCGTGTGCGTGCAGAACATGTACAACCTCGCCCACCGCCACGACGACGCCCTCGTGGACGACCTGGCCGCCGACGGCATCGCCTACGTGCCGTTCTTCCCGCTGGGCGGCTTCGCGCCGCTCCAGTCCGAGGCCCTCTCGCGCGTCGCGGACCGGCTCGGGGCGACGCCGATGGCGGTCGCGCTGGCCTGGCTGATGCAGCGCTCGCCGAACATCCTGCTCATCCCCGGCACCTCCTCCACCGCCCACCTGCGGGAGAACGCCGCCGGCGCCGCCCTCCCGCTGTCGGCCGAGGACCTGGCCGCGCTGGACGCCATCGCCGGCTGACCCGGCGCGGTGCGAAGGCGCCCTACGGGCCGTGCGGCTCCCGGCAGGCGCAAGCGGGGGCGCCTTCGCCGTCGGCGAGCTTGATGAGGGTCAGCCGGGACAGCGGCGGCGGCGCGCCGGTGCGGCCGGCCCGCCGCCAGGCGATGAGCACGGTCAGCCGGATCATCTTCCGGGCCACGTACACCAGCAGCGCGGCGAGCGGGAGTTCGGCGACCACCGCGGTGACGACCGCGCCGGCCAGCTCGTCGCTGTTCCAGTCCAGCACGATGTCGAACCAGGCGTCGCAGCACAGCAGGGCGGCGGTGACCAGCGCCCACGGGATGAAGATCTGGAGCCGCCGCCAGGCGCACAGCGCGGTGATGCCGATCGCCACGATCAGGGCGCAGTCGAAGCCGACCCAGGCGAAGCGCCACTGGTCGACCTCGTGGTGGTCGGGCAGGCTCGCCGACAGGTAGCCGATCCACGGCACGAGGAAGAGGAAGCTGCCCGTGACGACGGCGAGGAACAGTTGGCGCAGGTGCCGCACGTGCGGGTCGTGCGGCGACGGGACCTCGTCATCCATGCCGTCCACTGTGCCAAAGGCACCGCCACCCGGCGCCGCGGACCTGCGGCCGCGTCCCCGCCTCAGGAGCACGGCACCGGGCCGAACGGGTCGAGGGAGCCGACGGTGTCGGCCAGGCAGCGGAAGGCGTCCTCGCCGAGCGGCTCGACCACCCGGGCCCGCAGCGTCCGCGCGAGCAACACTGCTGCGGCCCGTACGGACCCGGCGCCGGCCGGGGTCAGCGCGGTGTGGACGACCCGGCGGTCGGTGGCGCAGGGGCGGCGCTCGACGAGCCCCGCGCCTTCGAGCCGGTCCACCAGCTTGGTGGTGCCCGCGGTGGAGAAGCCGAGGGCGGCCGAGAGCTGGTTCATCGGCGCGGCCCTCCCGGGTGCGGCGGCCAGGAACATCAGGGCCTGGAAGGAGCTGGGCGCCAGTTCCTGCTCGGCCTCGACGACGGCGAGCATGCCGTCGGTGAGCCGCCGCACCCCGGTGTGAAGGGCGTGCCACCGCGTGAGCAGGGCCAGCTCGTCCGCGTCGGGGCCCGGGTGCACCGCGCTGCGGCTCGGGGGTTGCGCCACCATGGGGCCCAGTATCCCCCGGCCGCCTTCCGGCCGGTCACCCGGGAGCCCGTACGGCAGCCCGGGCAGACATCGGATGCCTGCCCCTGCCCCTGCCCCCTGTGTCTGCGGCCCGTGCCGACAGCCGACCCCCCGTTCAGTCCCGGCCCGTCCCCCGGTACAGCTCCAGTTCGCCGTCCAGCTCCAGCGCCAGCACCGTGGCGTACGGGTCGACGTCGCGGGGCGCGGGGGCGTCGATCCACAGCACGCCGGGCACGTCGTGCAGCCCGCCGGTGACGTGGTGGCCGACCTCCGTGCCGGTGCCGAGCACCGTGGCCCGCCGGACGGCGTTGCGCAGGCCGCGCACCGACACCGTCTCGCGCGGCGGGTCGAAGCAGGTCAGGTACAGGGTGCGGCGGTCGGCCGACAGCGTGCTGGGACCGTAGTGGTGGCCGGGCGGCAGTCCGGCCGAGGTGCCGTACACCGCCGGCGCGTGCCGGGCGGTCCAGGCGCCCAGGCCCTCCAGGCGGTCGGCCTGCTCGGGCGTGATCGTGCCGTCCTCGCGCGGGCCGACGTCCAGCAGCAGGTTGCCGCCGGCGCCGACGGTCTCGGCGAGGTAGCGGACGAGCTGGCCGACCGACTTGTGCCGGTGGTCCTGCGGCTGGAAGCCCCAGGAGTCGTTGACCGTCAGGCACAGCTCCCAGGGGCCGTCCGGTGCCACGAGCGGGACGCCCTGCTCGGGTGTGGCGTAGTCGCCGCGGTGCAGCATGCGGGCGTTGAGCACGGCTTGCGGGGTGACCGCGAGGATGTCGTCGGCGAGCGCGTCGATGCCCCACTGCTCGACGGACCGCTCCCACTCCCCGTCGAACCACAGCAGGTCGGGCCGGTAGCGGGTGGTCAGCTCCCGCACCTGCGCGTCGCGGTAGGCCAGGTAGCGGCGCCACGCGGCCGGGTCCTCGGCGCCCGGTTCCGGGGCGCTGAACCGGCTGTCGTTGACGGGGATGCCGGCCGTGCCATCGTCCGGCGACGGGTGGCGCACAGTCGCGTAGTCGGGGTGGGACCAGTCGGAGTGCGAGTAGTACAGCCCGACGCGCAGGCCGTGCGCGCGCAGCGCGTCGGCGTAGCCGCCGACCAGGTCGCGCCCGGCAGGGGTGTCGCGGGCCACGGACAGGCCCTGCTGCGCGGTGTCCCACAGGGCGACGCCGTCGTGGTGGCGGGCGGTGAGCACCGCGTAGCGGGCGCCGGCCCGGGCGAACAGCCGCGCCCAGGCGTCGGGGTCGTAGCGGGCGGCGGTGAACCCGGCCAGCTGGCCGAAGTACTGCTCGCGGCTGACCCTGCCGTCGTAGAACGCCCACGACTCCGGGACGCCGTCGACCGCGTAGACGCCGTAGTGCACGAAGATGCCGAGCTTGGCGTCGGAGAACCAGGGTTGCATGGGCATGAGCCGCACCCACTCCCATACATCGGAGGTATGACCGGACGGCTTGACCTTAAGTCGCCCCGCGCCGCCGATCAATCCCCGGCCGCCCCAAGATCGGAGAGCGCTCTCCGACCGTGGTATAAAGGCAGGTATGACCACCAGCCGTCCGGGTCGCCCGCACCTGCCCACACTCGAAGACGTCGCACGGTCCGCCGGGGTCTCGCGGGCGACGGTCTCCCGGGTGGTCAACGGCACGCGGAACGTCGACCCGGAGATCCAGAAGGTGGTCCAGCAGGCGGTGGCCCGCACCGGCTACGTGCCGAACCGGGCGGCCCGCACGCTCGTCACCCGCCGCACCGACGCGGTCGCACTGGTCTTCTCGGTGCCCGGGCACGGCGCCGACGACCCCTTCATGTCACGGGTGTTCAGCGACGCGTTCTTCGGCCGGATCGTCGGCGGCCTGCTCACGGTGCTGCGGCCGCGCGACATGCACCCGGTGCTGATGCTCGCCGACTCCGACCAGGCGCGGCGCGAACTCGTCGCCACCCTGCGCCAGCAGCACATCGACGGCGTGGTGCTGGTCTCGATCGCCCCCGCCGACCCGCTGCCCGCCCTGCTGGCCGAAGCCGGGCTGCCGGTGGTGCTCTTCGGCCGCCCGGCGGAGCCGGTGCCGATCAGCTTCGTGGACATCTCCCAGCAGGCGGGTGTCGAACTGGCTGTCGACCACCTCGTCTCGCTCGGCCGCACCCGCCTCGCCACCATCGCCGGCCCGCACGACTCCCCCGCCGGACGGGACCGCCGCGCGGCCTTCCGCGCCGCGGTGACCGGCCACGGCCACCCGCGCCCGCCCGCCGTCGAGGGCGACTTCACACAGGAGAGCGGCGAGGCGGCGATGCGCGCGCTGCTGGCCGAACACCCGGACACCGACGGGGTGTTCGTCGCCAACGACCTGATGGCGCAGGGCGCGCTGCTCGCCCTGCGCGACCTCGGCCGCCGGGTGCCGGAGGACATCGCCGTGGTCGGCTTCGACGACAGCAGCGCGGCGACCGCCTCCCGGCCGCTGCTGACCACCGTGCGGCAGCCGGTGGAGGACATGGCAGCGGAGATGGGCCGGCTGCTGCTCGCCCTCATCGACGACAGTGCCCAGCAGACGCGTTCGGTGATCTTCAGGACGACGCTCGTCCGCCGCCGGTCCGCCTGACGCCGTCCGCCCAGGGCCTGTTGCGGCGGGCGGCCCGAGCGGAGCGGCCCGAGCAGGACGACCGTCGCCGACCCGACCGACACCGACCCGGGCGGCTCAACTCCCGGCCGGCTCCGCGGTGATCGCGATGACCGTGGCCACGATGCCCTCGTGGACGATCCAGCGCCCGGTGAACACGTCCGGGCCGACGCCCTCGGCCAGCAGCGGACCGGGCACCAGCAGCCGCGCGGTGAAAGTGCCTTGGGGCGGACCGGACAGCAACGGCTCCTCGGTCAGGAGGAGTTCGGCCTCCTCGAAGCCGAGCATCCGGTGGTGGTAGGGATACCACGCCTTGTAGACGGTCTCCTTGGCGCTGAACAGCACCCGGCCCCAGTGGATCTCGGGCCGCTTGCCGGTCAGTTCGGCCAGCGCCGCGCGCTCCTCGGGCGTGGAGTGGATGACGTCCAGCACACCGTCGGGCAGCGGGCCGTGCGGCTCGGCGTCGATGCCCAGCGCGAGGACGTCGGCGGCGCGCGCCACGGCCGCCGCCCGGTACCCCTCGCAGTGCGTGATGCTGCCGACGACGCCCGCCGGCCAGACCGGGGCGCCGCGGTCGGCGTCGTCACGCGGGATGGGCCCCGCGGGCACCCCGAGCGCGGCGAGTGCCTCGCGCGCGCAGGCCCGCCCGGCGGCGTGCTCGGCGCGGCGCTTGGGCACCGCGCGGGCGACGGCGGGCTCCTCCTCGGGCAGCAGCGGGACCCGGTCGAGCTCGTCGCCGTAGGCGACGCGGGTGCGGACCGCGGCGGGGACCAGGCGCTCGATCATCGCGCCGCCCCCGGCCGGCCGGCGAGGATGCGGCGCGGGCCGAGCGGTCCGGCGGCCCGCGCACCCCACTCGCGCGGGTAGCCGAGCGACGCCTCGGTGAAGCGGACGCCGTCGCGGTGGATGATCCGCGGGATGTGCAGATGGCCGTAGACGACCTCGGTGGCGCGGAAGCGCAGGTGCCAGTCCTCGGTGAGCTCGGTGCCGCACCACAGCGCGAACGACGGGTAGCGCAGCACGCGGGTCGGTTCGCGGTGCAGCGGCCAGTGGTTGGCCAGCACCGTCGGCAGCTCGGGGTCCAGGGCCGACAGGCGCTCGGCGGTCTGCGCGACGCGGGCCCGGCACCAGTCGTCGATGCCGGGCAGCGGGTCGGGGTGCAGCAGCATCTCGTCGGTGCAGACGACGCCCAACTCGCCGGACTGCTCCAGCGCCTGCGCCTTGGTGGTGGCGCCGGGGGTGCCGTCGCGCCACGTGTAGTCGTAGAGCAGCGCCATCGGGCAGACGGCGACCGGGCCGTTCACGCCCTCCCAGACCGGGTACGGGTCCTCGGGGGTGATGACGCCCAGGCCGCGGATCTGCTCGACCAGGTACCGGTAGCGGGCCTCGCCGCGCAGCGTCAGCGCGTCCTTGGGGTGCGTCCACAGCTCGTGGTTGCCGGGCAGCCAGATGACGGTGCCGAAGTTCTCCTTGAGGGTGCGCAGCGCCCACAGGATGTCCTCGGCGATCTCGCCGACGTCGCCGGCCACGATCAGCCAGTCGCCGTCACCGCCCGGCCGCATCTTCTCGACGATGTCGCGGTTGGCCTCATAGCCGACGTGCAGGTCGCTGATCGCGAGGAGTTGCGGGGCGCCGGCGGTCGATGTCTGCACGGTTCCGATCATGTCAGACGCCTCCCCGTCCGCGGTACGACTTCCGCGGTCGGCTCGGCGTTTTGCGCCCCGGCGGCCGCGGAACCGTCCCAAGATGCCCGGTGCGTACGGGTATTGGCGCCCGCGGTGGGGCGCGGGGCGGGAGCCGTACGGCGCTCAGGCCCGGTCGACCAGGACCGCGGCGCCCTGCCCGACCCCGACGCACATGGTGGCCAGGCCGCGGGCCGCGCCGGTGCGGCGCATCCGGTGCAGCAGGGTGGTGAGGATACGGGCGCCCGAGCAGCCGAGTGGGTGGCCGAGCGCGATGGCACCGCCGGTGGGGTTGACCAGGTCGGGGTCGATGCCGAGTTCGCGTACGCAGGCGAGCGCCTGGGCGGCGAACGCCTCGTTGAACTCGGCCTCCTGGACGGAGTCGACACCGCGGCCGAGCCGGGCCAGGGCGCGGCGGGTGGCCGGGACCGGGCCCATGCCCATGACGTCGGGGTGCACACCCGCGCTGGCGCCCGCGGCGTAGCGGCCCAGGGACTCGAGGCCGAGGTCGGCGAGCGCGTCCTCGCTGACCAGCAGGAGCGCGGCGGCGCCGTCGTTCATGGGCGAGGAGTTGCCCGCGGTGACGCTGCCGCCGGCCCGGAAGACGGGGGCGAGGGCGGCGAGGCGTTCGGCGGTGGTGTCCTCGCGGATGCTCTCGTCGGCGGCGACCACCACCCCGTCGGGGCGGGTGACGGGCAGGATCTCGGCGTCGAAGAGGCCGTCCTTGCGGGCCCGCGCGGCGTTGCGGTGGCTGCGCAGCGCGAAGGCGTCCTGGTCGGCGCGGCTGATGTCGTGGCGCGCCGCGACCTCCTCGGCGGTCTCGCCCATGGACAGCACGCCGTGCAGGTCGCTCATCCGCGGGTTGGTCAGGCGCCAGCCGAGGCGGGTGTCGTGGGTCTGGAGGGCGCGCGGCAGGGCCTCGTCGGGGCGGGCCATGACGAAGGGGGCGCGGCTCATCGACTCCGAGCCGCCGGCCAGCACCACGTCGGCCTCGCCGGCGGCGATCGTGCGGGCGGCGGTGGTGACGGCCTCCATGCCGGAGGCGCACAGCCGGTTGACGGTCGCGCCGGGCACGCTGTCGGGCAGCCCGGCGAGCAGGACGGCCATCCTGGCGACGTTGCGGTTGTCCTCGCCGGACTGGTTGGCGGCGCCCCAGTAGACGTCGTCGATCCGGGCCGGGTCGAGGGCGGGGACGCCGTCGAGCAGGCCGCGGATGACGGTGGCCGCGAGGTCGTCGGGCCGGACGGTGGACAGTGCACCGCGCAGGCGCCCGATCGGAGTGCGGCGGGCGGCGGCGAAGTGGACTGGGCGCATCGCGGGCTCCTCGGTACCGGAAAACTAGCACCGAGAGTTTAAGCCGGTTCCGGCCCGGCGTACACCGTCCCGGGCCGCGCGTGCGGCCGGCCGGCCGGCGGAGACAGGTTCCCGCCGCGCCCCGCCTGCGCGCCGGCGGCCGCCGGGTGTCAGCCGCGCTCGCGGCGGCCGTGCAGCCGCTCCAGTTCGCGGCGGTCGCGCTTGGTGGGGCGGCCGGCACCGCGGTCGCGCACCCCCATCGCGAGGGCGTCGGTGCGCGGCGGCGGGGGCGGGCTGTTGTCGACATACGCCTCCGCGGCGACCGGGGCGCCGACCCGCTTGGCGAGCAGCCGGGACACGACAACCACGCGCTCGCGCCCGGCGTGCAGCAGCCGTACCTCGTCGCCGACCTTCACCGCCTGCGCGGGCTTGACCCGCTCGCCGTTGACCTTCACGTGCCCGGCGCGGCAGGCGGTCGCCGCCTGCGACCTGCTCTTGGTCAGCCGTACGCACCAGATCCAGGAGTCGACGCGGACGCTGCCGCCGGGGTGCTCGTGTTCTGCCGCCATGGGGGAAGCCTACGGCGGGCGGCCACCGCTTTTCCGGGGTTCGGCCGGACGGGTGACGGCGTCGCGCCAGGTGGGCGCGGTCCGGCCGGAAACAGGCGGGGCGGGCGCGGGCGGGCGGCGCGGGCGCTGGATGCGCCTTCGGTGGGGCAGGCACGGGCGGCTGCCCCACCGAGGTGCCGCGGCCGGCGTTCGAACAGGCCGCGGCCGACGGGTGGCCGGCGCCGGCCGGGACGTACGTGTCCACGACGGCGGCCGGTGAGCGCGAGGCGGCGGCGCTCACCCGGGTTGTGGACGTGCCGGCTGGACGAGCGGTGGACGACCTGCGCGCGGCGCCCGGCGCGATCGCGAGGACCTGGCCGCCGAGCGGCGCACCGGTGGGCGGCCTCGCGGGTCCGCGGGGCCGCCCACCGCGCGGGCCCGGTGCCGCGCGCTCAGCGCGCGTACACCGCCACGAAGTCCCGCGTGGCCTGGACGTAGTAGCGGTCCGGCGGGTCCTCGAAGTCGAGGATGTTCGTGGGCTTGGGGTTGGACGGGTCGCGGCTGCTGTCGTAGGACATGAAGGACGGCCAGGCGCGGTTCATGTCCAGCGGCATGGCGCGGACCGCGCCGGCGCGCTGCATCAGGCCGGCGAGGCTCTGCGCGGACAGCGCCTGCCCGACGACCATGATGATGTCGCCCTGGGCGGTGACGCCGACCCCGGAGCGGGGGACGAACATGCCGCCCTGGTCGGCGACGCCCCACTTGGACCCGTCGTCGATGTCGGGCACCACCTTGCCGTCGTCGACCATCAGCTCCAGGCACTGGCGGACGCCGACGACGTCGGGGGTCATCCGCACGTCGCGGCCCCAGACGCCGACCTTGATGGAGCCGTCCTTGTAGAAGACCTCCGAGGCGGCGCCGTCGCGCAGTTCGCCGTCGGTCCTGCCGTCGAGGTAGAAGCCGCCGCGGGAGCCGCCGTCGGTGATGCGGAAGCCGCCGTTCCAGGTGGCGACCAGGCCGGTGCGGCTGCCCTTGGGGATGGTGGGCGGCACGTCGAAGGTGCCGCCGGGCTCCATGAAGCCGGGGTGGAGCTGGAAGCGGGCGTGCTTGCCGCTGATCCAGGCGACGGCCGCCTCGTAGGAGGTGTGCTCCTCATCGGGGCGGACATAGGTGCCCTGGACGATCGGTTCGCCGTGGGCGCTGCTGAGGGTGCGGTAGACGCCCTCGCCGGGCAGCGCCGGGCTGACCGGCGGCGTCATGGCCGCGCGCATGGGGATGAGGGGCTGGGCCGGGGCGGCGGCGTGGGCGCCGGGGGCGGGGGCCGCGGCGGCGCCCGCGGTGGCCTTCATCCGGGCCAGCGCGTCGGCGGACAGGGTGCCGCCGACCTTCGGCGGGTGCATCCGGTACTGGACGTTCTCCAGCTTGTCGACGACGAAGCCGAGTTCGTGGTCGCGGGCCCACTCCGCCAGCCGGGCCTGGGTGCTGTCCTTGCCGGGGTAGGTGAGCGCCTTGCCGACCGACCAGCCGACGGTGCCGACGCACACCACGCACACGCCGAGCGCGCCGCGGGTCACCATGCGGCGGCGGCGCAGCTGACCGGGGGTCAGGTCGCGGCGGTGCTTCCAGGGCAGCAGCCGCCTGCGCGGTCCGCGTCCGCGTCCGCCTCCGCCTCCGCCACCCGGCGGGTCGACGGTGTCACCGCCGGGCTGCTGTTCCGCGATCGTCATACCGCTCCCTCCGCGTGCCGCGCGCACGTTAATACGCTTTTCCTACGTATTGACCGGAAAGGCGGTGGTCCTATCACGCGAACGCCGGGAAACACCCGGCCGCCGCACCCGTCCCCGCGCACCCGCCGAAACGGTGCCCAACCGGGCGCCGCCGCGGGGCCGGCAGTGACGGAAGTGGCCGAATCCTTTCGGAGGAGCCGGGTGCTCTGAGAGGATGCCCCTGCGGCTCGCGGCCGCCCTGACACGGCCGTAGGCAGCGCATTTCGCCCAGGCGGGGTGCCACACGAGGAGGCGGTGGTCTGCGGATCACCGCCTCCTCGTGCTGTCGCACCCGGCCGCGCACTGGCCGGTACGGCCCTCTTGACGCCGCTACGGCAGCGTCGCCACCACCGCCGCGTACGACAGGCCGGCGCCGTAGCCGAGCAGCAGCGCGGTGTCCCCGGAGGAGACGTCGCCGGCGGCCAGCACCGTGTCCATCGCCATCGGGATCGACGCCCCCGAGGTGTTGCCGCTGGTGACGATGTCCTTGGCGACGGCGACCCGGGCCGGCAGCCCCATGGACCTGGTCATGCTGTCGATGATCCGCTCGTTGGCCTGGTGCGGGATGAAGGCGTCCAGGTCCTCCGGCCGCAGGCCCGCGGCCTCGACCGCCCGCGTGGCCACCTTCGCCATCTCGTACACCGCCCAGCGGAAGACCCGCTGGCCGTCCTGGCGCAGGGCGGGGAAGGGGTGGCCGGGGTCGTCCCTGAGGGTGTTCCACGGCACGCTCTGCCGGATCGCGTCGGCCTGCGAGCCGTCGGCGCCCCACACCGCCGGGCCGATGCCGGGGGTCTGCGAGGGGCCCACCACGACCGCGCCGGCGCCGTCGCCGAAGATGAAGGCGGTCGAACGGTCCGTCAGATCTATGATGTCCGACATCCTTTCCACCCCGACCACCAGTACGTGGCCGCCCCGGGCCCGCACCGCGTCGGAGGCGAGCACCACACCGTGCACGAACCCGGCGCAGCCCGCGGAGATGTCGAAGCCCGCGGCCAGGTCGGCGCCCACCCGGTGGGCGATCTCGGTGGCGATCGCCGGGGTCTGGAGCAGGTGCGTGAAGGTCGCGGCGATCACGCAGGTCACGTCGTGCGGGGTGATCCCCGCGGCGGCGATCGCCTTGAGGGCGGCCGCCTCGGCCATCACGCCCAGCGTCTCGTCCGGCTCGGCCCAGCGCCGGGTCACGATGCCGGTCCGGGCGCGAATCCACTCGTCGGAGGAGTCGATGTGGCGGCACGCCTCCACGTTGTCCACGATCCGCCGCGGGCGGTACGCACCCACTCCGAGAATGCGGCTGTGCGGTGCCCCCATGGGCACGGCGATCTCAGCTTTCATGGGAGCCTTTCAGGCCATCGACCGGCCGGGAGGTCCACACCCCCGGCCGCGGCGCCCCCACGGGCGCCCCGACGATTCTCCCGCGCGCGCCGCCCCCCGGCGCACAGCCACCCCGGCACCGGACCACTTCGGCCACGGCGTCCCCGCCCGACCACGGGACTTGCCGCCCCCGCGGAACGAAGCGCCCGGCGCGCGCGGCGCGGGCGAACGGTTCCCGGCCACGGGCGCAGTGGCGCGCACCCCGGCCCCGGCGCGCGGCCGACGGCCGCGCGCCATACCCGCGGACCTGCGGTATTCGCCGTTCCGCGCAATCGAGTTGATCGAGTTCACGGAAGCGAACACGATTAAACAACATGTGCGCATCACGGTCCGGCAACGCATCCCCGGGGAGGCGTTGACGCCCTTCTACATGTGGCGTAGAACTACCCTGCGATTGCGATGGCGTTTCATCTTGGTGACTTCTGTTGGAAACGGATCGACGGACAGTGACGCCGCGTCAGGGCTCACCCGCCGGATTTCGCCAGCGGTACACCGGATACGCCCACACACACATGGAGGCACCATGTCGGAGGTCGAGTCGTCGGGCAGCACGGGCAGCCCGCTGTCCGCGACCCGCAGGAATCTGCTCAGGGGCGTCGGGGCCGCGGGCCTCACCGCCGCGGGCGGCGGCCTGCTCGCGGCGTGCGGGGGTTCCGACAAGAAGAAGTCGGAGAGCAAGCAGCCCGTTGCGGGCAGCACGGTGACATTCGGGTCGAACTACTCCGACCCGGCTGTCAAGACCGCGTTCGCGGCCCTCACCACCGCGGCCACCGCGGCGACCAAGGTGAAGGTCAAAATCAACACGGTCGACCACGACACTTTCCAGACAAACATCACGAGTTACCTGCAAGGCACCCCGGACGACCTTTTCACCTGGTTCGCCGGATACCGCATGCAGTACTTCGCCGCGCAGGGCCTGGCCGAACCGCTCGACGACGTGTGGGAGAAGATAGGCGGCAACTTCAGCGCCGCGGCGAAAAAGCTCTCCACCGGGCTCGACGGCCACCAGTATCTGGTGCCGATCTACAACTACCCGTGGGTGGTCTTCTACAACAAGAGCGAGTTCGCCAAGCGCCACTACACGATCCCCACCACCTGGGACGAGTACGTCGCGCTGGCGAAGCAGATGAAGAAGGACGGCCTGGTCCCGATCGCCTTCGCCGACAAGGACGGCTGGCCGGCGCTCGGCACCTTCGACATCCTCAACATGCGGATCAACGGGTACGACTACCACACCAAGTTGATGACCCACAAGATCCCGTGGACCGACCAGGGTGTGCACACCGTCTTCCAGCACTGGGCCGAGATCCTGCCCTACACCCAGACCGGCGCCAACGGCCGGCTGTGGCAGGACGCCGCGAAGACGCTGGAGGAGAAGAAGGCCGGCATGATGTTCCAGGGCACCAACCAGGTCGCCGCGCAGTACGTCGCGGACAAGGCCGACCTCGCCGACCTGGACTTCTTCACCTTCCCGGCGATCAACCCGCAGTGGGGCCAGGACTACATGGACGCGCCCACCGACGGGTTCATGCTCAGCAAGAAGGCGAAGAACTCCGACGCCGCCAAGGCGATCCTGGAGTACATCGGCACCGGCGCGGCCGAGTCGACGTACCTCAAGACCGACCAGTGGGACGTCGGCCTGGTCACGGGCCTCCAGGTGCCGACCTACGACGCGATCCAGAAGAAGTCGGTGCAGGAGATCGCCAAGTGCAAGGCGGTCGCGCAGTTCATGGACCGCGACTCGGACCCGGCCATGGCCAACGCGATGATCGCGATCTGCCAGAAGTTCATCGACGACCCGAGCACGTCCAACATCACCAAGCTCCAGCAGAGCGCGGAGAAGCAGGCGAAGGCGATCTACTCCTGATGAGCGCTACGTCCCAGGGGCGTACCCCGGCGGCGGTGTCGGACAAGCCCGCGGACTCCACGTCCCCGGCCCGGCGCCGCCGCCGGCGGTTGCGCACGATGACCGTCCGCGACCGGGTCGTGGTCGCGGTACTGCTCGGCATACCCCTCCTGCTCGACCTGGCCTTCGTCTGGTTCCCGGCGATCGGCACGGTGCTGCTGTCGTTCACCAAGTGGAACGGCGTGGGCAGCCTGCACGAGAAGACCTGCCAGCCGAACATGCCGTCGATCCTCAACAACGGCTGCTGGTACGGCGTGCAGAACTACCACCAGGCCGCCACCATCTACCCCGAGTTCTGGCCCGCGGTCCGGCACAACCTGCTGTGGCTGGCGGTCTTCGTGGTGATCGCCACCCCGCTGGGCATGCTCTTCGCGGTGCTGCTCGACCGCGGTCTGCGCGGCACCCGGATCTACCAGAGCCTGCTCTTCCTGCCCGTGATGCTGTCGCTGGCGCTGATCGGCATCATCTGGGAGTTCGTCTACTCCCAGAACTACGGCCTGATCAACACGGTGATCGGCAGAAACGGCGACAGCAACGCGATCGACTGGCTGGGCAATCCGCACCTGAACCTGTGGGCGGTGCTGCTGGAGGCGACCTGGCGGCAGGCCGGGTACGTGATGATCCTCTACCTGGCCGGGCTCAAGGCCGTCGACCCGACGCTGCGCGAGGCGGCGCTGATGGACGGCGCCAACCCCTGGCAGACCTTCTGGCGGGTGATCTTCCCCGTGATGAAGCCGATCAACATCGTCATCATGGTGGTCACCGTCATCGAGAGCCTGCGCGCCTTCGACCTCGTCTACATCACCAACAAGGGCATCAACGGCCTTGAACTGCTGTCGGTGCTGGTGACCTCGAACATCGTGGGCGAGACGCAGCGGGTCGGCTTCGGCTCCGCGCTCGGCGTGGTGCTCCTGGTGATCTCCCTGGTGCCGATCACGATCTTCCTATATCAAGCGTTCCGCCGGGAGGACACCCCGTGAGCTCCGAGACCCTTACCCGGCCGCAGGCGAAGGAGCCGCGGACCGGCGGCCCCGGCGCCAAGCCGCGGCTGCGCGGGCAGATCGCCTCACAGGCGTTCCTGATCATCGCCTCGGTGCTGTGGATCCTGCCGATCCTCTTCGCCCTCTACGTGGCGGTGCGCCCCTACTCCGACACCCGCAAGTACGGCTACGTGTCGATGCCGCACCACCTGACGTTCAAGAACTTCTCGGACGCCTGGTCGCAGTCGGACATGGGGCACTTCTTCTGGAACTCGGTGCTGATCACGGTGCCGGCGGTGGTGATCGTGCTGGCCCTGGCCTCGGGCGTCGCCTTCGTGCTGGTCCGGGTCAACGTCAAGGCCAACGTGGCGCTGCTGATCCTGTTCACCGCGGGCAACCTGCTGCCGCAGCAGGTCATCATCACCCCGCTCTACCGGATCTACCTGAAGATCCCGCTGCCGCACTTCCTGGCCGACAGCGGGCTGATGTACAACTCGATCTTCGGGCTGATCGTCATCAACGTCTCCTTCCAGCTCGGCTTCTGCGTCTTCGTGCTGAGCAACTACATGAGGTCGATCCCGGGCGAGATGTACGAAGCCGCGCTCGTGGACGGCGCCGGCCTGTGGACGCGGTTCTGGCGGCTGACGGTGCCGCTGTGCCGCCCCGCGCTGGCGGCGCTCGCGACACTGCTGACGACCTGGATCTACAACGACTTCTTCTGGGCGATCACCCTGATGTCCTCGGGCGACAAGCGCCCGGTGACGTCGGCGCTGGCCAACCTCCAGGGGCAGTTCGTGAGCAACCAGAACCTCATCGCGGCGGCCGCGATGATCGCGGCGATCCCGACGCTGGTGGTCTACCTGTGCCTCCAGCGGCAGTTCATCGCGGGCCTGTCGCTCGGGTCGAGCAAGGGCTGAGCACGAAACCGACGGGCGGGCCGACCGGGGGCTGATCGGGAGCCGGCCGGGAGGCCGGCCCGAAGCGACCCGAACCGGCGCGGAGCCCAACCGGGCGCGTCACGCGCCGTACGCCGCCAGCGCGGCCTGGAGCCTGGGCAGGTCCGGGCCGTGCGCGGCGTTCAGGCCGGTCAGCGCGCTGGTGCGGCGCAGCCGGTAGTCCACCGTGTTCGGGTGGACGTGCAGTTGCTCGGCGGTGCGCCGCCGGTCCAGCCCGCAGGCCAGGAACGTCCGCAGCGTCTCCAGCAGGTCCGCCCGGCCCTCCAGCGGGCGCAGCAGCGCGGCGAGCCGGTCGCGGGCCGGGCTGGGCAGCGTGAGCTGGTACTCCAGCAGCACATCGTCCAGCCGGTACAGGCCCGGCCCGCGCCCGCAGCCGACGGCGACCTGCCGCACCCGGGCGGCCAGCCGGGCCGCCCCGGCCACGTCCTGCGGCGGCGCGGCCACCGCCGCGGCGGTCAGCGGCGCGCCGCAGGAGCGCGCCATGTCCCGCAGCAGCCCGGCCAGCCGCTCGAAGTCGGCGTCGGCATCGGCGGGCGCGGCTGCCTCCGGGTGCGCGGCGGGCGCGGCCGGGACCAGCGCCACGCCCCCGTCGGGCGACAGCGCCGACAGCGCCTCGCCATGCGCCCAGCGGTCCAACTCCGCCCGCATCCGCCGCAGTTTGCGGCCCGCCGCGATGTTCGGGTCGACGCCGGGGGCACGCTCGTCCGGGTGCGGCGCGGCCGCCACGCTCACCACCCAGTAGCGGTCCGGCAGCCGCATGCCCGCCCGCTCGGCCGCCTGCCGCGCCGCGCCCCCGTCCAGCAGCGCCGACAGCAGCGCCTGGCGCGCGCTCTGCCGCTCGCCCAGTGCCGCCTGGCTCTCGGCGATGTAGCCGGCGAAGACCGACTCGGTGACCACGTCGAGGTAGCGCAGCAGCAGCTTCTGCGTGGCGAGCACGTCCGCGAGGTCGTCGGGCCCGGCGTCGGCCAGCACCTCGTCCAGGCACTCGTACGCCCCCAGGAAGTACGCCCCGACGACCGCGTCCAGCGGGATGTGCTCCTGCGCGCGGCGCACCGCCGAGCGGTGGGTCAGCTCCAACTGGCCCGCGGTGGGCGGCTGTCCGGTCCGCAGCACCTGGGCGAAGGAGCGGATGCCGCGGACGACGACCGCGGTGATGTCGCCGCGCAGCTGCTCGGCGGGCAGCGAGGCGTAGACCGGTATCCGCTCGGTCAGGCGGGCGACCACCCGCGCGGCCAGTTCGTGGACGGAGGTGACCAGGCGCTTGTCCAGCGGGGTGCCGCCGATGGTGATCGGAGCGGGCGTCGGAGCCGGCGTGGGGGCGGGCGTCGGAGCCGGCGTAGGGGCGGGAGCCGGCGTCGGGGCGGGCGTCGGGGCGGCGGGGCCTGGCTCCGCCGCGGGCTGCGTCGTCACAGGGCACCTCGCGGGTTGCGGGCGCGCGGGTCGGATCGCGGAGCCGTACGCGCCCCGATACGGGACCTTCCACTATTACCTACGGGTAACCCCGGTGTGAAGTGCCGCTCCCGGCTTTGTGCGCGATCACAACCCCGCGGGTGAAAGTCTGCGCCACCGCCCCAGGCTCACCGGCGGTCGGCCCGGCCCATGATGGCGTGGTCCCGTCCCGGCAGACCCGCCGTCCCCGTCCCCCCGGTCCGGCCCACCCGCCCCGCGCGCACCGGACCGCCCCGCGCCCCCGAGCCCGCCGAAACAGCCCCGCACCCCGAGCACCCGAGCACCCGAGGAGAGCCGTGCGCAAGCCCTACGCCCTGGCCGTGACCGCCGCACTCGCCTGCACCTGCATGTTCCTGCCCGCCGCTGCCGCCTCGGCCGCGGCGCCGTCCGCCACCACCGCGCCCGGCTCGACCGTGCCGGACCAGGACCCCTTCTACGCCGCCCCCGCCGGCATCGCCTCCTACCCGGCCGGGGCGATCGTGGACAGCCGCGCCGTGCCGGACGTCAACCTCTTCGGCATCTCCGTGCCGGTGAACGCCTGGCAGATCTCCTACCGCACCAACGACTCGCACGGGCAGCCGGAGTTGGCCGTCACCACGCTGGTGGTGCCCAAGGCCGCCTGGACCGGGTCCGGGAAGCGGCCGGTGGTTTCGCTCCAGACGCCCGAGGACAGCGTCGGCACCAGCTGCGCGCCCTCGTACCAGATCGCCACCGGCCAGGACGTGCAGGACGCCGCGCTCGGCGCCCAACTGCTCGCCGCGAACTGGGCGGTGGCGGTGCCGGACTTCGAGGGGCCCAAGTCGGTGTTCCTCGCCGGGCCGCAGGCCGGGCACGCCGTCCTGGACGGCATCCGCGCGGTCAAGGCGTTCAACACCGCGGGCGTCGGCTCCGCCAACCCCTGGGCGCTGGATGGCTATTCGGGCGGCGCCGAGGCGACGGGCTGGGCCGCGCAGCTCCAGCCGTCCTACGCGCCGGACGTGAAGCTGGCCGGTGCCGCGATCGGCGGGCTGCCCTCCGACCCGGCCGCCGTCGGGCGGTACATCGACGGCACCGCGTTCGCCGGCTTCGAGTTCGCCGCCGCCTACGGCATCTCCACCGAGTTCCCCGAGGCGGGCATCGCCGGGCTGCTCAACGCCAAGGGGCAGCAGGACTTCGCGTCCATCAAGGGCACCTGCGAGCTGAACATCCTGCCGGCCTACGCCTTCCGCAAGCTCAGCGAGGACACGTCCGTCTCCGACCCCTTCTCCGTCCCCTCGGTCGCGGCCGTCCTGCGCACCAACACCCTCGGCACCGCCGCCCCCGCCACGCCCGTGTACGACTACCACGCCGACACCGACGAGATCGTGCCCGTCGGCCAGGACAACACCACCGTCGACAACTGGTGCGCGGCCGGCGGCACCGTGGACAAGGTCCGCGACCTGCTCGGCGAGCACGCCGAAGAGGTCGCCTTCCGGGCGGTCTCCGTCGAGATCTTCCTGGCGAACCGCTTCGCCGGCAAGCCCGCGGACAACGACTGCTGACATCTCCCCCGCGCCCTCCCCGAACCCTCCCCGCGGCCGGTCGCACCCGTCGATGCCCGACCGGCCGCGGGGGCAGGTCCGCAGGTCCCCGCGGGGGTGCCCGCCGGGGCATAAACCCGTTGCGGGCGGGGGCCGGGGGGCCGAGGATCGGCGGCTGTGACACCTTCCGACGACGCCCCACCCGCCGCAGACGCCCAGCCCGCCGGGTCCGATCAGTCCGCCGTGCCCGCCCGACCCGCCGCGCCCGCCTCCCGACCGGTGGCGCTGGTCACCGGGGTCGGGCGCACCGTGGGGATCGGCGCGGCGATCGCCGCGCACCTGGCCGCGTCCGGCTGGGACCTGGCGTTCAGCTACTGGACGCCGTACGACACGCGGATGCCGTGGGGCGTGGAAGCCGGTGCGGCCGGGGCGGTGGCGGCCCAGCTGGCCGGACACGGCGCGGCCACCGCCGCGATCGAGGCAGACCTCGCCCAGGCAGGCGCCGCTGAGCAGGTGTTCGACGCGGCCGAGCGGCAACTCGGTCCGGTCACCGCGCTGGTGATGTGCCACTGCGAGTCGGTGGACTCCGGCCTGCTGGACACCACCGTCGAGAGCTTCGACCGCCACTTCGCGGTCAACACCCGCGCGAGCTGGCTGCTGGTAAGGGAGTTCGGCCGCCGCTTCGCCGGGCCGTACGGCACCGGGCGGATCGTGGCGCTCACCAGCGACCACACCGTGGGCAACCTGCCGTACGGCGCGAGCAAGGGCGCGCTGGACCGGATCGTGCAGGCCGCCGCGCGCGAGCTGGCACATCTCGGGGTGGCCGCCAATGCCGTCAACCCCGGTCCGGTGGACACCGGTTGGATGACCGGGCAGCTGCGGGCCGAACTCGCCGCGCAGACCCCCCTCGGCAGGCTGGGCACCCCGCAGGACACCGCGGACCTGGTCGGCTTCCTCTGCTCGCCGCGCGGGCAGTGGATCAACGGCCAACTGCTGCACAGCAACGGCGGCCTCGCGTAGGGCGGGCGGCCCGCCTGCCGTCAGGACCGGTAACTGCTCAGCTCCACCAGGTTGCCGTCCGGATCGCGCACGTACACGCTGGTGATCGGGCCGGCCGCCCCGGTGCGCTCGACCGGGCCCTCCTCCACCGCGACGCCGTGCGCGGCGAGTTCGGCGACGACCTGGGCCGGCGGCTCGGCCACGATGAGGCACAGGTCGGCGCTGCCCGGTGTCGGGCGGGCGGCCTTCGGCTCGAACTCGTGCCCCGCCCGGTGCAGGTTGATCTTGCTCTGCCCGAAGACGAGCGCCTTCCGCCCGCCGCGGAACGTCACCTCCGTCATGCCCAGCACGCCGGTGTAGAAGGCGACGGCGGCGTCGATGTCCCGGACGGTCAGCACGAGGTGGTCGAGTCGGTCGACACGCATGGGCCCCTGCACGGTTCCTTCCCGGTACGGCGGCTGCGAACGGCCCGCTGCGGGGCTTGCGGCCGACCCTATCCGCCCAGGCGGGCGCGGCCACGGCCGACCCGCGCCCCACCCGCCGTACGGCCGAATGGAGGGAATTGCCACGCATTCCGGCTAATCGTGGTGCGGGAGGCGCCTGGGCGGGCAGGAGCTAGCCGATCACCAGCACAGCAGCCACACCGACCAGCAGAACGACCGGCCCACCGCCCGTCCCACCAGCGCACATCGAGATCCCCATGACCGTCACCGCCGTCGCCAACCCCCGCGGCCACCCCGGCTACGAGGCGACGCTGCCCTGTGCGCCGCAGAGCGCACGCCCGGCGCGGAGCCTCGTCACGATCGTGCTGAGCGTGTGGGCACTGGACGACCTCGCCGACGACACCGCGCTGGTGGTGGACGAACTGGTCGCCAACGCCGCCCGGCACACCACCGGTACGCGGCTGCGGGTGTCGATCACCCGGCCGGGCGGCCGCCTCGTCCGGGTGGCCGTGACCGACCACTCCCCCGAACTGCCGGTGCTGCTGCGCCCCGACGAGCGCGACGAACGCGGCCGCGGCCTCCTGCTGGTGACCGCGCTCGCCACGTCCTGGGGCGCCGTCCCGCTGCGCCGCGGCAAGAAGGTCTGGGCCGAACTCGGCAACCGCCCCTGACCGTCCGCCGCTCGGCCTGGCACCCTGGCCGTCGTGGACCTGCGAACGTATGGCGTGGACGGCCGGCCGTCGGTGACGGTGGACGAACTGTGCGCGCGCATCGAGGAACGGGACGGCCGTGTCGCTGCGTTCGTCGGCGGCGCGGAGCCGACTGCCGCCCGGCGGGAGCGGCTGCGCCGCGAACTGGCCGACGTGCACGCGCGATGGCCGGAGCCGGGCGAGCGGCCACGGCTGTTCGGCGTGCCGGTGGCGGTCAAGGACATCGTGCGCGTGGACGGGCTGCCGACGCGCGCCGGGTCGCGGCTGCCCCCGCAAGTGTTCGCGGGGCCGCAGGCGGCCGTCGTGGACCGGCTGCGCGCGGCCGGCGCGGTGGTCGCGGGGAAGACGGTGACCGCGGAGTTCGCGATGAGCGCGCCGGGCCCCACCCGCAACCCGCACGCGCCCGACCACACCCCCGGCGGTTCCAGCAGCGGGTCCGCCGCGGCGGTCGCGGCGGGCATGGTGCCGCTGGCGCTCGGCACGCAGACCGTCGGCTCGGTCGTCCGCCCGGCGTCGTACTGCGGTGTCGTGGGCTTCAAGCCGACGGCCGGCCGCATCCCGACCGGCGGGGTCGTGCCCAACGCGCCGACGCTGGACACCCTCGGGGTGTTCGCCGCGACGCCCGCCGCGGTCGGCGCGGCGGCGGCCGCGCTGTGCGACGGCTGGCGGCCGGTCCGAGGGGCCGCACCCCGCCCACCGGTCTTCGGCGTGCCCGACGGGCCGTATCTGGAGCGGGCCGGGCGGCAGGCGCGCGCCGCCCTCGAACGGCAGGTGGCGGCGCTGGCCCGGGCCGGCATCCAGGTGCGGCGGGTGCCGATGTTCGCCGACTTCGCGGCGGTCGCCGACGACCTGTCCGCCCTCAACCGCCATGAGGCCGCGCGCAGCCACGCCGTGTGGTTCGCGCGGTACGGCGACTACTACCGTCCGCAGTCCGCGGCCACCGTCCGCGCGGGGCAGGCGGTCTCGCCCGCCCGGTACGAGCAGGCGCTGCGGGCCCGCGACGCCTTCCGGACCGGGCTGCTCGCCGCGACCGGCCGGGCCGGGGTGGACGTGTGGATCTGCCCGGCCGCCACCGGGCCCGCGCCGCGCGGCCTGTCCGACACGGGCGACCCGGTGATGTGCGGGCCGTGGAGCTTCGCGGGCTGGCCGTCGCTGTGCCTGCCCGCCGGCCGCACCGGCGAAGGGCTCCCGATCGGCTCGCAGTGGGTCGCCCGCCCGGGCGCGGACGAGCAGTTGCTGGCCTGGGCGGAGGCCGGCGCCGCGCTGCTCGCCCCGCCCGGGGAGCCGCCGGCGTACTGAGGCCGCCCGCACTCGTGGTCCGCTCGCCTCGTCCTGCGCCCACCCGTCTTCCGCCCACCTCGCCGTCCGCGCGCCTGACGCCCGCTCAGCCGCCCACGTACGCCGCCAGGTGCTCGCCGGTGAGGGTGGCGCGGGCCGCGACCAGGTCGGCGGGGGTGCCCTCGAAGACGATCCGGCCGCCCTCGTGCCCGGCACCGGGCCCGAGGTCCACGATCCAGTCGGCGTGCGCCATGACCGCCTGGTGGTGCTCCACGACGATCACGGACTTGCCGCTGTCCACCAACCGGTCGAGCAGCGCGAGCAGATGGGCCACGTCGGCGAGGTGGAGACCGCTGGTCGGCTCGTCGAGGACCAGGACACCGCCCTTGGCGGCCAGGTGCGTGGCGAGCTTGAGCCGCTGCCGTTCGCCGCCGGACAGCGTGGTGAGCGGCTGGCCGATACCGAGGTAGCCGAGCCCGACGTCGGCGAGCCGGGTGAGGACCGCGTGCGCGGCCGGGGTGCGCGCGTCCCCCGCGCCGAAGAACTCCCGCGCCTCGGCCACCGGCATCGCGAGCACCTCGCTGATGTCGCGGCCGCCGAGCCGGTGTTCGAGCACCGACGCCTCGAACCGCCGCCCCTCGCACACCTCGCAGACCGCGGCGACCCCGGCCATCACGGCGAGGTCGGTGTAGACGACGCCGGTGCCCTGGCAGGTGCGGCAGGCGCCCGCCGAGTTGGGGCTGAACAGGGCCGGCTGCACCCCGTTCGCCTTCGCGAACGCCTTCCGGATCGGGTCGAGCAGCCCGGTGTACGTCGCCGGGTTGCTGCGCCGGGAGCCGCGGATCGGGCTCTGGTCGACCGAGACGACGCCCGCGGCGGCGCCCACCGGGCTCTTCGCCAGCGCCCCGTGCACCAGCGAGCTCTTGCCGGACCCGGCGACACCGGTGACCACGACCAGCACGCCGAGCGGGATGTCCACGTCCACGTCCCGCAGGTTGTGCGTCGAGGCGCCGCGCACCGGCAGCACCCCGGTGGGCTCGCGCACCGTCTTCTTCAGCGCCGCGCGGTCGTCGAAGTGCCGCCCGGTGACGGTGCCGGACGCCCGCAGCTGCTCCACGGTGCCCTCGAAGCAGACGGTGCCGCCGGCCGGTCCGGCGCCGGGGCCGAGGTCCACCACGTGGTCGGCGATCCCGATCGCCTCCGGCTTGTGCTCGACCACCAGCAGCGTGTTGCCCTTGTCGCGCAGCCGCAGCAGCAGGCTGTTCATCCGCTGGATGTCGTGCGGGTGCAGGCCGACGGTCGGCTCGTCGAAGACGTAGGTCACGTCGGTCAGGGCGGAGCCGAGCTGGCGGACCATCTTCACCCGCTGCGCCTCGCCGCCCGACAGGGTGTTCGAGGGCCGGTCCAGGGAGAGGTAGCCCAGGCCGATCTCGGTGAAGGCGTCGAGGCTGTCGCCGAGCGCGGTCAGCAGCGGCGCCACCGACGGCTCGGCCAGGCCCCGCACCCACGCGGCGAGGTCGCTGATCTGGAGGGCGCAGGCGTCGGCGATGCTCAGGTCGCCGATCCGCGAGGAGCGCGCGCCCTCGCTGAGCCGGGTGCCGCCGCACTCCGGGCAGGCGGTGAAGGTGGCCACGCGGTCCACGAACTCCCGGATGTGCGGCTGGAGCGTGTCGCGGTCCTTGGCCAGCATCGACGTGCGCAGCTTGGGGATGAGCCCTTCGTACGTGACGTTGACGCCGTTGACCTTCACCCGGACCGGGTCGCCGTACAGGAAGTCCTGCAACTCCTTCGGGGAGAAGTCGCGGATCGGCTTGTCGGGGTCGAGGATGCCGGACTCGGCGTAGACCCGGACGGTCCAGAAGCTGTCGGACTTCCAGCCGGGGATGGTGAAGGCGCCGCCGGCGATCGACTTCGTGTCGTCGTAGAGCTGGGTGAGGTCGAGGTCGGAGACGGTGCCGCGGCCCTCGCAGTGCGGGCACATCCCGCCGGTGCGCTCGTAGGTCACCTTCTGGGCGGTGCGGGCGCCGCGCGCGACGGTCATCGCGCCGCTGGCGTGGATCGAGGGGACGTTGAAGGCGTAGGCGGACGGCGGGCCGATGTGCGGGTCGCCGAGGCGGCTGAAGAGGATGCGCAGCATCGCATGGGCGTCGGTGGCGGTGCCGACGGTGGAGCGGGCGTCGGTGCCCATCCGCTGCTGGTCGACGGCGATCGCGGTGGTCAGGCCCTCCAGGACGTCGACCTCGGGCCGGGCGAGGGCGGGCAGGAAGCCCTGCACGAAGGCGCTGTACGTCTCGTTGACCAGCCGCTGCGACTCGGCGGCGATGGTGCCGAACACCAGGGAGCTCTTGCCGGAGCCGGAGACGCCGGTGAACACCGTCAGCCGCCGCTTGGGGATCTCGACGCTGACGTCCTTGAGGTTGTTCGCCCGCGCGCCGTGCACCCGGATCACGTCATGGGTGTCGGCGGGAGGTGCCGCCGCGCCGGGTCTGCTGGCCGTGCTCATCGATACTCCGTCCGTCCGTCTGTCCGTCTGTCCGTCCGCTCCGCGGAGCCGCCGGCCGGGTCCCGTTGCCGGCTGATCACTCCTGTCCCCGATCCAAGCACCGGGGTCTGACAACGCCCGCTTCGGCCGCTTTTCCCGGGCTTGTCACGGCAGCGGGCGGCGCGACACGCCCGGGGTCGGACATCCCATTTGCGGGCATATGTCCGAACTGTCATTCTGAGGTGAGTCCAAGCCGAACAAAGAGGAGATGATCCCATGGCTTCGGAACTGACCGCCCCGGTCAAGACCACCGCGCTCGCCGCTGAGGTCGAAGGACTGCTCGACTCCGCTGAGGCGGAAGGTATCTACCGCGACACCCGTGAATGCAGTGGCGCGCTCCTGCTCGCCGCACTGCTCCTGATCTCGCCGCCCACCCCGCGCCCGAAGACGGACGCCCGCTGACGCGGCAGGCGACACGTTGGCCGAGCAGCCGCAGGGAGACACCTCGCTGAGCGCTGTGGTCGCCGACATCGCCACGGGAGTCGCGCTCGCCCTGGAGGGCGGGCGCGGCTCCTACGCGCTGTCGGGTGTCCTCGCGCAGGACGACCCGGTCGCACTCGCGGCCATCAGGGTCCTGGGGGCGGATGTGCTGGCGCCGTACGCGCCGGCCACCGGTACGACGGCACACATGGACGGCAACGGGCCCCAGGCCACGGCCGGCGGCGGAGCGGAGGGTGCCCGGCTCGCGGACGAGGCGATCGTCCGGAAGGCGCTCGCCGCCTATCCCCCGGCCGCGGACGCCTCCGACGTGTCCGTGTGGAGCTACCGCGGGCTGGTGGAGGCCGCGCGCGCCTTTCTGCCCGCCGGCTCCGGGGCCGCCGCGGGTCCCGGCGGGCAGGACGGCCGGCCGGCCGAACCGCGGGCGGGCACCGACTGGTTGCACACCGACCCGTGGCCCAAGCTCGCCCACCGCGCCTCCCAGCTCGGCGCGCTCTCGCTGCCGGGGCTGGCGCCCGCGCTCGCCGATGGGTTCGCCGCGCGCACCGAGGACCTGGCCCGCGGCTTCGTCCGCGCGGTGCGGCGCCGGGACTGGGTGCAGGCCGCGGGGATCGGCCGCTGGCTGGCCGGGATGCCGGACGTGCCCGACACGCTCGGGCTCGACGCCGGGCTGGTCTATGTGCTGCGGATGAGCGCGGGCGACCCCCGGGTGGCGCTGCACACCGCGGTGGCCCGGCGCTTCCACGGGCGCGGGGTGCGGTGAACGGCGGCGCGCGGACGGGCCCGGGTACGCCGGCCCCGGGCCCGGGTGCGCCTGCCGGTTCGCGGGGGCGCGGGCCGGACCGTTCGGCCTTCCCCGCGCGCCCGGGCGCCGGCGGCGAACGCCCGCACGAGGACGCGGAGTTGCTGGACCGGATCGTCACGGCCGCGCTCACCCGGGTCGACGCGATGCGCCCGTCCTTCCGGCTGCCGCCCGACGTGACCACCGACGCCGACCCGAACCTCACCATCAAACCGCTGGGCGAACTGGCCGAGTTGACCGACGTCATCCGCGGCTGCCACCCGCTGCCGGCCGTACGCGCCCTGGCCGACGACCTGTTCGGCTTCACCTGGCAGCAGACCGGTGGCGGTGAGCTGTTCGCGGAGCTGGTGCGCGGCGAGCCGCAGGCCACGTACCCGGTCGAGCTGTACGGCGTGTTCGCGCGGGCCGGGCTGCGGCACCCGGCCGCCGAGGAGCTGATGGCGGCCACCACCGGGCTGCGGCTGTGGCAGCTCGCGCGCGCGGACCACACCCGCACGCTCAACGTGCTCAACGCCGAGCGGCGGGTGGGCGTGCCGGAGCACGCCGAGTTCGCCGCCGTGCTGGCTCGGACCGGCCTGGGCGCCCGCCCCGAGCCATGGGCGCTGGACCTGCGCACCGCGTACGGCGTCACCCATGACGTCTTCCACGTCACCGACTGGGGCCGCGCGCCGCACCGGATGCCCCGGCTCCTCGCCGACTACCTGCGGCTGTGGCTGCCCGCCTGGACCGTGAACTGGGCCGAGGAGCGGCAGTGGGACCTGACCGGGGAGCTCCTCGCGGTGGCCGCCTGCATGCCGGGGGCGACGTACGACCCGGTGGCCTGGCGGGCGCTGGCGGCGGCGCAGAGGCCGGACGGCGCCGTGCCCGAGACCGGTGACGGCCCGCCCGAAGGGAGCTCGCCCGAGGCGGAGTTCACCGGCTGCTACCACTCCACGCTGGTGGCGGCGTTCGCCGCGACGCTGGCGCGAACCGCGCCCGCCGCCTGCGCCGGTCCGGCCGGTCCGGACGACGCGTACCCGTACCCGTATCCGGCTCCGGACTGGGGCCCAGGTCAGCACGCCTCCGCCGCCGCCTCCCCGTCCGCTTCTCCGTCCGCATCCGCCCCCGTCGAGAGCGAGGTCCTGCCGTGACCGCCGCGTCCCCCGCGCTGCTGCACCGTGTCGGCGACCAGGCGCTGGCCTGGCTGCACGCCAACCGGGAGCTGTTCCGCCTCACCGACGTCGACCGCGAGACCGGCCGCGGGCTGGTCGAACGCCTCAAGCCCATCGGCGAGTTGGCGATCAACATGCGGGTGCTGGCCCGCGAGGGCGTCGCCGGTTCGCGGCAGCACGACCTGTCGGTGCGGCTGCTGGACTTCGCCTGGCGGGACCTGCTCGACGGCGGCAACGTCCTGGCCGAGTTGCAGGCGCAGGAGCCGCTGTCCCCGGTGCCGTTGGAGATCTACGGCAGCCTGCACGAACTCGGCCACCGGCACCCGGGGTTGGAGTCCGCGATCGCTCTGGCGCGCACCACCGCGAGCTGGCAGGCCGTCGAGATGCTGCCGACCCGGCGGCTGGGGCTGCTCAACTCGGAGCGCAAGATCGGCCTGGTGCCCAGCGGCGACGTCGAACAGGCCCTGGCCGCCACGTGGCTGGGCCGCACCCCCGAGCCGTGGACGGTGCAGCTGCACATCGCCTACGACGTCACGCACACCGTCTTCCACCTCACCGACTGGGGCGCGGCGCCGGACCGGCTGCCGCCGCGGATCGCCGACTACCTCGCGCTGTACGTGCCCGCGTGGGCGGCGGACTGGGCGGAGTTGGAGCACTGGGACCTGCTCGGCGAGCTGCTCGTGCTCGACGCGTGCCTGCCGCGGCCGGTGCTCGACGCGCAGTTGTGGGAGCGGTACGCGGCCGCGCAAGCCCCCGACGGCGCGATGCCGGTCCACCACGGGATGCCCGACGGCAGTCCCGCGGAGGTCTTCGACCTGGTCCACCACCCCACGCTGGTCGCGGCGTTCGCGTCCGCGATGGCGACGTCCCGGGCGATGTCCGCCGGCGCCGCCGCGTGAGCGGGACCGCGGCGCGTACGGGCACCGGGGCCGACGGCCCGGACCTCCACGGCGACGCGGGCACCGGCGCCGACTCCGACCCCGGCACCGACACCGACCCCGACACCGCCACCCGGCTCCGGCAGGCGCTCACCGAGGTCCGGGCGCCCGACGTGGTGCTGGCCGTCTCCCGCGCCGGGCGCCGCACCGTCGCCACCGGCGGCACCGTGCCGCCCGCGCGGCCACGCGAATTGCTCCGCTACGAACTCGGCTCGCTCTCCAAGACGTTCACCGTCCTGCTGCTGGCCGAACTCGCCCGCGAGGGCGTGCTCGGCCTGGACGACCGGCTGGCCGCCCACCTGCCGGGGCTGCGCCTGCCGCACCCCCGCTCCCGCGCGATCACCCTGCGGCACCTGGCCACCCACACCTCCGGGCTGCCCCGGGTGCCGCGCGACCTGATCCCGGGCGCGCTGCTGCACCCGTACACCAACGGCTACGCCGGGTACGACCGCGAGCGGCTGCTGCGCGGCTTCGCCCGTACCCGCCCCGCGCACGCGCCCGGCCGCCACTGGCACTACTCCAACTTCGGGGTGGCGCTGCTCGGCCCGGCGCTGGAGAGCGCCACCGGCACCGGCTTCGCCGCGCTCCTCACCGAGCGCGTGCTGCGCCCGCTGGGCCTGACCGGCTCGGTCGTGGGCCTCGACCCGGACGGCGCGGTCGGCCACCGCCCCGACGGCCGGACCCCGCTGCCGCCCAACGACATGGCGGCCTTCGGCCCGGCCGGCGCGGTCAGCGCCACCCCGGGCGACCTGCTCTGCTACGCCGAGGCGCTGCTCTCCCCCGACTCCTCGGCCGCCCCCGCGGCCCTGCGCGCCGCGCTGTGCGACGTCCAAGTGCCGCAGCTGCGGCGCGGCTTCGGGCGCCGCCACACCCACACCCTCACCTGGTACCTCCACCCCGGCCCCGGCGGCCCCCTGCTCTTCCACGCCGGCGCCACCTTCGGCCGCCAGTCCTTCCTCGGCCTCCACCCGGCCACCGCCACCGCCGTCGTCGGCACCGCCACCCGCCACGACCGCACCTGCGCCCTCATCGGCACCTGCTACCGCCTCCTCCACACCCTCGCCACCCCCTCCCCACCCGCCTGACGGGGCGAAGAGGGCCCGGCCCCGGCCCGGTGGGGGCGGGGCCGGGCGGAGGGGGCGGGGCCGGGCGGAGGGGGCGGGGGTCAGGATTCGTCGAGGGTGATGGCCCAGGAGGGGCAGGTGGCGGCGGCGTCGCGGACGTCGGGCCACAGGGTCTGCGGGGGCTTGGCGTCGAGGAGTTCGACGATGCCGTCGTCCTCCCGCTGGTCGAAGACGTCGGGTACGGCGAGCACGCACATGCCCGAGCCGCAGCACTTCTCCTGGTCGACGTTGATACGCAACGGTGGGGTCCTTCCGCCGGGGGGCACGGGGGGCGCGGTCACCACGCCACAGGGAGTTCGTGGACGCCCAGGATGAGCGTCTCGTTGCGGTAGCGGACGTCCTCGAAGGGGACCGCGAGCCGCAGTCCGGGCAGTCGGCGCAGCACCGTGGGCAGCGCGACCTGGAGTTCGAGGCGGGCGAGCGGCTGGCCCAGGCACTGGTGGACGCCGAACCCGAAGGCGAGGTGGCGCCGGCTGCCGGGGCGGGCGAGGTCGAGGCGGTCGGCGTCGGGGAAGACCTCCTCGTCGCGGTTGCCGGCGCTGAGCATGCACAGCACGCCCTCGCCGGCGCGGATGAGGGTGTCGCCGACGGTGACGTCCTCGGTGGCTACGCGCGCCACCCCGCTCTGGATGATGGTGAGGTAGCGCAGCAACTCCTCCACGGCGGCCTGCACTTCGGCGGGACCGCCGTCGCGCATCCGGGCCAGTTCGCCGGGGTTGCGCAGCAGGGCGAGTATGCCCAGGGCCGTCATGTTCGCGGTGGTCTCGTGTCCGGCGACCAGCAGCAGCCGGCCCATCCGGGCGATGTCGGCGTCGGTCAGGTCGCTCTGCTCGGCGACCCGGCTGAGGATGGCGTCGTCCGGGGAGCGCCGCTTGGCGCGGGTCAGGTCGCGGAGGTAGGCGAGCAGTTCGTTCTGCGCGGCGACCACCTCCTCCGGGGTGGACTCGGTGCGCAGGATCGCGCTGCTGCACTGCTGGAAGAACTCGTGATCGGCGTAGGGCACACCCAGCAGCAGGCAGATCACCACCGACGGCAGCGGCAGCGCGAAGTCCGCGACGAAGTCGGCCTCCTGGCGCCCCTTGGTCATCGCGTCGAGCAGGTCGTCCGCGAGCTGCTGGACCTGCGGCCGCATGGACTCGACCTTGCGGATCATGAAGTCCGAGGTGAGCATCCGGCGCAGCCGCGCGTGCTCAGGGTCGTCCATCCTGATGAAGGTGGGCCGGTCGGTGCTGAGCGCCCTGCGGCCGGCGCTCAGGAAGGGGAAGCCGGGCCGGGCGGAGTCCGCGCTGAAGCGGTCGTCGCGCAGGGTGTGGCGGATGTCGTCGTGGCGGGTGATCAGCCAGCAGGACGAGCCGTCCCAGAGGGTGGTGCGGGCGACCGGGCGCTCGCGCCGGGCCTGCTGGTAGGCGGGCGGCGGGTCGAAGGGGCAGGTCGCGCGGGCCGCGGGCGCGGCCAGCGGCTCGGGCAGCGGGCTGTACGGGCAGGCGCCGGCGGCGCCCGGGTCGGCCGCCGGTGCGGGGTGCGCGGGCACAAAGGCGCCGGTGGGGGATGCGGGGCTGGGTATCGCTGCGGCCATGACGGGCTCTCTCCTCCGGGGGTGAGGGTGAGATCTTCGTTCCGTGGTGCGACTGCTGTGGCACATGGGGTAGTTGGCCCCAGCACTAGATGCTCTGAGCAACTAACCCGTAGGTCACGGTAGTTCACGCTCCGTACGGACGGAAGGGCGCTTCGGGCGTTCGGCCGAAACTGTCCCGAAGCCGACGGTGCGCGGCCCGGTGCGGGCGGCGGCGAGCCGGTGCGGAAGGCCCGAGCGAAGAGAACCGGCCACTTCCGCACCCCGGGGCGGCCGCAACCGGAGGCGAACGGCGCGCGCTCCGGCCCGCCGGGAGCGCACACGGCGCCCTGCGTGCGGCCCCGCGCAGCCCTGCCCGGCCACAGCACCGCCGGGTAGATTGCAGGCATGGCAGACATCCGGGGTGGCGTGGCGGACGGAAGCGCGGGCGACGCGGACTACGGGGTGATCGGCGGTGGCTACAGCGACTACCGGCAGCCCGACCCGCGGATCGCACGGGTGCTGGCCGACGCGCTGGGCGGCGCCCGCAGCGTGCTGAACGTCGGCGCCGGCGCGGGGTCGTACGAGCCGGCGGACGCCGAGGTGGTCGCGGTGGAGCCGTCGGCGACGATGCGCGCCCAGCGGCCCGCGCACCTGGCACCCGCGATCGACGCCTCCGCCGAGCAACTGCCCTTCGACGACGACCGGTTCGACGCGTCGATGACGACGTTCAGCGTGCACCAGTGGAGCGACGCCGCGGCCGGGCTGCGCGAGATGCGCCGGGTGACCCGCGGCCCCGTGGTCGTCATGACCTGCGACCCGGCGCTCGTCCGGGACTTCTGGCTGTACGCGTACGCACCGCTGGTACTGGACACCGAGGCGCGCCGCTACCCGGCGGTCGAGGCGATCACGGCCGCGCTGGGCGGCAGGTGCACGGTGACGCCGGTGCCGATCCCAGCCGACTGCACCGACGGGTTCAACGAGGCGTACTACGCCCGCCCGGAGCGGCTGCTCGACCCCGGCGCCCGGCAGGCGTGCTCGGCGTGGAGCTTCGTGCCGCCGGAGCTGGCCGCGCGGTACACCGGCGACCTGCGCGCGGCCATCGGGTCGGGCGCCTGGGACGCGCAGTACGGCGCGCTGCGCCACCAGCCGTACCTGGACGGGTCGCTGGTGCTGATCCGGTCCGTGCCGGAGCACGGCACGCCCTGACCCGGCGCGGCACGCCCCGGCCCGGCACGCCCTGACCCGGCACGCCCCCTACGACTACGGCCGGTCGATATGGACGTTTGTCGACTTCACCCGGGCCACCGCCTCCGCCCCGACCTCCAGCCCCAGTTCCTCCACCGCCTCCCGCGTGACCAGGGACACCAGCCGGTGCGGCCCCGCCTGGATCTCCACCTGGGCGGCCACGTCACCGAGCTTGACGGCCGTCACGATGCCCGGGAACGCGTTGCGCACCGACGTGTGCGAGGTGTCCGACTCCGCGTCGGGGCTCTGGGCCAGCTCGACGGAGAACGCGGCCAGATCCCGCCCGTCGATGAGCCGGCGCCCGGCCTCGTCACGGTGGGTGGCGACCCGGCCGGCGTCGGCCCAGCGCCGCGCGGTGTCCGGGCTGACGCCCAGCAGCCGCGCCGCCTGGCCGATCGTGTAGGACTGCATGGCGCCAGCGTACGGCGGCCCGCCCGGCGGCGGCGCGGCGCACGCCCGCGGTTTTCTCCCGCGCGCCCGGACCGCGGTGCCACTACGCTGAACTGCATGGACTGCCGAACACATGGACGACAGCACGGGACGGGATGCCGATGACCGAGCCGGACGCCGGCACGCGCCGCGCCGCGCTCCTCACCGTTGACGACGACCCCGGGGTCTCCCGGGCGATCGCCCGCGACCTGCGCCGCCGCTACGGCGAGCGGTACCGGGTGGTGCGGGCGGAATCCGGCCAGGACGGACTGGACGCGCTGCGGGAGATGAAGCTGCGCGGGGACCTGGTCGCGGTGGTCCTGGCCGACTACCGGATGCCGAACATGACCGGCATCGAGTTCCTGGAGCAGGCGATGGACGTGTACCCCGGCGCGCGCCGGGTGCTGCTCACCGCCTACGCGGACACCGGTGCCGCCATCGACGCGATCAATGTCGTCGACCTCGACCACTACCTGCTCAAGCCGTGGGACCCGCCGGAGGAGAAGCTCTACCCGGTGGTCGACGAGCTGCTGGACAGCTGGCTGTGCTCCGACCACCGCCCGGTGCCCGAGACGAAGGTGATCGGGCACCGCTGGTCGGCGCGCTCCTCGGGGGTGCGGGAGTTCCTGGCCCGCAACCAGGTGCCCTACCGCTGGTACCAGTCCGACCAGGCCGAGGGCCGGCGGCTGCTGGAGGCCGCCGGGCACGACGGGCTGCGGCTGCCGGTGGTGATCGCGCCGGGCGGCGAGGTGCTGCTGGAGCCGTCCGACCAGGACCTGGCGGTGCGGGTCGGCCTGTCCACCGCGCCGGCCGAGGAGTTCTACGACCTGGTGGTGATCGGCGGCGGCCCGGCCGGGCTCGGCGCCGCGGTCTACGGCGCCTCCGAGGGGCTGCGCACGGTCCTGGTGGAGCGCACCGCGACCGGCGGCCAGGCCGGGCAGAGCGCCCGGATCGAGAACTACCTCGGCTTCCCCGACGGCGTCTCCGGCGCGCAGCTCACCGACCGGGCCCGCCGCCAGGCCACCCGGTTCGGCGCGGAGCTGCTCACCGCCTGCGAGGTCACCGCGCTGGAGGTCAACGGTTCGGCCCGCACCGTGCGGTTCGCCGACGGCTCCGCGGTCACCGCGCAGAGCGTGCTGCTGGCCACCGGTGTCGCCTACCGCCGGCTGGAGGTGCCGGGGCTGGCCGAACTCACCGGCCGGGGCGTGTACTACGGCTCGGCGCTGACCGAGGCGGCCGGCTGCGAGGGCCAGGACGTGTACATCGTCGGCGGCGCCAACTCCGCGGGCCAGGCCGCCGTCCACCTGGCCCGGCACGCCAAGTCGGTGACGCTGCTGGTGCGCGGGGCGTCGCTGGAGGCGTCCATGTCGCACTACCTGATCCAGCAGATCGCGGCCGTGCCCACCATCGAGGTGCGCACCGGCACGTCGGTCACCGCGGTGCACGGCGAGGACCACCTGGCGGGCCTGACCCTGCGCGACGCCGCCACCGGCTCGGACGAGCTCGTCGACGCCCAGCGGATGTTCGTGTTCATCGGCGCCGCGCCGCGCACCGACTGGCTGGACGGCACCGTGCGCCGCGACCGGCACGGGTTCGTGCTGACCGGGCCGGACCTGCCGGCCGGTGACGGGCAGCGGCCGGCCGGCTGGCAGCCGGACCGGCTGCCGTACCACCTGGAGACCAGCGTGCCGGGGGTCTTCGCGGCCGGCGACGTGCGCGCGGAGTCGGCGAAGCGGGTGGCGTCCGCGGTCGGCGAGGGCGCGATGGCCGTGATGCTGGTGCACCGCTACCTGGAGGGGCTGTGACCGACGAACCGCAGCAGACGCAGCAGGCGCGGCAGCGCCCGCTCGACCCGTGCGACCCGGACGAGCTGCGCACGCTCTTCCTGTTCGAGAAGCTCACCCCGGAGCAGCTGGCCAAGCTGTGCCGGATCGGCCGGGTGGAGACCCTCGAGCCCGGCCCGGTCTTCGCCGAGGGCGAGCCGGCCACCTGCTTCTACGTGCTGCTGGACGGCGCGCTGGTGACCTCCCGGAAGGTCGGCGACGACGACGTGGAGGTGGCCAGGACCTCCCAGCGGGGCGTGTACACCGGCGCCTTCCAGGCGTACCTCGGCGACCGGGTGCCGCAGCGGTACACGAACTCGATGCGGGTGACGGCGCCTTCGCGGTTCTTCGTGCTGGCCGCCGACGACTTCGCGCACATCGTCACCGAGTGGTTCCCGATGGCGGTGCACCTGCTGGAGGGGCTGTTCTTCGGCAACAAGTCCTTCCAGCAGGTGGTCAGCCAGCGCGAGCGGCTGCTCGCGCTGGGGTCGCTGTCGGCGGGGCTGACCCACGAGCTGAACAACCCGGCCGCCGCCGCGCTGCGGGCCACCTCCGCGCTGCGCGAGCGGGTCGCCGGGATGCGGCACAAGCTGAAGATCCTGGCCGGCGGCCCCTACCGGCAGGCCGACCTGGACACCCTGGTCAGCGTCCAGGAGCGGGCCGCCGAGCGGGTCGCGAAGGCCGAGCAGCTCAGCCCGATGGACGCCTCCGACCGCGAGGACGCGATCGCGGACTGGATGGACGCGCACGGCATCGCCGGCGGCTGGGACCTGGCGCCGGCGTTCGTGCAGGCGGGGCTGGACGAGGAGTGGCTCGACCAGGTCGCCGCGGCCGTCGACGGCAAGGTGCTGGAGAGCGCGGTGCGGTGGCTCAACTACACCGTCGAGACCGAGCTGCTGATGAACGAGATCGAGGACTCCACCTCCCGGATCTCCGGCCTGGTGGGCGCCGCCCGGCAGTACTCGCAGCTGGACCGGGCGCCCTACCAGGTGGTCGACGTCCACGACCTGCTCGACAGCACCCTCCAGATGCTCGCCGGGAAGATCGGCGCGGGGGTGCAAGTGGTCAGGGAGTTCGACCACACCCTGCCGCGCGTCCCTGGCTACCCGGGCGAGCTGAACCAGGTGTGGACCAACCTGGTGGACAACGCGGTGGCCGCGATGGACGGCGCCGGCACGCTCACCGTGCGGACCTCGGCGGAGCACGGCAGGCTGGTGGTGGAGTTCCGCGACACCGGTCCCGGTGTGCCGGCGGAGATCCGGCAGCGGATCTTCGAGCCGTTCTTCACCACCAAGCCGGTCGGCCAGGGCACCGGCCTCGGCCTCGACATCTCCTGGCGGATCGTGGTCAACAAGCACCACGGCGACCTGAAGGTCGAGTCCGAGCCGGGCGACACCCGCTTCCGGGTGTACCTGCCGCTGAACACGCCGGAGGCCGGCCAGGACACTGAGGAGGAGACCGTATGACCCCGTCGGACGACATGGGCGCACCCGGCGACTCCGGGGCCCCCGCGATCGACCCCGCGGTGCCGCCCAGCGGCACCGGCTGCGCGAGCTGCGACGCGGACGGCGGGTGGTGGTTCCACCTGCGCCGGTGCGCGGCCTGCGGCCGGATCGGCTGCTGCGACTCCTCGCCGGGCCAGCACGCCAGCGCGCACGCGGCCGCCACCGGCCACGACGTGGTGCGCAGCTTCGAGCCGGGCGAGGACTGGTTCTGGGACTACGCCAGGGAGCAGTACGTCGAGCAGGGCCCGCAACTGGCGGCGCCGCAGAGCCACCCGGCCGACCAGGGCGTGCCGGGGCCCTCGGAGCGGGTGCCGCCGGACTGGCGCGACCGGCTCAACCAGTAGCGCGCACCCGGTGCGGGCGGCGGTGCGACGCCGCCGCCCGCACCGCCGTTCAGTCGCCCAGCACCGGCAGCAGCTCCGGCAGGTGCCCGTCGGAGGCGAGCGCCGCGTCGATCCGCTCCTGCGGCACCTGCCCGTACAGGGTGGTGCGCGGGCGGGAGGGGCGGCCGGCCGCGTCGGCGATCGCGACGAGGTCGCGCACCGAGCGGTAGGACCCGTAACGCGAGCCCGCCATCCGGGAGATGGTCTCCTCCATCAGGGTGCCGCCGAGGTCGTTGGCGCCCGAGCGCAGCATCTCCGCGGCGCCCTCGGCGCCCAGCTTCACCCAGCTGGTCTGGATGTTGGGGATGTGCGGGTGCAGCAGCAGCCGCGCCATCGCGGTGACCGCGCGGTTGTCGCGCAGGGTCGGGCCCGGCCGGGAGATCCCGGCGAGGTAGACCGGTGCGTTGGTGTGGATGAACGGCAGCGTCACGAACTCCGTGAACCCGCCGGTGCGTTGCTGGATCTCGGCGAGCAGCCGCAGGTGGCCGAGCCAGTGGTGGGGCTGGTCCACGTGGCCGTACATCATCGTGGACGAGGAGCGGATGCCCAGTTCGTGCGCGGTGCTGACCACCTCGACCCAGGTCGCGGCGGGCAGCTTGCCCTTGGTGAGCACCCAGCGGACCTCGTCGTCCAGGATCTCGGCCGCCGTCCCGGGGATGGTGTCGAGCCCGGCCTCCTTCGCGGCCGTCAGCCAGTCCCGGATCGACATGCCGGTGCGGGTCGCGCCGTTGACCACCTCCATCGGGGAGAAGGCGTGCACGTGCATGCCCGGCACCCGCGCCTTGACCGCGCGCGCGATGTCGAAGTAGGCCGAGCCGGGCAGGTCGGGGTGGATGCCGCCCTGCATGCACACCTCCACCGCGCCCACCTGCCACGCCTGTTCGGCCCGGTCGGCGACCTGGTCCAGGGAGAGGGTGTACGCGTCGGCGTCGGTGCGGCGCTGGGCGAACGCGCAGAAGCGGCAGCCGGTGTAGCAGACGTTGGTGAAGTTGATGTTCCGCGTCACGATGTACGTCACGTCGTCGCCGACGGTGTCGCGGCGCACGTCGTCGGCGATCCGGCACAGCGCGTCCAGCGCCGGGCCGTCGGCGTGCAGCAGGGCCAGGGCCTGGGCGTCGGTCAGCCGCGTCGGGTCGTCGGCGGCCACCGACAGCGCCTGCCGGACGTCGGCCTCCACCCGGTCGGGCACCAGCCCGGGCGCGGCCTGTTCGCGCAGGCTCGCCCAGTCGCCGTACACGTCGTCGAAGTCGTCGCGCCGGTCGGCGCTGCGGCCGTGGGTGTCGATGGTGCGGTGCAGGTCGGTGCGCCCGCCGGCGGCGGGGAAGGCGTCGTCGGGTTCCTGCCAGGGCAGGCCCTGCGGCCGGACGTCCTCGCGGGCCAGGCCCGTCGCGGGGTCGGCGAGCGCGGTGACGTGGGGCAGCAGCCGCGGGTCGAGCCAGGGCTCGCCGCGGCGGATGTACTCCGGGTAGATCGTCAGCCGCTCCTTGAGGGTGTAGCCCGACTCGGCGGTGCGCGCGGCCAGTTCGTCGATCTGCGGCCAGGGGCGCTCGGGGTTGACGTGGTCGGGGGTCAGCGGTGAGACGCCGCCCCAGTCGTCGATCCCGGCGGCGACGAACCTGCCGTACTCGCCGTCGACCAGGTTGGGCGGTGCCTGGATGCGGGCGGCGGGGCCGAGCACGATCCGGGCCACGGCGATGGCCGCGGCGAGTTCGCCGAGTTCCGCGTCGGGCATGCCGCGCATCGCGGTGTCCGGCTTCGCGCGGAAGTTCTGCACGATGACTTCCTGGATGCCGTGGTACTGCCGGGCGGTGCGGCGGATCGCGAAGAGCGCCTCGGCCCGCTCGGTGTACGTCTCCCCGATGCCGATCAGGATGCCGGTGGTGAACGGCACGTTGGAGCGGCCGGCGTCCTCAAGCACCCGCAGCCGGACCGCGGGTTCCTTGTCGGGCGAGCCGTGATGGGGGCCGCCGGGCTCCGACCACAGCCGGGTGGCGGTGGTCTCCAGCATCATGCCCATCGACGGTGCGACGGGCTTGAGGCGCGCGAGGTCGGTCCAGCCCAGCACACCGGGGTTGAGGTGCGGCAGCAGCCCGGTCTCCTCCAGCACCCGGACGGCCATGGCGCGCACATACGCGAGCGTGTCGTCGTAGCCGTGCGCGTCCAGCCACTCGCGGGCCTCGGGCCAGCGGTCCTCCGGGCGGTCGCCGAGGGTGAACAGCGCTTCCTTGCAGCCCAGTTCGGCGCCGCGCCGGGCGATGTCCAGCACCTCGTCCGGGGACAGAAACATCCCCTCGCCGGCCCGCCGCAGCTTGCCGGGCACCGTGACGAAGGTGCAGTAGTGGCAGGTGTCGCGGCACAGCCGGGTCAGCGGGATGAAGACCTTCCGCGAGTACGTGATCACGCCGGGGCGGCCGGCGGCGGCCAGTCCGGCGTCCCGGACCCGGCCCGCGATGTCCGACAGCCGTTCCAGGTCGGCGCCGCGCGCCTGGAGCAGCACGGCCGCCTCCGCGGCGTCGAGGGCGACCCCTTCCGCCGCGCGGTGCAGCGCGCGGCGCATCGCGTTCGCCGTCGGCCGGCTCTCCGTCCCCGCGGCGGCGGGCTCTTCAGGTTCACGCGTCGTCATTGTTCGAGCATAAGCACACCGGCCGTTGTACATCCGGCGCCCCCGGTGCCCCGGCGGCGTCGCTACGCGTGCTGATCGCCGGCCGCGCCGGCCGCGGCCGCCGTCACCCGCGCCAGCAGGGCCTTCTTGTCGGGCTTGCCGCTGGGCGCGACGGGTACGGTGTCGAGCACCGTGATCGTGGCGGGCACGGCGTCGGCGCCGAGTGCGGCGCGTACGGCGGCGCGCAGTTCGCCGGCGGCGGGCGGCCGGCCGGGCGCGCGCGGGACGAGGAAGGCGTGCGGGGCCTCCCCGGTGCGCTCGTCGGGCGCGGCCACGACGTAGGCCTGGTCGACGTCCGGGTGGCCGGCGAGCGCGGCCTCGATGGCGGCGGTGTAGTAGAGGATCGCGTTGACGAAGACGACCTCGCGGGCCCGGCCGAGCAGGCGCAGGAAGCCGTCCTCGGCGAGGGTGGCGAGGTCCCGGGTCCTGATCCAGCCGTCCTGGACGACCTCGCGGGTCTGCTCCGGGTCCCGCCAGTAGCCGGACATGGCGCCGGCCGAGCGGACCCAGACCTCGCCGGGGGTGCCAGTGGGCACCTCGCGCCCTTCGGGGTCGCGCAGCGAGATCGCCACGTCGGGCATCGGGCGGCCGACGGAGTCGTGCACCGCGGCGCCGTGGCGGGCCTGGTCGCCGGGGGTGAGCAGGGCGAGCATGCCGGCCTCGGTCTGGCCGTATCCCTGGTGGACGACCGGGCCGAGGAGTTCGGCGGCCTCGGCGAGGCGGTGCGCGGGCAGCGGCGAGCCGGCCACCAGCAGCACACGCATGCTGCTGGTGTCGACGTCCTCGGTGCGCAGGGTCTCCAGCACCTGGTACAGCCGCGGGACGGTGCACAGGCAGGCGGTGACGCGGTGGCGCTGCCAGGTGTGCGGGAAGGAGACCGGGGGTTCGGGGATGATCGCGGTGCCGCCGCTGAGCAGGCACAGCGCGAGGTGTTCGAGCATGACCGCGCTGGTGAGGGTGCCGAAGACGAGGAACCGGCGGTATCCGGCGGCGAGTTCGCGGGCGGTGTCGCTCCAGCGGTCGGCCGGCTGCCAGGACCAGTGGGCGGCGAGGGCGCGGTAGGTCTGGGCGCAGCCCTTGGGGTGGCCGGTGCTGCCGCTGGTGAGGGTGATCAGGGCGACGTCGTCGGGGCGGCCGCGGGCGACCAGTCCGGCGCCGGGCGCGCCGTCGTACGGTGTGCCGGGCGCGGGGGTGCCGTCGTCGTGGATGCCGCCGTCGCCGCTGCGGCCGTCGAGCAGGTCGCGTTCGACGTCCAGGACGGCGGCGCCCGCCGCCTTGGCCGCGTCGGCGAGCGGTTCGGTGCGGGTGGTGTCGTCGACCAGGACGGCGTCGATGTCCTGGGCGAGCACATGGTGGAGCTGAGCGGGCGTCAGGCCCGGGCGCAGCCCGGTGACGCGGCAGCCGAGCAGGTGGGCGGCGATCTGCGCGGCGAAGCCCGCGGGGGTCACGGCGGTGGTGAGGGCGACCCCGCGGCCCGGGCCGAGTCCGGCGGCGGCCAGGCGCTCGGCGCAGGCCCGGACGAGGGCGAGCACCCGGCCGCGGCCGACCGGCCGGGTCCGGAACTCGAATGCCGGAGTGTCCGGGTCGTGGGCGAACGCGTCGATCAGGGCCTGCGGAAACGGCGATTCGGCCGGATTGTTCATCGTCCCCTCCGATCCGCGCGGCCGGCCCGGCAGGCATTTCGGCCACGGGCAAGCGGGTAAACCGCCTCGGCGGCGCACGGGCATTGCGGAGGCGCCGGCGGGTGCGCACTCCTGGTCGTTGGCGACATTATCCGCACGACAGCATTTCCAATCTCGCAAAGCCATGTGACATGGATCACATCAGGAACCCTGGAGCGATCCTTGAAACATCAATTATGGTGTTGAACCCGTCGGGACAACCGGGAGGAAGAATGTCCGGAGAAGAGCGGATCGACTACCTTGTGGTAGGCGCAGGGCCAGCCGGAATCCAGGCCGCATATTTCCTCGAACGCGCCGGCCGCGATTATCTCGTGGTGGAGGCGGGCACGGCGCCCGGCACGTTTTTCACGAAGTTCCCGCGGCACCGGACCCTGATATCCAGCAACAAGGTGCACACCGGCTGGGACGACCCGGAACTGAATCTGCGCACGGACTGGAACTCGCTGCTCTCGGAGGAGAGCAGCCCGCTCTTCACCGAGGTCACCTCGCGCTACTTCCCGCCCGCGGACGACTTCGTCGGCTACCTCGCGGACTTCGCCCGCACCCACGAACTGCGTATCCGCTACCACACCCGCGTCACCCGGATCAGTCGTGAGGCGGCCGCCGGAAGCGCCGCGGACGGCGCCGCCCCGCGCGGGGACTTCCTCGTCCACACCGCCGACGGCTCGCTGCTGCGGGTGAAGCGCCTGATCATGGCCACCGGGGTGACCCGCCCCTACATTCCGCCGATTCCCGGTGCCGAACTCGCCGAGCAGTACAGCGACGTCTCGGTCGACCCGGACGACTTCACCGACCAGCGGGTGCTGATCGTCGGCCGCGGGAATTCCGCGTTCGAGACCGCCGACAATCTCATCGAGCGCGCCGCCGTCATTCACGTCCTCGGCCCCGGATCGCTCAAGCTGGCCTGGCAGACCCACTTCGTGGGCCACCTCAGGGCAGTCAACAACAACTTCCTGGACACCTATCAGCTGAAGTCGCAGAACGCCCTGCTGGACGGCGAGATCGCCTCCATCAAAAAGTCTGAATCGGACGGAAAATACCATGTCGCGGTGAAGTTCGTCCGGGTGAACGAAGTAGTCAAGGAAATATCCTACGACCGCGTGATCATGGCCACCGGATTCCGCTTCGACGCGTCGCTCTTCGACGAGGAGTGCCGGCCGGAACTGACCATCAAGGACCGCTTCCCCGCGCAGACCGATGCGTGGGAGTCCACAAATGTACCCGATGTGTATTTCGTGGGAACCATCACCCAGGCCCGCGACTTCAAGAAGTCCACCAGCGGCTTCATCCACGGCTTCCGCTACGGCGTGCGGGCGCTCAGCCGGGTGCTGAACAGGCGCTACCACGACGAGCAGTGGCCGCACACCGAACTGCCCGCGAACGCCGAGGCCGTCGCCGACGCCGTCGTCACCCGGATCAACCGCACCTCGGCGCTCTGGCAGATGTTCGGCTTCCTCGGCGACGCCGTCCTCGTCGGCCCCGACGCGGTCGGCTACTACGACGAGGTGCCCGTCGACCACCTCCACCGGGCCGTGGGCGAGGGCGAGTTCGGGCCGGTCGACCACTACCTGACCGTCACCCTGGAGTACGGCGCCGACCACGACAAGGTGAACCCGTTCGACGTCACCGTCAACCGGCTCTCGCAACAGGACACCGGCGGGCTCGACAGCCGCTACCTGCACCCGGTGGTCCGGCTGTGGCAGGACGGGAAGCTGCTCACCGAGCACCACCTCACCGAGAACCTGGAGAACGAGTGGGACAGCGAGGACGTGCACCGCGCGCCCCTCGTCCGCTTCCTGGCCACCCACCTCTTCCCCGCGGCGCCCGCCGAGGAGCCCGCCGCCGCGCAGACGCCGTGACCGCGCAGCCGCCGCCGGACGCCCTCGAGGAGCTGCACCGCAAGGCGCTGGTCCAACTCGACCCCGTCCACCGGGACTTCTTCGAGGGCGGCGCCGGCCGGGAACAGGCACTCACCGAGAACGTCCGCGCCTTCGGCCGCCTCGCCCTGCTGCCCCGGGTGCTGCGCGGCGCCGGGCCGCCCGACACCGCGGTCGAGCTGCCCGGCGCCCGCGCGGCCACCCCGGTCCTGGTCGCCCCCACCGCCTTCCACCGCCTGGCGCACCCCGACGGCGAACGGGCCACCGCCCGCGCCGCCGCGGCCGCCGGCACCGTGCTGACCACCTCCATGGCGGCCACCACCGCCGTCGCCGAGGTGGCGGCGGCCGCCCGGGAGGTGCGGCAGGACGCGGCGGTCTGGTTCCAGCTCTATCTGCAACCGCGGGCGGAGGTCACCGACGCGCTGGTGCGGCGGGCCGAACAGGCCGGCTGCACCGCGCTGGTGGTCACCGCCGACTCCCCCGTCTTCGGCCGCCGCGGCCGCGACGACCGCAACGGCTTCCACGACCTGCCGCCGGGCTACGCCGCGGAGAACATGCGCGGCCTGCCTGGGGCACCGCCCGGCGGCACCCTCGACATCGCGATGAGCCCCGGGCTGTCCTGGCGCGACCTGCGCCGGCTGCGCACGCGCACCGAACTGCCGGTGCTGGTCAAGGGGGTCCTGCACCCCGACGACGCCCGGATCGCGGTCGACGAGGGCGCCGCGGGGGTGATCGTCTCCAACCACGGTGGCCGGCAGCTCGACGCCGCGCCCGCCACCGTCGAGGCGCTGCCCGCGGTGGCCGACGCCGTCGCGGGCCGCGTCCCGGTGCTGCTCGACGGAGGGATACGGTCCGGCGCCGACGTGGTGGCCGCGCTCGCGCTCGGCGCCACCGCGGTCGGCGTCGGGCGCCCGGTGCTGTGGGGGCTGGCCGCCGAGGGCGAGGCCGGCGTGGCCCGGGTACTGGCGGAGCTGGCCGGGCAGACCGCGCACGTGCTGGCACTGTGCGGGGCCCGCGACCGCACCGACCTGGACCGCGGCCAGGTGGTCGTCCGCGGGCGGCTGCCGGGGGTGGGGCTGGGATGAGGCCGAGCACCGTACGGCGGCTGACGGTCGCCGCCGCGGCCACCGCCGCCGCCCTGTCCAGCCCGTACTGGCTGCCGAAGTCCCTGGTCGCCCTGCGCGTCAAGGTGTTCGAGAAGGTCAACGGGCCCGAGGGCGTCATCGTCCCCAACGAGCAGGTCGGCCCCGAGCGGTTCGCCGAGCTGTACGCGCACCCCGCCGCCGACGGGCGCAGCAAGGGCGCCGGGCTGTCGGACCTGTTCTGGTACTGGCTGTCCCCCGGGCCCGAGGTGCACCAGGAGCACCTGGAACCCGGGCCGCGCTACGACGCGGTGGCCCGGACCACCACCGCGATCCTCGCCGGGTCCAGCGCCGAGCTGTCCGCCGCCGCGGCCCGCTGCACCGCACGCGTCCTGGACGGCCACCTGCCGCCAGCGCGGCCGGGAACGCGGGGCCGCCGGGCCCACCTGGTGCGGCTGCGCGACCTGATGATGCCGGTCTGGGCCGACTTCTTCCACGAACTGGTCTTCCACGAGCCGTGCCCGCCCGACGCGCGGCGCCTGATCGTCGGCAACGCCGAGGACGTCGTCAACTCCCTGAAGAACACCCGCCTTCGGCACATGCGCCGCCGCACCCGGCTGACCCGCTACCTGCTGCGCCGGCTGGCCGCGGGCGACCTGCCGCACGACCTGCCCGCCGAACTCGCCACGCCGCTGGACCGCGCGCACTACCTCCAGGGCGCCTTCTTCAACACCGCCGTCGTGCAGATGTCGGAGGCGATGGCGCACCTGCTGCTGGTGCTCGCCCAGCACCAGGACGTCCAGCAGCGCCTGGCCGCGCACCCGGACGACGACCGCGACCTAAGCAACGTCATGAACGAGACGCTGCGGCTGTACCCGCTGTTCGGCATCGCGCACCGGATCACCGGCGCCGACATCGACCTCGGGGACGGCGCCGGCTACCCGGCCGGCACCGTGCTCTGCTTCGACTACCCCGCCTACCACGCCACCGGCTACACCGACCCGGACGTCTTCGACCCCGGCCGCTGGGACCGGCTGTCGGTGAAGGACGCGCACCACATCCCGTTCGGGGTCGCGGCCAACCGGCCCTGCCCGGCATGGCGGTTGGCACCGCTGGTGATGCGCGCCGCCACCCGGGAGGTGCTGCGCCGCTTCACGCTGCACTCGTCGGTCTCCCACACCCGCTCCATCCCGCACCGGGCGCCCTGCCTGCTCGTCCCCCGCGACCGCCCGCTGCCCCGGCACCGCAGGAACGCGGCGCTGGCCGCGCTGCGGGTCCGCGACCGCTGGGAGGACGTGGGGCGCAGCACCCTTCAGTTCGTGCTCGGCACCTGGATGGTGGTGGACGCGCGGCGGCTGCGGATGGCGGAGAACTGGTTCGCCGAGCACGACACGCAGGGCCGCCCGCTGCCCCCGCCGTCCGGCGAAGCACCGTCCGCCGATCCGCAGTCCGCCGCCGAACCGCCGTCCGGCGGGGCTGCGCCGGGCTGCCCGTACCACCGCCGCGGCTGAGCCCGCCCGCACCGCGGCGCGCACTCCCCCACACCGTCCCCGCCGAAGGGCCGTTCCCCATGTCGACCACCGAACTGGGTACCGCTTTCCTGCTGGCCGTCGTCGTCATCCTGGTGCTGTGCCGGCTCGTCGCGCTGCTGCTGCGGCCGCTCGGCCAACCCCCGGTCGTCGCCGAGATGATCGCGGGCGTGCTGCTCGGACCGTCCGTCCTCGGGCTGGTGCTGCCCTCCGTGGAGCACCACCTCTTCCCCGCCGACCTGCGCCCGATGCTCTACGTCACCGGCCAACTCGGCCTGGTGCTCTTCATGTTCCAGTCCGGCTACGACTTCCGGCTGGAGCGGATCAAGCCGGTCGCACGGTCGGCGGCGCTGATCTCCGCGGCGGGCAGCGTGACCCCGCTGCTGCTCGGCGCCGGGCTGACCTGGGCGGTGCACGGCTCCGTGGACACCTCGCCGCCCGGGGTGCCGCTGCACGTCACCGTGCTGTTCGTCGGCGTCACCCTGGCGATCACCGCCTTCCCGATGCTCGCGCGGATCATCACCGAGAACGGCCTGTCCGGCACGTCCTTCGGCACCATCTCGCTGGCGGCCGGCGCGATGGACGACGTGGCCGCGTGGATCATGCTCGCCGGCGTGGTCAGCCTCGCCCGCGGCAGCGCGCACGCCGTGCTGCTCGCCTCCGTCGGCGCCGCTGGACTGGTCGTCCTGCTGGCCGCTTTCATCCGGCTGCGGCAGCCGCTGCTGACCGCCACCGAGCGGATCGGCGACGAGCAGCTCCTGCTCGCGGTCCTGCTGCTGCTCTGCCTGGCCGCCTGGTACACCGACCGGGTCGGCCTGTACGCGGTGTTCGGCGCGTTCAGCCTCGGCGCCGCCTTCCCGCGCTCGCCGCGGATCGACCGCACCGTCGAGGCGACCGCGCCGCTGAGCCGGGCGCTGCTGCTGCCGCTGTTCTTCACCTACTCGGGGCTCAACACCGACACCGGCCTGCTCAGCGACCCCAAGCTGCTGCTGTTCGCGGTGGGCTGCACCGCCGCGGCGGTCGTCGGCAAGTTCACGGCGTGCTGGGCCGCCGCCCGGCTGGGCGGGCAGCCGCCCGCGGTCGCGCTGCGGATCGGCACCCTGATGAACGCCCGCGGCCTGATGCAGCTCATCGCGATCAACGTCGGCCTGTCCGAGGGCATCGTGTCGCCCTCGATGTTCACGGTGCTGGTGGTCGTCGCGGTGGTGACCACGGTGATGGCCACGCCGCTGCTGCGGCTGTGGGACCGGCGCGACGGCGGGGTGTACGACGCGCCGCCGCCCGGCGGTGAGGCGGGCGGCCGTACGGTTGCGGAGGCCGGTGCCCCGGTCGGCGTGGCGAGGGCGGCGGAGGGCGGCACCGCCTGACCTGCCCTGGCCGCCCGACGCGCGGACCCGACCCGAAGCGCCTTTGCCTCACGGGCAAGTTTTTTGCCCGTGAGGCACATCCTGCTGTTCCATGGAGGCATGGACCCCGCGACCGCCACCCCCGACGCCGCTCCCGCGGCCGGTGCCGACGCCCCGACCCTGGCCCCGCGGCTGCGTGACCGCCGGCGCGCGGGCGGTCTCACCCTGGAGGCCGCGGCCCACCGCGCCGGCCTCTCGGCAGCGCATCTGTCCCGCCTGGAGTCCGGCCTGCGGCAACCGTCGCTGCCGGTGCTCCTCGGGCTCGCCCGCCTGTACGGCACCACCGTCTCCGACCTGCTGGGCGAGACGGCCGCCGAGCCCGACCCCATCGTACGCGGCGCCGCCATGGCCGCGGTGCCCGCGGGGGGCTGGACCTACCGGCGGGCCGGCGGCACCGGGCGGGCCATGCAGGCGCTGCGCGTCCATGTGCCCGCCCACGCCCAGGGCGGCCTGGTGCGGGTGCACCCCGGCGAGGAGTGGCTGCACGTCACCGCCGGGGTGCTCGAACTCTCCCTCGGCGACCGCGACCACACGCTCGGCGCCGGGGACTCCGCGCACTTCGACTCGCTCGTACCGCACCGGCTGGCGGCCGGCGGGCCGGACGGCGTCGACCTGCTCTTCGTCCACACCCTCATGCAGAGCGAGACGTCGGCGCTGTGCGTCGTGCCGAACGGGCCCGCCACCCCCCGAGGAGGCCGTTCATGAACGCGAACCCCGCCGAGCCGCGCGTCCAGCCCGGAGCCGGACAGCCCGGCCCCGAGCAGTCCGGCCCGGGCCCGGACCAGCCGCCAGCCCCGGCCGCCCCGGCCACCGCGCCCGTACCCGAACCGGTGCCCGTCCTCGTGGTGACGCCCGAGCCCAGCAGCACCGAGAAGCACAAGGAGCGCGCGGTCGTGCTGCGCGTCCTGATCTACGTCGCGGTGGCGCACTTCATGGCGTTCTTCCTGTGGCTGATGTTCGCGGTGATCGGCAAGCGCTGATCCCCGGCGGGCCCTTCGGAAAGGACCCCGCGGCCGGCTCAGCTCGCGAAGACCGCCACCTCGCCCACCTGCGCGGCCGGCCAGCCGGTGTTGGCGGTGAAGTCCAGCCGCAGGTAGCGGGTGGTGGCCGCGGCCGGCAGCGTGAGCGTGGCGGTGTTGCCGGCGGCCGGGTCGAACGCATACGCCGCGGCACCGGCGAGCTGGGTGAACGCCGTACCGTCGGTGCTGCCCCGCACCGACAGCGTCTGCGTACGGGCGCTCCACGCGGCGGCGGGCGGCAGGGACAGCACGATCCGCCCCACCGCGACCGGCGCGCCGAGGTCGACCTGGAGCCACTGCGGGAAGGCGCCGTCGGCCGACTCCCAGTAGGAGTCCGGGTCGCCGTCGGTGGCGTGGGCGCAGACGTAGTCCTGGGTGTGGCTGCTCTCCGCGGTGGCGCGGTGCAGCGCGAGGTTCCCGCCCGCCGGGGGTGTGCCGCCCCCGTCCGGCACCGGCTGCGTGGGGCGGGTGGCGGTGAGCGCGAGCTGCCCCTTGAGCATGCGGCCGCCGTCGCCGGTCAGCCGCAGGTAGTAGTCCGCGGAGCAGGCCGTGCCGTCCTCGTCGAGCGCGAGGAACCCCGAGTCCGCCGGCACCCACTGCTGGCTCTCGGCGGTCTTGGCGATCTGGTTGCCCTCGTTGAACTCGTCGAACATCGAGATGTAGACGCCCTGCACCCCGGCCCGGACCATGTTGTAGAACTGCCTCCACATGAAGTCGCCGTGGGCGCGCTGGCGCAGGGTGACCGCGCCGGGCAGCACGCAGGGCTGGTAGTCGATGCCGTGGGCCGCGCACTCCGCGAGGTCGGGCACGGTGGCGACGTTGTAGAAGTTGTCGGCGTCCGCGACGTTGCCGATCCGGCCGACCATCCAGGGCGAGAGCATGTCGAAGGCGTGGTAGACGTCCGAGAAGCCCGGCCGCGAGTCGCGGTCCCCGGTGCGCCACCAGGTCGGCACCCCGCCGATGACGTAGCACCCCTGGTTCTTGAACCAGTTGACGACGTCCAGGCACGCGTCGGCGCTGAAGGGCCGCTGGTCGTCGGCGAACCCGAAGCCCCACACGCACACCACCGGCTTGCCGTTCTGCACCGCGTACGCCGGACTCGCCGTGTGGGCCCGCATCTTGGCGGTCCAGTCGGTCTTGATCTCCGCCTGCATGGCGGTCCAGTCCGAGACGTCGTACATGATGTAGAACTTCCGGCCGTACTGCTCGGCGGCGGCGCGCACCTTCACCGCCATGGCGTCGCGGGTCGGTCCCTCGCTGCCGTTGGGGTTGAAGCGCTGGAGTGCGGCGGCGTCGATGCCGTTCTCCTTCAGCCAGCTGAAGTGGGTGTCCACGGTCTGCTGGTCGTAGGAGGAGAAGAGCGCGGCGGGCAGCCCGTTGCCGAGCGCCGCGTAGCCGGTGGGGTAGGTGTGGGTGTAGTCGCGGACGTCCGGCCACGCGACGATGCCGGTGTTCGACGGGGAGGGCGGCGCCGACCCGTTCGCGCTCCAGTGCCACCAGGTGTCGATGGGCGCGCCGTCGCCGATGCAGGCGAACCAGCCCTGGTAGCCGACCGTCACCTTGCCGACCACGTCGCCGGGGCCGCTCGCCGCCGTCGCCGCGCCGGCGGCCGCGGGCTGTGCCAGGACGGCGGTGCCGGTCGCGCCGGCGGCCACCGCGGCCTGTAGGAAGACCCTCCGTGTGACACCCATCCGGACTCCTCCGATCGGTCGTCAACTCCTTGAGCCCCGGGGCGTGTTGCGCGGTAGCGGAGCGACCCGGCCCGGCCCGGCGGCTGGTGCCGGGATCGTAACGAGGCAGACACGGGACGGCAATAGAGCGCGCAGGATACGAAATATTCGGCTTGATCGACGCAAGAAGCGTTGTGCGGACCGGGGGCGGGCGTGCGGCGGGCGCCCGGGCGGGCTGCCGGGCGGGCCGGGGCGGGCAGGTACGGGGGCGGGGGCGGGTGGTCGGGGCAGGTCAGGGGGTGCGACACTGCGCCCGCGGGGACAGCCGCGGACACGGATCGGGAGGACACGTGGCGGAAGCGACGATCATCGGCAGCGAACGCAGCGAGGCGGGGCTGGCGACGGGCATGGAGGTGCTGCGCCGCGGCGGCTCGGCACTGGACGCCGTGGAGGCGGCGATGCGGCGCTGCGAGGACAATCCGGCGGACCACTACGTCGGCACCGCCGGACTGCCCAACGCGCGCGGCGAGGTGGAGTTGGACGCCTCCTTGATGATCGGCTCCGGCCGGCGCTTCGGCGCCGTGGGCGCGCTGAAGGGCTACCCGAACCCGATCTCGGTGGCCCGCGCGGTCCTGGAGAAGCTGCCGCAGCACAGCCTGCTGGTCGGCGAGGGCGCCGCCCTGTTCGCCGAGGAGTGCGGCTTCACCACCGCGGAGCTGATCACCGACGAGTCGCGCGAGCTGTGGCGCAAGCAGGTCGCCGACTCCCGCGAGTCGGTGGAGGGCGAGAACACCGCCGCCACCGACGGCGACGCCCGCTACCGGGAGAGCGCCCTCGCGCTGATCCGCCGGCTCGCGCCGCACGACGGCCCGTGGGGCACCATCAACATCATCGCGCTCGACGCCACCGGCGAGATGTGCGTGGGCGTGTCCACCTCCGGCTACCCGTACAAGTACCCGGGCCGGGTGGGCGACTCGGCGCTGCCCGGCGCCGGGAACTGGTGCGACCTGCGGGCCGGGGGCGCGGCCTGCACCGGCCGCGGCGAGCTGAGCATGCGCGGCGGCACCGCCCGCACCATCGTGGAGCTGATCTCGGCCGGGCAGGAGCCGGCCGAGGCGTGCCGGGCCGCGCTGGCCGACGCCGCCTCGCTGCCGGACGACTTCCGGGCGGAGCTGCGGGCGCTGGCGATGACCCCGGACGGGCGGCACGGCGGCGCCGCCGGCCAGCAGGGCAGCGTCTACGGCCTGATGACCGACGCGTCCACCGAGCCGGAGTTCCGGCCGCGGATCGTGCTGTGAGGAGAGCGCTGTGAAGATCTTCCTGTCCTCCGACATGGAGGGGACCGCCGGGGTCGTCGACTGGTCGCAGTGCCGGCACGGCCAGCCGGAGTACGCGTACTACCGCACGCTGCTCCAGGAGGAGGTCAACGCCGCGATCGAGGGGGCGGCGGCGGGCGGGGCGAGCGCGTTCCTCGTCAACGACTCGCACTCCACGATGGCGAACCTGCGCCCGGACGCGCTGGCCGGGCGGGCCCGCTACCTGTCCGGGCGGCACAAGCCGCTGTACATGATGCAGGGTCTGGACAGCAGCTTCGACGCGGTCTTCTTCGTCTCCTACCACGGCTCGATGACCGGGGCGCCCGCCACCTTGTCACACACCTACAACCCGGCGGCGATCGCCGAGGTGCGGCTCAACGGCGTGGTCGCGGGCGAGAGCGGCATCAACGCCCTGGTGGCGCTCGGCCACGGGGTGCCGGTGGTGCTGGTCACCGGCGACGACACCACCGCGGCGGAGCTGCGGCCCTTCTGCCCGGACGCGGTGGGCGCGGTGGTGAAGTCGTCGGTGTCGCGGTTCGCGGCCGACAGCCTGCACCCCGAGGACGCGCGTGAGGTGATCCGCACGGCCGCGCGCCGCGCGGTGGAGACGCTCGGTGCGGCGTCCCTCCCGGCGATCGAGCTGCCCGCGACCCTCACCGTGCGGATGCGCAACCCCGACCTGGCGGAGATGGCGACCTGGATCACCGGGGTCGAGCCGGACCCGGCCGATCCGCTCACCGTGACCCTCACCGACGAGGACCCGGTCCGCCTGTACCGCACCTTCGTCACCGTGGTGCTGCTCACCCGCGGCATCGCGGAGTAACCGCCGGGGCCGGACCCTTGCCCGCGGCACCGCAGCGCTGGGGGCAAGGAGCCGGCCCCGGATACGCGTTTCGGCGGGAACCGGACGTGCCGGTTCCCGCCGAAAGCAGACTGCCGGGAGGTCGCCGCCGCGGTCGCGGGGCGCCTCCCGGGAGGGGTCAGTCCTCGATCCAGCCGTGGCCCTTGCCGAAGCGCGCCAGCTGCTGGCGGACCTGCACGATCTGCTCGCCGGTCATCCATGGCGCGGACTTCAGCAGCAGCTCGGTGACCTCGCGGGTGTACTCGAACTCGCTCAGCACGTCGCACATCGGGTCGTCGAGGTCCACGCTGCCAGAGGAGCGGGGCGCCGAGGAAACCGCGGAGCCGCGCGAGCTGGTGATGCCGCCGGGCACCCCGTCCGCGTTGTGCGCGAGGCGGACGGAGGACGCCTTGAGCCCCCGGTCGCCGTCCTCGACCTCGAACTCGACCGCGACACCGGAGCGTACGAACGACTCCGGGATCAGCAGGTCGTTGACGTGCAGGAAGACGTCCTCACCACCTGTTTCCGGTGCGATGAACCCGTAACCGCGCGCACCGTCGAACCGAACAACCCGACCGGCAACCATGCCAAACCCCCAGCAACCACTCCCGGGCCCCTTGCCCGAATGACCTGCCCGGCATCCTAACGCCCGCACCGCGCCGTCCGATACAGGGCCCCCGGCGCGCGCCGCCGGCTGACACTCCCCTGACAGCGCTGACGCCCCGGCGCGGCCGGCGGCGCGACGTGCCGGCCGACGGCGTGACCTGGCCGATGTGTGCTCCCGGTGTAACCAAGTCGATGTCGCTGATCGCGAATGAACAAGGCCCTCCTGGTAATGCATGGCAGGCTGCGTAAGCGAACCCGTCCGGGCCAGAAGGGACCATGATGAGTCAGTCTGCGCAACCAGTGGGTGTCGTAGGGGTCGTGGCGGAGTCACTACCCGGGGAGACCCGGGTCGCGGCCACCCCGGCAACGGTGAGACAACTTCGCGGACTCGGCTACGACGTGGTCGTGGCGGCCGGTGCGGGAGCCGGCTCGAGCCTGTCGGACGAGGCGTACGAGGAGGCGGGCGCGGCGGTCGTCGACCGGGCCCGGGCGTGGGGCGCCGACGTGGTGCTGGCGGTCAACGCGCCCACGGCGGAGGAGATCGGGCTGCTGCGCGACGGCGCCGTACTGGTGGCACTGCTCGCCCCGGCCCCCCACCCGGAGCTGGTCGACGCGCTCGCCGGGCGGCGGTTGACGGCGCTGTCCATGGACGCGGTGCCGCGTATCTCGCGGGCCCAGTCGCTGGACGTGCTCAGCTCGATGGCGAACATCGCCGGGTACCGGGCGGTGGTGGAGGCGGCCCACCTGTTCGGGCGGTTCTTCACCGGGCAGGTCACCGCGGCGGGCAAGGTGCCGCCGGCGAAGGTCCTGGTGGCCGGGGCGGGGGTGGCCGGGCTCGCCGCGATCGGCGCGGCAGGCAGCCTCGGCGCCGTGGTGCGCGCCACCGACCCGCGGCCGGAGGTCGCCGACCAGGTCAGGTCGCTGGGCGGCGAGTACCTGTCGGTGGAGTCGGTGGAGGCCGAGGTCAGCGCCACCGGCTACGCGAAGGAGATGTCGGACGACTACAACGCCCGCGCGGCCGCGCTCTACGCCCAGCAGGCCGCGGACGTCGACATCATCATCACCACCGCGCTCATCCCCGGCCGCCCGGCGCCACTGCTGATCACCGAGGAGATGGTGGCGAGCATGCGGCCGGGCAGCGTGATCGTCGACATGGCGGCCGCGCAGGGCGGCAACGTGGCCGGCACGGTCGCCGGACAGGTCGTCACCACCGCCAACCAGGTCTCCCTCGTGGGCTACACCGACCTGGCCGGGCGGCTGCCGACCCAGGCGTCCCAGCTGTACGGCACCAACCTGGTCAACCTGCTGAAGCTGCTCACCCCCGGCAAGGACGGGCAGCTGGTGCTGGACTTCGACGACGTGGTGCAGCGCTCGGTGACGGTGGTGCGCGACGGCGAGAAGACCTGGCCGCCGCCCCCGGTGCAGGTCTCGGCGGCGCCCGCGCCCGCGGCCGGCGCCGCGCCACCGCCTTCCCCGCCCGCGGGACGGGGAAAACAGCCGCTCACCGCGGGCCGCCGCTACACCGCGGTCGGCGCGGTCGCGGCCGTGCTGTTCCTGCTCGCCGGCTTCGCCCCGGCCCAGCTCATCGGCAACCTCACGGTGTTCGTGCTGGCCATCGTGATCGGCTACTACGTGATCGGGCATGTGCACCACGCGCTGCACACCCCGCTGATGTCGGTGACCAACGCGATCTCCGGGATCATCGTGGTCGGCGCGCTGCTCCAGATCGGCCACGCCCACACCGCGGTCACCGTGCTGTCGTTCGTGGCGATCCTGCTGGCGTCGATCAACATCTTCGGCGGCTTCGCCGTGACCCGCCGCATGCTCGGCATGTTCTCCAAGGACTGATGCGCGATGACTGCATCGACCGCCGCGCAGGCGGCCTACATCGTCGCCGCACTGCTGTTCATCCTGAGCCTGGCCGGGCTCTCCAAGCACGAGACGTCCCGCTCCGGGGTGGTCTTCGGCATCTCCGGGATGGCGATCGCGCTCGCCGCGACCATCGGGCTGGCCTCGCGCAGCATCGCCGCCACCGGGATCGGCCTGCTGGCCGCCGCCATGGTGGTCGGCGCGGGCATCGGCCTGTGGCGGGCCCGCCGGGTCGAGATGACCGGGATGCCGGAACTCATCGCGATCCTGCACAGCTTCGTCGGCCTGGCCGCGGTCCTCGTCGGCTGGAACGGCTACCTCGAAGTGGAGGCCAAGGGCGGCCGGCAGACCGAGATCGCGCACGACCTGCTCGGCATCCACCACGCCGAGGTGTTCATCGGGATCTTCATCGGCGCGGTCACCTTCACCGGTTCGATCGTCGCCTTCCTGAAGCTGTCGGCGCGGATCAGGTCCAGCCCGCTGATGCTGCCGGGCCGCAACTACCTCAACGTGGGCGCGCTCGTGGCGTTCGTGGGGCTGACCGCCGCGTTCGTGGCGTCGCCGGACGTCGGGCTGCTCATCGCGGTGACCGCGGTCGCCCTGGCGCTCGGCCTGCACCTGGTCGCGTCCATCGGCGGCGGCGACATGCCGGTGGTGGTCTCCATGCTCAACAGCTACTCCGGCTGGGCGGCGGCCGCGTCCGGGTTCCTGCTCGACAACAACCTGCTGATCGTGACCGGCGCGCTGGTCGGCTCCTCCGGTGCGTACCTGTCCTACATCATGTGCACCGCGATGAACCGCTCGTTCCTGTCGGTGATCGCCGGCGGCTTCGGCATGGAGGCGCCGGCCTCGGACGACCGCGAGTACGGCGAGCACCGCGAGATCAGCGCCGAGGACACCGCGGAACTGCTGCGCGACGCCTCCTCTGTGGTGATCACCCCCGGCTACGGCATGGCGGTCGCGCAGGCGCAGTACCCGGTCGCCGACCTCACCCGGCGGCTGCGCGAGCGCGGGGTGGAGGTGCGCTTCGGCATCCACCCGGTGGCCGGGCGGCTGCCGGGGCACATGAACGTGCTGCTCGCCGAGGCGAAGGTGCCCTACGACATCGTCCTGGAGATGGACGAGATCAACGACGACCTCGCGCAGACCGGCGTGGTCCTGGTGATCGGCGCCAACGACACGGTGAACCCGGCCGCGGCCGAGGACCCGGCGAGCCCGATCGCGGGCATGCCGGTGCTGCGGGTGTGGGAGGCGGAGAACGTGGTGGTCTTCAAGCGGTCCATGAACACCGGGTACGCCGGGGTGCAGAACCCGCTGTTCTTCCGGGAGAACAGCCAGATGCTCTTCGGCGACGCGAAGGAGCGGGTGGAGGACATCCTCAAGTTCCTGTGACGGCCGGCCGCTTCCCGCGCCCGGCCCGGGCCCCCGGCGCCGCGCCCCCTTGGCTCCCGAGGGGGGCACGGGTCCTCAAGTCCGAGCACGTCGGGACCCGTTCGCCGCCGAGCTCCGCCGCGCCCGAACCCCGCGGCACGCTGCGCCGTGTGAGATGCGTCATGATCCGAACTCCCCGGCGCAGCCGTTCCGAAAGAGGGACCGCACCTGCCGGCGCCCCTTCACGACGGTGCCGCCGGCAGGCCGCTGACCTCAGGACGGGCAGCCGCTGTGTGCGGGTGGGGCCAGCATGCCCATGGTGGCGCGACCGCCCCGCGACCGGCACGGTAGGTGAGGACGGCCGTCATCTCGTCACTGTCCGGGGTCGGTTCGAAAGCTTGGCATCCGTTTTACCGAGGGCCGGAACCGCAGTGATCGCCGAGGAGTCTTACCGTTGTAGTCGCAGCCGGTGCAGTGATATGAGCGGAGTACAGGTACATGGGTCGGGTCAGGACCAGTATGGGGATCGCCCTCGTGGCAGGCGCGGTGCTCGCCGGCACGAGCGCGTGCGGTGGGAATTCGTCCGCTTCGACACCGCCGAAGGACGACGCCAAGGCGGGCTCATCGGCCTCGGCGACGACCGCCAGCCCGAAGCCGACCACGCCCAAGCCGCTCGGTCCGGCGATGCTGCTGGACACGATCACGCCGCAGACGGGCACCACCGTCGGCGTGGCGATGCCGATATCGGTGGTCTTCTCCAACCCGGTGGCGACCTCGGCGCGCGCCGGCGTCGAGAAGGCGATGAAGATATCCACCTCGGTGCCGACCACCGGCGCCTGGCACTGGTTCAGCAGCACCCGGGTCGACTTCCGGCCCGAGACCTACTGGAAGCCGGGCACGAAGGTCACCCTGGACGCGGAGCTGAAGAACGTCCCGAACGGCAACGGCCGCTACGGCACGCACTCCTACGTCCACAGCTTCACCATCGGCGACGACGACGAGGCGAGCGTCTCCGTCAAGGGCCACAGCATGAAGGTGACGCACAACGGCACCGTGGTGAAGACCTTCCCGATCGACGCGGGCAGCCCGTCCTTCCCGTCGTGGGACGGCACGATGGCCGTCATCGACAAGGCGAAGGAGGTCCGGATGACCTCGTGCAGCGTCGGGATCAGCTGCAACAAGTCCAGCCCCGACTACTACGACCTGACGCTGCCGTGGGACGTGCACCTGACGACCTCGGGCACCTACGTGCACTACTCCACCGGCGACCCGTACCCGGGGCACAGCTACGGCTCGCACGGCTGCGTCCACCTCTCCCTCGCGGACGCGAAGTGGTTCTACAACTTCATCAAGCAGGGCGACCCGATCACGATCTCCGGCTCGCCGCGCGGCAAGGCCGCCGGTGACAACGGCTACGCGGACTACAACCTGAGCTGGTCGACCTGGCTCAAGGACAGCGGCTCCGGCCAGATCACCACCAACCCGGCCGCCTGACACCGCCGGGTTCTGGGAGGGGCGGGCTCACCGGCACTTCAGGTGAGCCCGCCCCCGTTCTGTGTGGCCGCGGGGCGTCAGCCCGGCGGCAGGGGCAGCCGGTCGCGCACCAGGCGGCGGACCTCGTCCGCGGTGCGCAGCGTCAGCGCCTCGGTGGCCGTCCGCTTGCAGGCGGCGTGGTCGAGGCGGCGGACCGCGGCCCGTACCTCGTCGAGCGCCGCCGGGGCCACCGACAGGGTGTCGCAGCCGAGTCCGACCAGCAGCGGCAGCACCCTCGGGTGCGCGGCGGCGTCACCGCACACCGACACCGGGCGGCGGTGGGTGCGGGCGGCGGCGACCACCGTCGCGATCGCGCGCAGCACCGCCGGGTGGGCGGTGGCCGAGGGGCCGGCCGCCGCGTCCCGCCGGTCCAGGCCCAGCAGTTGGCAGGTCAGGTCATTGGTGCCCAGCGACAGGAACGCGGCCTCCGCGGCCAGTTCCTCGATCCGCCGCACCGCCTCCGGCAGCTCCACCATGATCCCCAACGGGGGTGCGGGCAGGCCGAGTTCGGCCGCCGCCCGGTCCAGCAGGGCCCGGCAGGCGCGCAGTTCGGCGACGCCGGCGACCATCGGGATCATCACCCGCAGGTCGGCGCGGGCGCCCGCGGCCGCCGCGAGCAGCGCGGTGAACTGCTCGCCGAACGCGTCGGGCCGGGCCAGCATCAGCGGCAGCCCGCGGCCGATCCGGCGGCCGGTGACCGCGGGCCGGCCGGTGGCCCAGTCCACACCGCGGCCGGCGCCGCCGCCCTCCGCTCCCCCGCCTTCACCTTGGCCGCCCGCGCCGCCCGCGCCGCCGAACCGGCGCGCCGGGCCGTCCTCGTCCGGGTCCTCCGCCAGGAACGGCGGCAGCTTGTCGTCGGCGAAGTCCAGGGTCCTGACGGTGGCGGTGCGCCCGGCCAGCGGGGCCAGCACCGGACCGAGCGCGATGGTGTGCCGGGCGCGGGTCGGCCAGCGCGCCGCGTCGAGGAAGGGCAGTTCGGTCCGCAGCAGGCCGACGCCGTCCGCGCCCGCCGCCAGCCCGGCCCGTACGTCGGCGGGCGTGGCCGCGTTGACCCGCAAGGTGACGTGGTGGCCGTCCACGGTGCGGGCCGGCAGGTGGCGGGCGGCGGCGAGTCGGGCCCGCCGTTCCCGCAGGGCCGCGACGGCGGCGAGCGCGGCGGCCCGCTCCGCGTCGTCGGGGTGGACCACGGCGGCGGCCGCGTCGACCAGCACCGGCACGCCGTCGGGCAGTTCGAGCACGTCCGGGTCGACGCCGAGCAGCAGCGGGATGCCCGCCGAACGGGCCACGATCGCCGCGTGCGAGTTGGGCCCGCCGGTCATCGACAGCGCCGCGACCACGGTACGGCCCGGCTCCAGCAGGTCCGCGGCGCCGATCTCGCGGGCCGCCAGCACCAGCGGCCGCCCGGGCGGGGGTTCGTGGACGCCGTGCAGCACCGCCAGCACCCGGCGGCCCACCTGGCGTACGTCGGCGGCCCGTTCGGCGAGCACCGGGTCGCCGATCGCGGCGATGGCGCGGGCCTGGGCGTCGACCGCCGTGCCGGCCGCGGCCACCGCGGTGGCCCCTTCGGCGGTCAAATGCAGGGCGTGCCGGCGCAGTTCGGGGTCGCGGGCGATGAGCGCGCCGACCTCGATGATGTCCGCCTGCTCGCTCTCGCCCCGGGTGCGCAGGCCGCCCGCGACGGTGTCGAGGCGGTCGGCGACGCGGTCGAAGGCCGCGACGAGCCGCGCCCCGGCGCGGTCCCGGTCCCGGTCCTGGCCCCGGCCGCCGGGGGGATCGTCGGCGGCCGCGGGCGGTAAGGGGCGGTCGGTGCGGTGGAGTTCGCCGAGCGCGGTGCCCGGGGCGGCGCTCTGGCCCGGGTAGCGGCGGCGGGCGGTCACCGTGCGTCCTTCGCCGCTGCGGCGGTGTCGGCCAGCGCGCGGAAGATCAGCGCGGTGGAGGTGGCGCCGGGGTCCTGATGGCCGATGCTGCGCGCCCCGAGGTAGGACGCCCGCCCCTTCCTTGCCTGCATGGAGGTGGTGGCGCGCATGCCCTGTTCGGCGGCGTCGGCCGCGGCGGCGGCCGCCTGCGCGAGGCCCGCGCCCGCCTCGGCGGACACGCGGAACGCCACGAGCGCGGGCGCGTAGGCGTCGATCATCGTCTTGTCGCCCTCGGTGGCGGCGCCGAGCCGCCGTACTCCGGCGAGCCCGGCGGCGAGCGCCCCGGCCACCCGCACGGTCCCGCCGGTGCTTGCCGGTCCGTCCGCCGGGTCGTCCGCAGCGTCGAGCGCCGTGCCGAGCGCGCGGAAGGCGCTGCCGTACAGCGGCCCGGACGCGCCGCCGACCACGGAGATCAGCAGCGAGCCGGTCCGTACCAGCACCGCGCCGGGCGTGGCCACCTCGTACTGGGGCAGGGCGGCGGCGACCGCCGCGAAGCCGCGGTGCATGTTGGCGCCGTGGTCCGCGTCGCCGATGGCGGAGTCGAGTCGGGTCAGCCGGTCCTGGTGGGTGTCCATTGCCGCGGCGATGGCCTGCACCCATGCGCGGGCGAGGGCGGTGTCCACGGGCTCTCCGTTCGGTTCGTCGGTTCGTCGGTGCGTCGGTTCGTCGGTGCGGTGTCAGCGGGTGCCGCCGGTTCAGCGGGTTCCGCTGGTTCAGCCGGTCCAGCCGGTCCAGCCGGTCCAGCCGGTTCAGATGCCCCAGCGCAGTGCGGCGGTGTGCACCGGCGCGCGCCACAGGGCGAGCAGGTCGTCGGTGGTCTTGCAGACGGTGATCGAGGCACCGGCCATGTCGAGGCTGGTGACGTAGTTGCCGACGAGGTTCCCGGCGACGCGCACCCCGCGCCCGGCGAGCAGGGCGGCGACCTCGCGGTAGACGATGTACAGCTCCAGCAGCGGGGTGGCGCCGAGGCCGTTGACCATGACGAGCACCTCGTCGCCGGCGGCGAGCGGCTGGTCGGCGAGGACGGCGGCGAGCATGTCGGCGACGATGTCCCGGGCCGGGCGGAGCTTGCCGCGGTGGCGGCCGGGCTCGCCGTGGATGCCGACGCCGATCTCGATCTCGTCGTCGGGCAGTTCGAAGCCGGGTTTGCCGGCCGCGGGCGCGGTGCAGGCGGTCAGGGCGACGGCGAAGGAGCGGGTGGCGGCGTTGACGCGTGCGGCGACGTCGGCGACGTCGGCGAGCGGGGCGCCGCGCTCGGCGAGGGCGCCGGCGATCTTCTCCACGAACACGGTGCCGCCGGTGCCGCGGCGGCCCGCGGTGAAGGTGGAGTCCCGTACCGCGACGTCGTCGTCCACCAGCACCGCGGCGGTCGACAGGCCCTCCTCGGCGGCGAGTTCGGCGGCCATCTCGAAGTTCAGCACGTCGCCGGTGTAGTTCTTGACCACGAACAGGGTGCCCGCGCCGGTGTCCACGGCCTTCGCGGCGGCGACCATCTGGCCGGGCACCGGGGAGGTGAACACCTCGCCGGGGCAGGCCGCGTCGAGCATCCCGGTGCCCACGAAGCCGCCGTGCAGCGGCTCGTGGCCGCTGCCGCCGCCGGAGACGAGCGCGACCTTGCCGGGCCGCCGGGCCCCGGCCCGGGTGATGACGCGGTGGTCGGTGTCCACGGACAGCAGGTCGCTGTGCGCGGCCGCGATCCCGGCCAGGGCGTCGTCGAGCACGGTGCCGGGCTCGTTGATCAGCTTCTTCACGACGATCCCCCTATTACCGAATGACGTTCATTAATGATGAACGTAATCGGAAGTTAAGGGGGCGTTTCCGCGGTGTCAAGGGGTCCCGGCGGCCCACCGCCCGCCAACTCGCTACGGTCCAGCGTGCGTTGGCGGAGCCCGCGGGGCGGACGGGAGCACGGCGCGGCGCACACCGGCGCCCGGGAGCAGGTCCCGGCGCACGGGCGGCGCGAACCGGGCGGGGCCGTAAGGCGGTTCGGCCGGTGGTCGGACGGCGGCCGGACGGCGGCTCAGCCGGTGGCGCCCCGGGAGGTGCCGCGCGGCGCGCCGAGGTCGCGGGAGAGGTTGCGGGCGGTCTCGCGCACCGCGACGGCCAACTCCTGCCGGGCCGGCTCCGCCAGCAGCCGCTCCACCGGCCCGACCACGCCGATCGCGCCGACCACGGCGCCGGAGCGGTCGAAGACGGGCGCGGCCACCCCGGCGTCGCCGATCGCCGACTCCTGGTCCTCCAGCGCATAGCCGCGCGCCCTGACCTGCGCCAACTCCGCGGCCAGCGGCTCGCGCGCGGTGATGCTCGCCCCGGTGAGCACCGTCAGTTCGCCGGACAGCAGCTGCTCGCGCTCCTCCTCGGGCGCGAAGGCCGCCACCGCCTTGCCGAGCGCGCAGGTGTTCCACGGGATGGACGCGCCGACCTCCAGGATCTGCACGGCCCCCTCGGGGCGGAAGGCGTGGTGCACCACCAGCATGCGGTCGCCGGTGGGCACCGCGACCCACACCGCCTCGCCCGCCCGGCGCGCCAGCAGGTCCGCCCAGGTCAGTGCGCGCGACCTCAACTCCTGGGTGTCCAGGTAGGAGTTGCCCAACTGCACCAGATACGGGCCGAGCTGGTACTTCGAGCTGTCCCGGTCCTGCACCACCAGGCCCTCGGCCTCCAGGGTGCGCAGCAGGGCGTGCACGGTCGGCTTGGCCACGCCGAGCCGCTCGGCGAGCTCGGTGACCCCCAGCCGGGGGCCGGTGACCGACAGCTCCCGGAGAATCCGGACGGCACGCTGCACCGCTTGCACCATGGGAAAACCTCTTCGTTCAGTATTGCTGAATACCGTTCCGAGATTTAGCATCGCTGTTCATGACGGAACTTGTCGGCATCGTACTCGTGTCCCACAGTCCCGAACTGGCCGCGGGCCTGCGCTCCCTGCTCGGCCAGATCGGCTCCGCCGCCGTCCCGGTGGCCGTCGCCGGCGGCACCGACGACGGCCGGATCGGCACCAGCTACGCGCGGATCGCCGCCGCGGTCAAGGACGCCGACCGCGGCGCCGGGGTGCTGGTCCTGCCGGACCTGGGCAGTTCCGTGCTCACGGCGCGGGCCGTCCTGGAAGACCACCCGCGCGAGGGAGTGGTCATCGCCGACGCCCCCTTCGTCGAGGGTGCCGTGGCCGCCGCGGTCACCGCCGCGGCCGGCGCGGACCTCACCGCCGTACTCACCGCCGCCACGGAGGCACGCCATGTCAGCAAGCTCTGAACGCTCCGCACCCGCCGCGCCCCACACTCCGGGCGCCCCGGCCGCGGCACCGGCCGACAGCCCGTCCGTCGAGATCCCCGTGCTGCTCCCGGCCGATCTGCACGCCCGCCCGGCCGGGCAGATCGCGCAGACCACGGCCCGCTTCGCCGCCGCGGCGCTGCTCCAGTACGGGGAACGCACCGCCAACGCGGCCAGCGTGCTGGCCGTCATGAGCCTGGGCGCCACCCGCGGGCGTACGGTGATCGTGCGGGCGCAGGGGCCGGACGCGCAGGAAGCGGCCGCCGCGCTGGCGGAGGTCCTGGCGACGGCCACGTAGGCGCGCGGTGGTCGCGGGGGCTCCACCGCCGACGCGCCCGCCGCCCGACCGTCCCCGCACCACCGCAGGAGCAGCCCCCGTGGCCACACCGCCCCACTCCCCCGCCGGCCCGCCCGCGGCCGGGCCCGCACCCGCCGCCCGGATCGGGTTCGGCCTGGCCGCGGTCGGCCGCCCCGGCTACATCACCCTCGGCCGCGACCGGGACCTGCCCGCCGACCGCAGTGTGGCCGCGATGCGCCGCCGCACCCACGAACTGCTCGACCTCGCCTACGCCGAGGGGGTGCGCGACTTCGACGCGGCCCGGTCGTACGGGCGTTCCGAGGAGTTCCTCGCGCAGTGGCTCGACCTGCGGGAGCCGGCCGGGGTGGTGGTCTCCAGCAAGTGGGGCTACACCTACACCGCGGACTGGCGTACGGACGCCGAGGCGCATGAGGTCAAGGACCACAGCCTGGCCACCTACGAGCGGCAGGTCGCCGAGACCCGCGCGCTGCTCGGCGACCGGCTCGACCTGTACCAGGTGCACTCGATCACCCCCGGCAGCCCCGCCCTCACCGACCCGGCCCTGCACCGCGCGCTGGCCGGACTCGCCGCGCAGGGCGTGCGGGTGGGCCTGAGCACCAGCGGCCCGGCGCAGGCCGACGCGATCCGGGCGGCACTCGAGGTGACCGTCGACGGCCGCCCGCTGTTCCGCAGCGTCCAGTCCACCTGGAACCCGCTCGAACCGTCCGCGGGCCCCGCGCTCGCCGAGGCGCACGCGGCCGGCTGCCGGGTGATGGTCAAGGAGGGCATGGCCAACGGGCGGCTGGCCGCGCCCGACGCGCGCACCGAGCCGGTGCTCGGCCGGCTCGCGGCCGCGCTCGGCACCACGCCCGACGCGCTCGCGCTCGCCGCCGCCCTGCACCAGCCGTGGGCCGACGTGGTGCTGTCCGGCGCGGCGACCGCCGGCCAGCTCACCGCCAACCTGCGGGCCCGCGAGGTGCAGCTGACCGCCGACCAGCTCGCGGCCCTCGCCGAACTGGCCGAGCCGCCGGCCGAGTACTGGCGCCACCGCGCCGAACTGCCCTGGCACTGAGGCACGTTCGGGCGAGGCCCCGGATACGGGTAAGGCCCCGGATACGGGTACGGCTACGGCTACGGGTTGTACGGGCACGGCTCTGCGTGCCGCTCAGGCCAGTTCCTCGGCCACCACGTCGGTGGCCCGGCCGCAGGCGTTCGTCGCGGTGATCGCCACGGCGTCGAAGGCGGCGTGCCGGGCCGCCTCGAACGGCATGCGGCGGCCGTCGGCGAGCGTGACCAGGCCGGGTTCGCCCGGGTCGGTGAGGGTCTCCCGCTCGTCGTCCCAGTCGATGCCGTAGCCGACCCACACCACCAGCTCGAAGGTGTCCTCGCCGTCGGCGTCGACGTAGACGCGGTCGGCGCGGCGGGCGCGCAGGCCGTCCGCGTCCCGGCGGTCGCAGAACATGGCGTCGTAGCCGTGGACGGCGCCGTCGAAGAGCAGAATCCGCTCGCCCGGCGCGCCGACCGCGTACACCAGCGCGGGCAGGTCGCCGCCGACGATCAGCCCGTCGTACCGCTCCCCGCAGTAGTGCAGCCGGAACCGGCTCCGGCCGTCCGCGGTCCGCAGCCGCGCCGCCCAGCCGACCTCCAGCAGCTCGGCCCAGAAGCGCTCGGACATGGTGCCCGGGCGGTCGGCCGGCGCGGTCACCCCGGCCAGGTGCGGCGGCCCGGGCAGCGGCGCGGCCCCGGAACCGGACGTGCCGTTCGTCATACGCCCATCATCGGGCATCTCCCTTGCGCGAGGGGCGCGTTGGCGGCAACCGGGCCCGTACGGCCCCGGAGTGCGGCACACTTGCCCACCGCGCACGGGGGATGCCCGATGATGGGCGCATCAGCCGTATCGGAGGACGCATCGGACACGTCAGACGCAGGAGACCTCGACGCCCTCGGCGGTGAACTCCGCCACCAGCTCCTCCGGCGCGTTCCGGTCGGTGATCAGCACCGAGATCGCCGACACGTCGCAGACCTGGGCGAACGCCCGCTTCCCGAGCTTGGTGGAGTCGGCGACCACGATCACGTGCTCGGCCCGCTCGGCCATCGCGCGGTTCGCGCTCGCCTCGCCCTCGTCATGGGTGGCCGCGCCGAACCGCGGGTCGACGGTGTTGACCCCGAGGATCGCGTAGTCCAGCGAGATCGCCTGGAGCACCATCGTGGCCAGCGGGCCGGTCAGTTCGTAGGAGCTGGGGCGGGCCACGCCGCCGGTGACGACCGTCTTCACATAGGGGCGCACCGCCAGTTCGTTGGCGATGTTGATGGCGTTGGTCACGATGGTCAGCGCGGTGGCGCTGCCGCGCTCGGCGAGGTCGGCGCGCATCGCCAGTTCCCTGGCGACGTCGGAGGTGGTGGTGCCGCCGTTGACGCCGACCACCGCGCCCGGCGGGATCAGCGCGGCCGCCGCCCGGGCGATGCGCTGCTTCTCGTCGGCCTGCCGCCCGGCCTTGTAGCGCAGCGGCAGGTCGTAGGCCACGCCGCTGAGCACCGCGCCGCCCCGGGTCCGGGTGAGCAGCTGCTGCCGGCCCAGCTCCTCCATGTCCCGGCGCACCGTGGCGGCGGAGACGTCCAGCAGTTCGGCCGCCTCGGCCACGCTGATCCGGCCCCGGTCGCCGAGTACCTCCAGCAGCCGCGTCCAGCGCTCGTGCGTCCCCATCCGACTCCGCCCTCCGTTTCCGGCCGAGCGTATCGCGTCGCGACCAGCCGCAACGTCCGGCGCAGGAGCCGGCCCCACCGCCCCGGCACCACCGCCCCGGCACCACCGCCCCCAGCCGCCGGACACCGCCGGAGGCGTCAGCGGCCGCCGCGGATGTTCCGGCCGCGCTGGGCGACGCCCGGCCCGCCGTAGGGGTAGTCCGCCGCGCCCGGGTCGCTGGCCGCGTCCAGCCGCTCCACCTGCTCGCCGGTCAGCCGCACGTCCGCCGCGCCGAGGTTGTCCTCCAGCTGCTCCAGCGTGCGCGCGCCCAGGATCACCGAGGTGACGGCGGGCCGGCCGAGCAGCCAGGCCAGGGAGACCTGCGCCATCGACGCGCCCTGCTCCTCGGCGACCGCCCGCACCGCGTCGACGACGTCCCAGGTCCGCTGCACCCGGCTGCGCCGCCCGTACGCCTCGACCCCGCGCTCGGGGTCCTCGCCGAGCCGCGTCGCCCCGGTCGGCAGCTCGTCCCTGCGGTACTTGCCGGTCAGCCAGCCGCCGCCGAGCGGGCTCCACGGCAGCAGGCCGAGCCCCGCCGAGACGCACGCGGGCGTGATCTCCCACTCGATCTCCCGCGCCAGCAGGTTGTACTGCGGCTGGAGCGTGACCGGGCGGGCCAGCCCGCGGAAGTCGGCGACGTCCACGGCCTTCTGGAGCTGCCAGCCGGTGAAGTTGGACAGGCCCACGTAGTGGATGCGGCCGCGCCGCACCGCGTCGTCGAGGAAGCGCAGCGTCTCCTCGACGGGGGTGTAGGGGTCCCAGGCGTGCACCTGGTAGAGGTCGATGCAGTCGACTCCGAGCCGGCGCAGCGACGCGTCGAGCGCGCGGTCGAGGTGGCGGCGGGACAGCCCGGCGTCGTTGGGGCCGTCGCCCATCGGGAAGCGGCCCTTGCTGGCGATCTCGACCCGGCCGGTGATGTCGGCGGGGCGCGCCGCCAGCCAGCGGCCGATGATCTCCTCGGAGACTCCGGCGCTGTAGACGTCGGCGGTGTCGACGAGGGTGCCGCCGGCCGCGACGAACCGGTCGAGCTGCGCGAACGCGCCCTTCTCGTCGGTCTCGGCGCCGAACGTCATGGTGCCGAGCGCCAGCGCCGAGACGCCCGCGCCGCTGCTGCCGAGGGTGCGGTACTCCATGCGGTTCCTCCGGTTTCGCTCCGTACGCGCGGCGGGTGCCGGGCCGCGCACCATGCTGTCCCCGGCCCGCCGATCCCGTCCAACAGGAGAAAGAGAACGCATTCATCGACTAGGTTTCTCAATCGTGGAACTGCGCCAGCTGGAGTACTTCGTGGCCGTCGCCGAGGAGCGGCACTTCACCAAGGCCGCGCGGCGGCTGCTGGTGTCGCAGTCGGGGCTGTCGGCGGCGGTGCGCGCGCTGGAGCGGGAGTTGGGCTCGCCGCTGTTCGTGCGGACCACCCGCAGTGTCGAACTCACCGGCGCGGGGCGGGCACTGCTGGGCGAGGCGACACGCACGCTGGCCGGCGCCCGCGCCGCGAAGGAGGCGGTGGCGGCGGTGCAGGGCCTGCTGCGCGGCAGCCTCGCGGTGGGCACCGAGCAGTGCGTGACGGTGGACGTCGGCGCGCTGCTGGCGCGCTTCCGGGCCCGCCACGGCGGCGTCGAGGTGCGGCTGCGGCAGGCGGGTTCCGCGGTGCTGGCGCAGGACGTGGCGGACGGCCGGCTGGACCTGGCGTTCGTCTCGCTGCCGGGCCCGCCGCCCGACGGGGTGCGGCTGCTGCCGCTGACCGCCGAGCCGATGGTGCTGCTGTGCGACCCGGGGCATCCGCTGGCGGGCGCCGCGCGGGTGGAGTGGGCGGCGCTGGCCGGTGAGACGTTCGTGGACTGGCACCAGGACTGGGGCGCGCGGCAGTTGACCGACCGGGCGTTCGCGGCGTGCGGCGCGGCGCGGCGGGTGGCGCTGGAGGTGTACGACGTCCACACGCTGATCGACCTGGTCCGGCACGGGCTGGGGGTCGCGGTGGTGCCCCGGCCGATCTCCCGCAAGGAGCAGGCGGCGACGCTGGCGGCGGTGCCGGTGACGGGTCCGGGCGGCGCCGCGTGGGAGGTGTCGGTCGCGCTGCCGAGGGGCGCGCGGCCGAGCCCGGCCGCGCGCGAGCTGCTGTCGTACCTCGAGCCGGCCCCCAGTACGGACCCGGGCCCGGTGCCCGGTCAGGCGACGGAGGAAGGGAACCGCTGATGAGCCCCGCACCCCACCACGACCCGGCGGCCGCACCCGCTCTGGACCTGGAGGCGGCCCGCGCCACGCTCGGCGCCCAGCCGTTCAGCCGGCTGCTCGGCGCGGAGCTGTCCGCGTTCGGCGGCGGCGCCGCGGTCCTGGAGGTCGCCGTCCGCGACGACCTGCGGCAGCAGAACGGATTCCTGCACGGCGGAGTGCTTGCCTACGCCGCCGACAACGCGATCACCTTCGCCGCGGGGTCGGTCTTGGGTCCGGCGGTGCTGACCGGGGGGCTGACCGTGCAGTACCTCCGGCCGGGCACCGGGGTGCGGCTGGTGGCGCGGGCGCAGACCGTGCAGGCCGGGCGGCGGCAGGCGGTGTGCCGGTGCGACCTGTACGCGGTGGCCGCCGACGGCGCCGAGACGCTGTGCGCGGTCGCGCAGGGCACGGTGCTGCGGGCGGCGGCGCGCGAGGAGTAGCCCGTCGTCCGGATCTCCGCGGCGCTCTCGCGGGGTCAGCGGCCGGACAAGGCGGGCTCGCCGACCGCGCCCTCAGGGTGGGCGGTGTGGTGGGCGAGCAGCCGGGTGAGCAGTGCGGTCAGCTCGGTCCGCTCCTCGTCGGTGAGCGGGGCGAGCAGGTCCTCCTGGGCCGTGTCGAGAACGGTGTCGAGGCGGTGCAGGTGGTCGCGGCCGTCCGGGGTGAGCGTGACCACGTTGCGGCGGCGGTCCTCGGGGTCGGGGGCGCGCCGGACCGCGTCCCGGGCCTCCAGCTCGTTGATCACCGCGACCAGGTCGCTGCGGTAGATGCCGGTGCGCCGACTCAGCGTGGCCTGGCTGGCCGGGCCGTACTCCTCCAGGGCGGCCAGCACGGCGTAGTGCCACTTGCGGGCGTCGGCCGCGGCCAGCCGGCCGCTGACCATCCGCTCGCCCTGGGCCGCGGCCAGGTTCAGCAGGCGGCTGGGCAGCGCCACGAGCCGCCGCGGCGTTGCCGCCCCTTCGCCCCGCCCGGCCCGGTCGACCCCGTCATCCGGAAGCGGCTCATCGTGCGCGGTGTCCATGGCCGCATCGTACTCCGTTGTGTTTGTCGGACTAACGATAGTGAGCGGCTACGGCGCCAGGCCCGCCGCAGGCCCCCACACACCGGCACATGGCCGCGCTGGAGACCGAGCACTGCGGGCCCGCCGGCCACCTCGCGCCCGAGGACCGGCCGGACGCGATCGGGGCCGCGGTGACCTCGTGGGCGGCGCGGCACAGCCTGTAGCCTGCGGTCCTACGAGAGGACCGGAAGCACCATGCCGTTGCAGATCAGGGTCATTGACGCCGGCCACCCCGCCGACCTGCTCGACCTGCCGTGGGGTCTGCCGCTCGAACAGTGGCCCGACGAGACGCTGGTCGCGCTGCCGCGCGGCATCTCGCGGCACGTGGTGCGCTTCGCCCGCGCCGGCGACGAGGTCGTGGCGGTCAAGGAGGTCAGCGAGTGGGCCGCCGCCCGCGAGTACGAACTCCTGCGGGACCTGGACCGGTTGGCGATCCCCGCGGTCGACGCGATCGCGGTCGTCACCGGCCGCGAGGCGGCCGACGGCACCGCGCTGGAACCGGCGCTGGTCACCCGGCACCTGGGCGGCTCGCTGCCGTACCGGTCGATGTTCGAGACCACGATGCGGCCCGGCACCGTCAGCCGCCTGCTCGACGCGCTGGCGGTGCTGCTGGTGCGGCTGCACCTGGTCGGCTTCGCCTGGGGCGACTGCTCCCTGTCGAACACCCTCTTCCGCCGTGACGCCGGGGCGTACGCGGCCTACCTCGTGGACGCCGAGACCGGCCAGATACAGCCGCGGCTCAGCGCCGGGCAGCGCGACTACGACATCGACCTGGCCCGGGTGAACATCGCCGGCGAGCTGATGGACCTGGAGGCGGGCGGCTCCCTGCACCCCTCGGTGGACCCGGTCACCTTCGCCGAGGCGATCTGCTCCCGCTACGCCGACCTGTGGCACGAACTGACCCGCGAGTCCGTCTACCCGGCGGGCAAGCGGCACTACATCGACCGCCGGATACGCCGCCTCAACGACCTCGGCTTCGACGTCGCCGAGATGCAGATCCAGCGCTCGCCGGGCGGTGACACCGTCACCTTCCTGCCCAAGGTCGTGGACGCCGGGCACCACCAGCGCCAACTGCTGCGGCTGACCGGCCTGGACACCGAGGAGAACCAGGCCCGCAGCCTCCTCAACGACCTCGAGCAGTGGATGACCACGCAGGACGACTACGCCCCCGGCGACCCGCTCGGCGCCCGCCCGGAGGTCCTCGCCCACCGCTGGGTCCGCCAGGTCTTCCGCCCGACCGTCCGCCTGGTCCCCCTCGACCAGCGCGGCAGCATGGAACCCGCGCAGATCTACCACGAGCTCCTCGAACACCGCTGGTACCTCTCCGAGCAGGCCGAGCACGACGTCGGCATCGAAGCCACCGTGGCCAGCTACCTCAAGGACGTCCTCCCCCGCATCCCCGACCCGGCCACGACCCCCGCCCCCACCGACGATTAGGCCGTGTCGGACACATAGCGTCGTCCCGCCGGAAGGGCGGGGGTCCCTCCCAGGCGAAGCTCTGGGGGGGAACAGAGCGCAGCGGGCCGCGCCGACGGCCGACGACGCTGGGGGCGCCTCCCGCCGTAGGCAGGGGGAGAGCGTGCGTGCCAGGCCCCGTCGGCTGGGGGCGCCCCCATGCCCCTGGCCATGGGGGCGGGATTCGTCGGCACGGCCAACCCTCCTCCGCCGATCGGCGGCCGGTGCGGGCGCCGGGCGGCGGGCTCCGGGCGCGGTGGAGTGCGGGCGGCGGGAACCTTCGGCCCGGTGCCGGACACGTACAGGGCATGGAAGTGAACGACGTTGGCCCCACCGCGGCGGAGGAAGGCATATCCGACCGGGTGTTGTGGGCCTGGGCGGTCGACGGCGATCGCGAGGCGTTCGGGCGGATCTTCGACCGCCATGCGAAGACCGTCTACAACCACCTGTTCCGGCGGACCGCCGACTGGTCGGAGGCCGAGGACCTCACCTCGACGGTGTTCCTCCACGCCTGGCGCCGCCGTTCGGAGATCGTGCTGGACCGCGACTCGGCCCTGCCGTGGCTGCTGGGCATCGCCGAGCACCTGGTGTCCAACACCCGGCGGCGCCTGCGGCGGGCCGAGGCACTGCTGCACCGGCTCGTCTCCCATGACGAGCCGGCGGGCGACCACGCGGACCGCGTGGCCGGCCGGGTGGACGACGAGCGCCGGATGTCGCAGATCCACCGGGCGCTGGCCCGGCTGCCGCGCCATGAACGCGAGGTCGTCGAGCTGTGCGTGTGGTCGGGCCTGGACCAGCAGGCGGCCGCGGCGGCGCTGGGGGTGGCGGTGGGCACCGTCAAGTCCCGGCTGCACCGCGCGCGGCGCAGGCTGGGGGCCGACCTCGCCGGCGGACCAGGGGCCGCCGCGTCGTCTTCCGGTTCGAAGAATCCCGTCACCGCGGAGGAGGGCGCACGATGAACGACTCGCCAGGTGTTCCCGCGCCTCCCCCTGATCGTGAGCTGCCGCATCACCGGCGGCTCCGAGAGGACCTACTGATGAAGATCGATCCAGAGGACAAGCCGGCCTCGTTCGCCCGCAGGTGGGGGCTGCCGTTGGGCATCGCCGCCGCAGTCGCGGCGGCGAGCGTCGCGGCGGTGACCGTCTTCAGCGGGCAGGGGGCGGCCCAGCCGGTCCGGGCCGGCAGCGGCGGACGGGCGACGAGCGCGGCCGCCTCACCGAGTGCGGGCCGGGTCTCTCCGCCGGCCGGAGCGGGGACCGGCTCGACGCGGCCGTCGTCCCCCAGCGCCTCCGCCACCTCCGGGACGTTCACCGTCACCGGTACGGCCACGACCCCGATCGCACCCGGGACGGCCACCAAGATCCTGGCCTCGTGCCTGGGATCGGACGCGTCGAACTACCACGCGGTGATCGCCGTCCGTACCCCTGCCGCGTCCACGGACTGGGACGGCGCGGTGATCGCCGTCGACTCGGCCGGCCAGTACGTGCAGTGCGAGGCCAAGGGCGAGAAGGGGAGCAGCCAGGACCACCCGCCGACGTTCGTCAACAACCGCCTGTGGGGCACCGGTCACCTCGTGGAGTACTTCGACTCCGTCGGCGAGCCGGCCGGTTCGGGGCGCTACCTCTCCCTCGGGGCCGGGCACTACACCTCCGGCATCGCCAAGATCACCGTCAGCTACGGGGAGGACGCGACCGAGTATCCGGCGGTCATGGCGGGCGGTGCGTTCTTCTACAGCGCGGCGTTCTCCGTCGGCACGCCGGCCCCCAAGTACTTCTCCGCGATGGCGACCCCGTACGTCCACGCCTACGACGCGGCCGGCAAGGAGGTCTACGACCAGAAGAAGGACCCGCAGTTCGCCGCCGGCTCCCAGTAGCAGGCCGGCTCCGCACCCCGCGGCCCACCCCGACCCCCGTGCCTGCCCCTTCGGCCCCCGATCCCGCTCCGGCGGCGGGTGGTGGGGAACACGGGGGCGGGCGGGGGGATTGGTCAGGAGGAGGGGGGACCGCAAGGATCGAAAGGGATGTACTCGTGGATCTCGAACTGACCGGCCGCCGTGCCCTCGTCACCGGTGCAAGCCGGGGCATCGGGCTGGCCACCGCGAAGGCGCTGGCGGCGGAGGGCGCGGACGTGGGACTCGTCGCGCGGGGGGCCGAGGCGCTGGCCGCGGCGGTGGCAGAGGTGAAGGCGGTTGCGGGGCCGGGCCGTACGGTGGTGGGGCTGCGGGCCGACACCGGGGACGACGCGTCGGTGGCGGCACTGGCCGAGGAGGCGGTGCGGGCGCTGGGCGGGGTGGACATCCTGGTGAACTCCGCCGCGACTCCGAACCCCGGCAGCTTCCCGGAGGAGGAGCTGGAGGCCCAGTTCAACGTGAAGGTGCGCGGCTATCTGCGCACCGCGCGGGCGTTCGCGCCCGGGATGGTCGAGCGCGGCTGGGGCCGCGTCATCAACATCAGCGGGCTGGCGGCCCGTCAGACCGGGTCCGTGGTGGGCTCGGTGCGCAATGTGGCGGTGGCCGCGCTGAGCAAGAACCTCGCCGACGAGTTGGGCCCGCAGGGTGTCAACGTGGTGGTGGTGCACCCGGGCTTCACCCGTACCGAGAAGACCCCGCAAACCCTTGCCGCGATGGCGGCCGCGCACGGGGTGAGCGCGGAGGAGGTGGAGCGCAGGGCCGCGGCGGACATCTCGATCGGGCGGATCGTGACCGCGGCGGAGGTCGCCGACGTCATCGCGTTCCTGGCGAGCCCGAAGAGCGTGGCGCTCAACGGCGACCCGGTGCTGGCCGGCGGCGGCGTCCGCGGGCCGATCCACTACTGACCGCGTCGCACGTTCGGGTGATGGTCTGATGATCCGTTAGTTCTGATGGTCGATCAGGCCGCGCGGGGCCGGCGAAGGCGTTCCTACGGTGGAGCGTGCCTTCGTCTGCCCCGCCGCCCGAGTCCCGTCCCTCCGCCGCCTCCCCGGTGCCCCGACCGGCGGCCCGGCCCGCGCGGGCCGCCAAGGGCGCCGCCGCAAAGGGCGCCCCCGTCAAGGGCCCGGCCCGCACCCGCACCGTCCCGCGCGCCGCCCGCGAGCCCGGGCCGTCCGTGCCCGCCCCGCGCCTGGCCGGGCTGGACGGACTGCGCGCCCTGGCGGTCGCCGCCGTCGTCGCCTACCACGTGCACCCGGGCTGGCTGCCCGGCGGCTACCTCGGGGTGGACGTCTTCTTCGGCATCAGCGGGTTCCTCATCACCCACCTGCTGGTGGGCGAGCACCGGCGGACCGGCCGGATCGCGCTCGCCGGGTTCTGGCGGCGCCGCGCGCTGCGCCTGCTGCCCGAACTCCTGCTGGTGCTGGCCGCCTGCGCGGCCACCGCGCGGCTGACCGCCGGGCTCGGCACCGGCATCGGCGACGGGCTGCGCGGCGACACCCTGGCCTCGCTGGCGTTCGTCAACAACTGGTGGCAGATCCACCAGGGCGCCGACTACTTCCACCACTTCGGCAGCCCGCCGCTGCTCCAGCACCTGTGGTCGCTGAGCGTGGAGGAGCAGTTCTACCTGGTCTGGCCGCTGCTGCTGGCCGCGCTCCTGCCGCTGCGCCGCGGCCGCCGCATGACGGCCGCGCTGCTCGCGCTGCTGGCGGCGGGCGGCGCGGCCGTCTCGCTGTGGCGGATGCACGCCCTCGGGCCCGGCGCCTCCGGCGGCTCCCGGGCGTACTTCGGCACCGACTCGCACTGCGGGGCGCTGCTGGCCGGGTGCGCCGCCGCGCTGGCGCTGCCCGCGCTGGCCCGGTACGCCGACCGGCTGCCGCACCGGGGCCGGGACGCCGTACGGACCGCGCTGGCCGTCCTCGTCGCCTTCGCGGTGCTCGGCCCGGGCAACGGCGTGATGTACGGGTGGGGGTTCGCCGCGGTCGCCGCCGCGACCACCACCGTCTGCGCGGGCTGCGCGCTCGGCGCCCAGCCGCGGCTGCTGGACACCGCGCCGCTGCGGCTGCTCGGCCGGCACTCGTACGGGCTGTACCTGTGGCACTGGCCGGTCGTGGTGACGGTGAACGCCCTGTGGCCGGACACCTCCACGTCGGTGCGCCTGCTGGAGCTCCTCGCGCCGCTGCCGCTGGCGGTCGCCGCGCGGCGGCTGGTCCGGCGCCCGACCGCACTGCTGCGGGAGCGCGCGGGCGCCGCGAAGACCGCGGAGCGAGCGGCGGACGGGGCGGCGGACGGCCCGGCCGCGGCGGTGCCGGCGCCGGCGCCGGCGCCGGGCGGCAGGCTCCACGGCTGGCCGCGGTACGGCCGCACCGCGTGGGGCCGGCTCCCCCGGCGCCATCCGGCGCTCACGGTACTGGCCGGCGCGGCCGCCCTCGCCACCGCCGCGGTGCTGGCCAGCCCGGCGTCGGCGCCCAGCGCCCTGGAGAACCAGCTGCGAGCCGGCGCGCAGTACGAGGCGACGCTCGCCGGGAAGGGCGGTGACGCCCGCGCGGCCGCGCCGCACGGCGCGTCCCGCGCCGCGGCCCCTCCCCCGGCGCCGGTGCCCGCGCCCCCCGCGGACTCCGGGCCGTCGGCCGCCCCGTCCCAGCCGGCCGCCGCGCCCTCCCCCGCCCCCGGCGGCGTGGACGGCACCGTGGACGGCAGCGACGTCACGGTGATCGGCGACTCCATCACGCTGGGCTCCGCGGAGGACCTGCACCGCCTGCTGCCCGGTGTCCGGCTCTACGCCCAGGTCGGGCGGATGATGGAGGACGCGCCGGACATCTGCGCGCAGCTGCTGGCCCGGCACGAGCTGCGCGGCACCGTGGTCCTCGCGCTCGGCACCAACGCCACCTTCGGCGCGCAGGACGTGGACCGGGTGCGCGAGGTGGTCGGCGACCGGCGGATCGTGCTGACCACCGTCCGCGGGCCGTTCCCCTGGCAGGACAGCGTCAACAGCACGGTGCGCGACTACCACGCCCGCCACCCCGAGGTGCTGCTGGACGACTGGTACACCGATGTCGCCGGGCACCTGGACCTGCTGTGGATCGACCACGTCCACCCGCGCGGCGGCGCCGGTACCTCGCTCTTCGCGACCGGTCTGGCCGACACCCTGGCCGGCGGGGTCAGTTGAGGCAGAGCCCGAACACGCAGGGCGAGCTGCGGCTCGGGCTCGGGGTGGGCGAGGAGGACCCGGTGCCGGTGGGGGTGGCGCTCCGCGGCGGGGACGTGGCGGCGCTGGGGGTCGTCACACTGCCGGAGGCCGTGGTGCCCGGGGCGCGGGGTGTGGTGGGGGCGGCGGACGCGGAGATGCCGGGGTCCGCGGCGGGCGGGGCCGCGGCGGAGGTGCGGGGGCGCGCGGCGGAGTGGCTGCCGGGCGGCGGGCTCGCGGTGGCGGTGGCGGCGCCGGGGCCCGTACGGCCGGGTGATGACGGGTCGTCGGAGACGGACACGGCGGGCGGGCGGGAGGAGGAGGACGAGCCGGCGGATATCACCGCCGCGGCGATCCCGGCGCCGACGAGGGCGAACGCGGCGACGACCGCGGCTCGGCGGCGGTTCCTGCGCTGCCGCTCCTCACCCGGCTCCGGGGTGTCCTCGGCGGTGCCGGAGCCGGCGGCCGGGCCGGATATGCCGGGCGGCGCGTGCCCGGACGGTTCCCTGGCGGCGGGTTCCTCCGGCGGGAGCGCCACCTTGGCGGCCGCGGCGGGCAGGGCCGTGGTGGCAGCGGTCGCGGTCCCGTCGGCGTCCGCGTCCTCCGCGGGTGCCGGCGGCAGGTCGACCGGTGCGCGGCCGGCCGGGCCGCGGGGGTCGATGTCCGGTGCGTAGGCGCCGCATCCCGGGCACATGAAGGCGCCGTTGAGGGCGCGGCGGCAGCCCGCGCAGTAGTCCGACCGCGCGGCGGGCGGCTCGGCCGCGCGGCCCGGATGCGTCGACGGTGTGCTCACTGACCCCGATTCTCCCGCCGGGCTCCCGTTTCCCATGGGCCGCAAGGCTAGTTCACGCCCTGCCGGGCGCCCGGCCGGGGGCGGGTGCCCGCCTCCGGCGTGTCCCCACCGCCCGGCCCGCTCCTGCCCCATACCCGTACATGTCACGGCAGTCGGCGCTCCGCGCGGTGTGCCGGGGCCGGCCGGCCGAGCCGGGCCAGCGGGGAGCACGCCATGTACAGCGGGGACAGCACGAGGGCGGCGGCGGTCGCCAGCAGCGCGGTGCGCGGGCCGCAGTACGCGGCGAGGGCGCCGCCGAGCAGGGAGCCGAAGGGGCCCATGCCGATGCCCGCGACGTTGAGGGTGGCCACCACGCGGCCCTGGAACCGTACGGGCGTGGCGGCCTGCCGGATCGCCGTGGTGGTCACGTCGACGAGCTGGCCGAAGGCGCCGAACAGGACGTTGACCGCGGTGAGGGCGGCGAGCGTGGCGGGGCCGGAGCCGTGCAGCGCGGGCACGCCCAGCATCACGCCGTCGGCGAGCGCGGCCGACCCGACGAGCACCGGGCCGAGGCCGAGCCGGGACGGCAGCCGTGCGGCCAGCGCCGAACCCGCCAGCGCGCCCGGGCCGGTGGCGGCGAGCACGAGTCCGACCGCGCCGCCGGACAGGTGCAGGGTGCGCGGCAGGAACAGCAGGTAGACGGTCATCAGGGCGGCGAAGGAGAACTGGAAGAGGGCCGACGCGGCGCCGACGGCGCGCAGCACCGGGTCGCGTACGACGAGCCGGAGCCCCTCGCGGATCTGCCGTCGTACGCCGCCGGCCCCGGGTGACGGTGTGTCAGCGGCATGGTGGCCGCCCGGCCGGACCCGGCGCACGGCGAGTGCGGACAGCGCGAACAGGGCGGTGCAGCCCGCGGCGGCGAAAGGCGCGCCCAGCAGCGAGACCAGTCCCCCGCCGAGCGCGGGCCCGGCGATCCGGGCGGCGGACCTGCTGCCTTCGAGCACGCCGTTGCCCTCGGTGAGCCGCTGCCGCGGCACCAGCCGGACCAGCGTGGACTGGTAGGCCACGTCGAAGCACACCGACAGGGAGCCGGTGAGGAAGGACAGGGCGAGCAGCAGCGGCAGACCGAGCCCGCCCAGGAGGTAGGCGAGTGGGACCGCGGCGAGGACGGCGGCGCGGCCGAGGTCGGCGAGGACCATGACCCGGGTGGAGCGGCGGCGGTCCACCCACACGCCGACCAGCAGCGACAGCAGCAGGATCGGCGCCTGCTCGGCGGCGCGCAGCAGGCCGAGCCGGCCGGGCCCGGCGTGCAGCTCCACGACGGCGAGCAGCGGCAGCACCGTGGCCGCGGCCTGCTCGCCGAGCTGGGAGGCGGTCTGGCCGGACCAGAACCGCCGGAAGTCGGGGTCCCGCAGCAGCCCGGCAGGGGGTTCGGCACGGGTGGGTGCGGGCGGCGGAACGTGTGCGGGAGGCGGCGGCGGTACGGTCGGCACGGGTGCCCCTTGGGTCGCGAACAGCGGCGCCGGTGGCGGGGGGCGCGCGGTTGCCGCGCCCCGGGACCGGGCAGGGAAGGGCTCGCTGTGCCGCGCGCCGGCCGCAGGCCGGTACCGGGCGGGCGCCGTTGCCGGGCGCCGACCGTGTTCAGGGGCAGCACGCGATGACGGGTCGGAGACGACCTACGGCGTCAGCGCGCGCTTCGGTGACCGGGCACCTCAACTCTCCTTCTGCGACGACCGCCACATCGTAGCGGCGGGACGGGTGGCGCGGGCGGGTCGGTCCGCCGCGGGCGGGGGCGGCGGGCCGAGGATGCGCCCCATGGTCACCAAGAGCTTCGCCGCCGCGTTCATCACCTTCTTCTCCGTCGTCGGCCCGCCGAAGGTGCTGCTGTCGTTCGCGCACCTGGCACGCCTGCACGAGCGCGGGCGGCTGCGGCTGATCGCGCTGCTGTCGTCGGTGCTGGCGCTGGCGGTGGGCGCGCTCGCCGGGTTCACGGCGCCCTGGCTGCTGGAGCTGTTCCACATCTCGGCGCCCGCGCTGCTGGTGGCGGGCGGCATCATCTTCTTCATCTACGCGATCGGCCTGGTGCTCGGGGTGCATCTGGGCGTCGAGGCGCCGGACGAGGACCAGCCGGACGTGGTGGGCGGGATCAGGGTGCTGCTGATGCCGTTCGTGGTCAGCCCGCTGGCGCTGACCGCGATCCTCATCGAGGCGTCCGAGCGCGACTCGTGGTCCTGGCGCGGCACGGTCGTGGGCGCGTACGAGACGGTGATCGTGCTCGACCTGGCCTGCGTGCTGGTGCTGGCGCCGCTGCTGCGCCGGACGCACCACACCGTCATCGAACTGCTCAGCCGCCTGCTCGGGCTGCTGCTGGCGGCGGTCGGCGTCGATGTGGTGCTCAACGGGCTGTCCGCGCTGGGGGTGCCGGGGCTGGGCCGCGGCGGGCACTGACCCGCGCGGCCCCGGCCCCCGCCCCGGCTCTGGCGCTCAGCCGCGGGCGCGTGGCTACCCTTCCTGCTGCCCGCTCTGCTCCTGGGCGAGCAGCTCGAACTCCAGGGCGCCGTCCAGCGATTCGCGGATGAGGTCGGCGTGGCCCGCGTGCCGGGCCTGCTCCTCGATGAGGTGGAGCAGAATCCAGCGGGCGCTGCGCTTGGCGTCCTTGGGGAACCACGGCGCCTCGGGCAGCGCGACGCCGACGTCGAGGGTGGGCAGGGCGGCGACGGCTTCCCGGGTGGCGCGCGCCACCGCGTCGAGTTCGGCGAGGACGTCGGACAGCCGCTCGCCGGGCAGCAGTTGGAACTCGTCGGCCCAGTCCTCGGGGCCCTGGACGCGCTGGGGCTCCTGGCGGCCCATCAGGACCACCTGCACCCAGTCGTGCTCGCGGCGCGCCGCGTGCTTGACGAGGCCGCCGAGCGACATCGTGCTGGCGCTGGGGTGGGCGGCGGCCTGCTCGTCGGTGAGCCCCAGCACCGCCCGGCGCAGCGCGCCGCGCTGGGCGTCGAGGAACTGAAGCAGGGCGTCGCGCTCGTCGGTCTCCGCGTTCACCAGGCTCGGCATGGGTGTGCACCTCTCGGTCCTGCGGCCCCGGCTCTCCGGCGCCGTCCGTCGTGATGCCCCCAACGGTAGGGAGCAATGCGGTCAGGTTCGGTCCGCGAGGGCCCGGGCCCGGGCGGCGGGCCCCGGGCCCGTGTGGTGGGCCGTCACGGGCGCGGAGTTCAGGGCGAGTTGGCCGGGGCATGGTGGTGCGGGTGATACCGCTGGGGCTAGGGTCGGGGCGCCCGAGCCCGCCACCGCGCCCGCGCACGTGGTCGGGGCCGGGCATGCCGAGCGCTCCGCCCGACCACCTTGGGGGTTTTTGTGAACGCCACCGCACTGCGCCGCCGCGCGACCGCCCTGATCATCGCCATCGCCGCCGCCACCGCCCTGGGCACCGCGTCCGCCCGGGCGGACGACTCCCCCGGCGGCTGGGTGGCCGCGGGCAGTTCGACGGTGAACTCCGTGACCGGCGGCGAGGGCATCGCCACCAAGGCCGACGGCTCGCTGCTCACCCGGGGCCTGGGCTCGGTGCCGCTGCGGCTGCGGGTCCAGGGCTGGAACCACGTCGGCGACCCGGACATCGTGGGCGGCTACGTCTACGACGCCTACCAGGGCGGCGACGACGCCACGTCGAAGCTCTTCGAGGTCACCACGCCGTCCGGCGCGACCTACGACTACACGCACCCGCTGGACTCCGGCGAGCTGCTGAACAACTCGTTCGCCGCGGTCTCCCCCGACGCCCAGTGGCTGGTGGAGGGCGAGTGGGGCACCGAGGGCCGGCTCCAGGTCTTCCCCGCGCCGCTGACCAACTCCTCGACGCCGGCCACCGGCGGCACCCTCCCGCAGGCCGGGCAGATCACGCTGGACCGCAGCGTCGACGACATCCAGGGCTGCGACTTCGTCTCCGCGACGCGCCTGGTGTGCTCCTCCGACGACGCGGCGAAGGACGTCGTCCAGGTCGACCTGCCGCACGCGCTGGACGGCACCGCGGTCACCGGGCAGGTCACCACGCTCTTCCAGCTCCCGCAGAGCAGCATCTGCTCGGGCACCTTCGAGGCCGAGGGCATCGACTACGACACGGCGGCGAAGCTGCTGCGGGTGGAGATCGTGCCGCCGAGCGTGTGCGAGGTCGCCACGACGGTGTACGCCTACCGGCCGACCACCGGCTGACGCCCGCGGGGCGCCTTCGGGTGCCCTTCCCGCGGCCCCTTCTACACCCTCGCCGGGCCGAAATGTCCCGGTGAGACATCCGTCCCGGTGGGACATTTGTCTCACCGGGAAAAATGTCCCACCGGGACATTCGGGCGTAGCGTCGTACCCATGGACGCCGACGTACCAGGACAGCGCGGCACCGCCGGGACCGACCGGCGGCTGCTGCGGGCCCGCCGCACCCGGGAGGCACTCGCCACCGCCGCGGTCGAGCTGATTCTGGAGCGGGGGCTGGCCGCCACCACGGTGGAGGCCGTCGCCGAACGCGCGGACGTCACCCGCCGCACCTTCAGCCGGTACTTCACCGGCAAGGAGGATGCCGCGCTCGGCTTCGTCCGCGACGACGGCGAGCGGATCAACGCGCTGCTGCGCACCCGCCCCGCCGACGAGCCGCCGCTGCTGGCCTACCGCCGGGCGGTCCGCGCCTGGCTCACCGACCCGCGCACCCCGGCCCGCCATCTGCGGCCGCAGATGCGCCGGATCATCGCCCTGCTCGACTCCGAGCCCACCCTGTTCGCGGCCTACGAGCGCATCCGTGTGGACGCGCAGGACGAGTCGGTGCGGATCGTCGCCGAGCGGCTGGGCACCGACACCCTGCGGGACCTGCGCCCGGCCGTGGTCGTGGAGGCCGCGGCGGGCGTGCTGACCGCCGCGCTGCGCGCCTGGGCCCACACCCCGCAGGACACGGCGGCCCCCGGCGGCCCGGGCGCCGACCTCACCGACCTGGTCGAGCGCGCCTACGACGTCCTCTCCAGCCAGGCCGCCTCGGCGGCCGCACACCGCAGCACCGCACCATCACGCACCACCGAACCATCACGCACTACCGATGAGTGAGAACACCATGAGCAACACCCCCAGCTCCACCCCGGCCACCGGCTCCACCGAGTTCGCCGGCCGCACCGCTCTCGTCACCGGCGCCGCCTCCGGCATCGGCCTGGCCACCGCCCGGCTGCTGGCCGCCGGCGGCGCCCACGTCGTCATCGCCGACTACGACACCGCCGGCGCCGAGCGGGCCGCCGCGGCCCTGACCGCCGACGGGCTGTCTGCCGCGGCCACCACCCTCGACGTGACCGTCCCGGACTCCGTGGCGGCGGCCGTCGCCTTCGCCACCGAGACCTTCGGCGGCCTCGACCTCGCCGTGAACAACGCCGGGATCGGCGGCCCGAGCGCGCCCACCGGCGCGTACGACATCGCCGCGTACGACCGGGTCATCCGCACCAACCTCGACGGCGTCTTCTACTGCCTGCGCCACGAGCTGCCCGCCATCGAGGCCACCGGCCGCGGCGGCGCCATCGTCAACGTCGCCTCGATCCTCGGGTCCGTCGGCTTCGCCGGCTCGCCCGCCTACGTGGCCGCCAAGCACGGCGTGGTCGGGCTGACGAAGTCCGCGGCGGCCGAGTACTCCGCGCGCGGTATCCGGATCAACTCCGTGGGCCCCGGCTTCATCGAGACGCCGCTGCTCCAGGCGATGGACGACCAGGCGCGGGCCGCGCTGGTCGGCCTGCACCCGGCCGGTCGGCTGGGCCGGCCCGAGGAGGTCGCCGAGCTGATCGGGTTCCTGCTCTCCGACCGCGCCTCCTTCGTCACCGGCAGCTACCACCTGGTGGACGGCGCCTACACCGCCGTCTGAGCCGCGAGATCCGTCCCGCTGGAGAGGAGAACCCCCATGAAGGCCCTGCAGTACCGCACCATCGGCGCCGCTCCCGAGGTGGTGACCGTTCCCGACCCCGAGCCCGGCCCCGGCCAGGTGCTCCTGAAGGTCACCGCCGCCGGCGTGTGCCACAGCGACATCGCCGTGATGAGCTGGCCGGCCGACGGCTTCCCGTACCAGCTGCCGCTCACCCTCGGCCACGAGGGCGTCGGCACCGTGGTCGCGCTCGGCGCGGGCGCGACCGGGGTCCGCGAGGGCGACGCCGTCGCGGTCTACGGCCCCTGGGGCTGCGGCCAGTGCGCCAAGTGCGCGGAGGGCAAGGAGAACTACTGCCTGCGCGCCGACGAGCTGGGCATCCGCCCGCCCGGGCTCGGCGCGCCCGGCGCCATCGCCGAGTACCTGCTCGTGGACGACCCGCGCCACCTGGTGCCGCTGGGCGGGCTCGACCCGGTGGCGGCGGTGCCGCTGACCGACGCGGGCCTGACGCCTTATCACGCGATCAAGCGGGCGCTGCCCAAGCTGGTGCCCGGCTCCACCGCGGTCGTCATCGGCACCGGCGGCCTCGGGCACACCGCGATCCAGCTGCTGCGGGCGCTGAGCCCGGCCCGGGTCGTCGCCCTGGACGTCAGCGAGGACAAGCTGCGGCTGGCGCGCGAGGTCGGCGCCCATGAGGCGGTGCTCTCCGACGACAAGGCGGGCGCCGCGGTCCGCGAGCTGACCGGCGGGCTGGGCGCGCAGGCGGTCTTCGACTTCGTCGGCGCCGAACCCACCCTGCGCACGGCCGCGGCCGTGGCCGGCATCGAGGCCGAGGTGGCCGTCGTCGGGATCGCCGGCGGCACGCTGCCGGTCGGGTTCGGCGCGCTGCCGTTCGAGGTGACGGCGTACGCCCCGTACTGGGGCAGCCGCGGCGAGCTCCAGGAGGTGCTGGCGCTGGCCCGCACCGGCGAGGTCTCCGTGCACACCGAGACCTTCTCGCTGGACGAGGCGCCGCGGGCGTACGAGCGGCTGCACGCCGGGCAGATCAACGGGCGCGCGGTCATCCTGCCCAACGGCTGACCGCCCACGTCCCCGGCAGCCGCCGCCGTAGCCACTGGCCGGTGGGCGGCTACCGGGCGGCGGCCAGGAACACCCGGCCGCCGATCTCGATGGTGCCGTCGGCGCCGGGCGCGCAGAGGATCTGCGCGCCCGGCGCCTGCGTGACGTTCAGGGCCCGTTGCAGTTCGTGGGCGAGCAGCAGCGCGCCCGCGCCGGTGGACCCGGCGCCCGGCCCGAGTTCGGCGCCGACGACCCGCCCGGCCGCCTCGTCGGCCCACGCCCACGCGTAGACGCGCTCCGCGCTGCCGTCCACCGGCAGCCCGAGGACCTGGGCCGGGTCGGCGTACTGCCGCAGCTCCCACGGCCCGGGCCACTCCGCGGCCGCGGTGACCCAGCCGAACTCCCCGTCGTGCCGGGCGAACACGTCGCCGAGCGCGGGCAGTTCCAGGATCTCCAGGTCCAGCAGCCACGCCGCGCCGATCAGCGCGTGCGGGTCGGCCGCCACGCCCTGTCCGGGCCGGTGCACCTCGACGGCGCCGCGTTCCGGGTCGTCCACGAAGACGGTGTGCGGGCAGCCGAGCCGGGCCGCCAGCTCCTGCCGCGCGTGCCGGTCGGGATACGGCCGCCCGTCGCGTACGACCGCGACCTCGCTGCCGTGGCGGCGGTCGGGGCCGCACAGGACGCTCAGGACGTCGATACCGGGACAGGTGGCGGGCACGGGAGCATTCAACCAGCCCCTGCCGGACCGGGGCCGGGCAGGCGGTTTCCGGGCAGCCGGGGACCGGACCGCACCGGAGTCGCGACGGTTCGGTCCGGCCGCGCAAGCAACCTACACCAGAGGTTAAGTGACGCTTCGTCAGCCCAGCGCGTCGACCCCGGTCAGCTCCGCCGACAGGGCCCACAGCCGGGCCGCCTGCTCGGGGTCGGCCGCGTAGTCCTTGACGCCGGTGCGGGGGCCGCCGGGCACCGCGGGGGCCGCGATGTCGCAGTCCTCCAGGTAGACCCCGCCCTTGCCGTCGAGTTGGGGCGAGGTCGCGGCGAACACCTGGGTGGCGGCGCCCTGTTCGGGGGTCTTGAAGCCGGCCGGGTTCAGCGGGTTGCCGTCGGCGTCGATCCAGCCGCGGTCCACCATCTCCTGCCGCGGCAGGTGGCGCTGGAGCGGGGTGAGGATGCCGCCCGGGTGCAGCGAGAAGGCGCGCACACCGCGGTCGCGGGCGAGGGTGTCGAGGTGGCGGGCGAAGAGCGCGTTGGCGGTCTTGGCCTGCCCGTACGCCTCCCACTTGTCGTAGTGCCCCTGGTCGAAGTGGAGGTCGTCCCAGCGGATCGGGGAGTAGTGGTGGCCGGCGGAGGAGACCGAGACGACCCGGCCGCGGCCCCGCTCGATGGCCGGCCACAGCCGGTTGACCAGCGCGTGGTGGCCGAGGTGGTTGGTGGCGAACTGCGCCTCCCAGCCCGGGCCCACCCGCGTCTCGGGGCAGGCCATGACGGCGGCGCTGTTGATGGTGAGGTGGATGTCGCGGCCGGTGGCGAGGAACCGCTCGGCGAACTTCTCGACGCTTCCGAGGTCGGCGAGGTCCAGCTCGTCCAGTTCCACGCCGTCGATCCCGGCCAGCGCCTCCCGCGCGGTGTCGGGGCGGCGGGCCGGCACGACGACGTGCGCGCCGGCCGCGGCCAGCGCGCGGGTGGTCTCCAGGCCGAGCCCGGAGTAGCCGCCGGTGACGACCGCGAGCTTCCCCGTCAGGTCGATGCCGCGCAGGACCTCGGCCGCGGTGCTCTCGGCGCCGAATCCGGAGGCGATGGGCTGCTGTGGTGTGGTCATGCGGTCGAGGCTAGGAGCTGGAGTGCGCTCGAAGGCAAGCGGTCGCGCGGCGCGGCGGCGGGATTCGGCCCGCGGCTCACGGGCCGGCCGGGTGCGCGGAGCCCGGCGGGTGCGGCGGGCCGCCTTCCGGGTGCGGCGGGGCGGGCGGAGCGGGCGGGCCGTGCGCGGCCTGCGGGCCCTGCGGCCGCGCCGGCCGGGACAGGACGGCCGTCGCCACGTACGACACCACGACCGCCAGGATCACCAGCGGCATCACGGTCAGCCCGTCCCGGCCGATCAGGAGCGTGGCCAGCAGCACCGAGGTGAGCGGCAGCCTGAGCACCGCGACGCTCATCGCGCCCATGCCGGTGGCGAACGCGGCGACCAGCGGCAGCCCGGGCAGGTGCGACATCAGCACCCCGCCGGCGGCGCCGACGTACAGGGACGGGAAGATCGGGCCGCCCCGGAAGGCGCTCAGCGACGCGGCGTACGCCAGGCCCTTGCACGCCAGGAGCAGGAAGAGGGTGCCGACGGAAGTGCCGGCCGCGCCGGACAGCAGCGGGCCCATGGCGCTCTGACCGGAGTACAGCACGTCGGTGGCGGGCCTGTCCGAGCCCTGCGCGTAGGCGACCGCCAGGCCCGCGACGAGCAGGCCGAGCAGCACCGTCAGCGGCAGCCGGCGCACCTCGACCCGGTCGCGCAAGCGCCGTGCCAGCCACCGGATCGCGGCCGCGAGCAGGGCCGCGGCCAGCCCGATCAGCAGCGCCCAGCCGAACTGGGCCGCGGTCGGGTCGGCCGCCTTCGGCACGTTAGGCAGCTTCAGGGAGTACGTCCCCAGGCCCGTCCAGGACCCGATGCCGACGAAGATCAGCGCGCCGATGCCCGACGCCAGCAGCCCCGGCACCAGCACCGGGCCCAACATCGGCCCGCCCAGCCCGGCCGCCTCCATCAGCAGGAACGCCCCCAGCAGCGGGGAGCCGAGCAGTGAACTGACCGCCGCGAAGCTGCCGGTGGCGCCGACCACCGCGTAGACGCGCGCGGGCAGCCCCGGGCGCAGCAGCCGGACCGACCCGGCGGCCAGCCCGCCCCCGAGCGCGAGCAGCGGCGCCTCCGGGCCGAGCACCGCGCCGAACGCCAGGGTGGCGAGCGCGGCCAGCAGGATGCCCGGCAGCGCGGTCAGCGCCGGAGTGCCGGCGGCGGAGAACCCGTCAGTGGGCTCATGGCCGCCGCGGCCGGGCAGGTACCGCACGCACAGTGCGGTCAGCAGCCCGCCGACCGCGAGCAGCGGCACCGGCCACCACGGCGGTGTCCCGTCGAACCCCAGGCCGCGGGGCAAGTCGTGGTAGAGCAGCGGTTCGAGCTTCCCGACCAGCGCGAGGAAGCCGAACGCCGCCGCCGAGACCGGTACGCCCAGCAGCACCGCGAACGCCAGCAGGACCAGGTAGCTGCGGCTGCGCAGCAGCGTGTCCGCGTCGCCCGCCGCACCTTCCGCCGTCCCCGCCGCGCCTTCCGCCCCGGCTGCCCCGCCCGCCATGACCCACCGCCTCGACCCCGACCGCACGCGCGTGCTCCGACCCGCCGAGCCAAGCACCGCGCGCCGCCGTACCCTTCGGCCGACACCTGCCGGTTCACCCGCGGGAGCGGCGCACGCGTCCGAATGCCGCACTGCGCCGGCCCGCCCGCGCCGATCCGCCGCCCGCGCGATGACGCGTCGCACCGCACACCGCACACCGCACACGCACGGTAACCGATTCGGTGCGCTGCGTCCGCTACGGTGGGCCGATGACAGCTCACGCCGGAGCGCGCTGCCTGGTGACCGGGGCGACCGGGTACATCGGTGGCCGGCTCGTGCCCCAACTCCTCGACGCCGGCTACGCGGTGCGCTGCCTGGCCCGCACCCCGGTGAAGCTGCGCGACTACCCGTGGGCGGACCGGGTCGAGGTCGCGGCCGGGGACGTGCTGGACCCGGCCGCGGTGCGCGCGGCCCTGGCAGACGTCGAGGTGGCGTACTACCTGGTGCACGCGCTGGGTACGGGCGCCGGGTTCGAGTACACCGACCGTACGGCCGCGCGGATCTTCGCCGAGCAGGCCCGCGCGGCGGGGGTGCGGCGCATCGTCTACCTGGGCGGGCTGACCCCACCCGGCGTGCCGGTGGGGCGGCTCTCGCCGCACCTGCGCTCGCGGACCGAGGTCGGCGAGATCCTGCTGTCGTCGGGCGTGCCGACCGCGGTGCTGCGGGCGGCGGTGATCCTGGGGTCGGGTTCGGCGTCGTTCGAGATGCTGCGCTACCTCACCGAGCGGCTGCCGGCGATGGTGACGCCGAGTTGGGTGCGCACCCGGATGCAGCCGATCGCGGTGCGGGACGTGCTGCGCTACCTGGTGGGCGCCGCGGCCATCCCGGCGGACGTGAACCGGACCTTCGACATCGGCGGCACCGGCGTGGTGACGTACCGGGAGATGATGCGGCGGTACGCGGCGGCGGCCGGGCTGCCGCGGCGGGTGATCGTGCCGGTGCCGGTGCTGACGCCGAAGCTGTCCAGCCGCTGGGTGGGGCTGGTGACCCCGGTCCCGGCGGGGGTGGCGCGGCCGCTCGCGGAGTCGCTGCGGCACGAAGTGGTCTGCCGCGAGCACGACATCGCCGCCTACGTGCCCGATCCGCCGGGCGCGCCGCTCGACGTGGACACCGCGCTGCGGCTGGCGCTGCAACGGGTGCGGGACGCCGAGGTGACCACGCGCTGGTCGTCGGCGTCGGTGCCGGGCGCGCCGAGCGACCCGCTGCCGACCGACCCGGACTGGGCCGGCGGCAGCCTCTACACCGACGTCCGCGAGGCCCCGGTGGCCGCCTCGCCGGACCGGCTGTGGCGGGTGATCGAGGGGATCGGCGGCGAACACGGCTGGTACTCCTTCCCGTTGGCGTGGGCGGTGCGCGGCCGGCTGGACCGGCTGGTGGGCGGGGTCGGGTTGCGGCGCGGGCGGCGGGACGCGCAACGGCTGCGGGTCGGGGACTCGTTGGACTTCTGGCGGGTGGAGGAGATCGAACGGGGGAAGCTGCTGCGGCTGCGCGCCGAGATGCGGCTGCCGGGACCGGCGTGGCTGGAGATGCGGGCCGGGACCGGGCCGGACGGCCGCACCCGCTACCGGCAGCGGGCCGTCTTCCAGCCGCACGGCCTGTTCGGGCACCTCTACTGGTGGGCCATCTCCCCTTTCCACACGGCCGTCTTCGGCGGCATGGCCCGCAACATCGCGCGGGCGGCGGAACGTGCGGAGCAGGCGCCGGACGGGGGCCGTACACCGGACGGGGACCTCACGCCGGACGAGGACCGTGGTACGCCGGAGGGTCCCGGGTCCCGGCCGTCGGGGAAGGGGCCTGCCGTATGAGCCCGGCCCGCGCCTCCCGGCCCGCCGGCTCCGCGGACGGCACCTCCCGCGCGGTCGTGCTGTTCACCTCGGACCTGCGGCTGCACGACCACCCGCCGCTGCGCGCCGCGCTGGCCGGCGCGGCCGAGGTGGTGCCGCTGTTCGTGCGCGACCCGGCGGTGGCGGCCGCCGGGTTCGCCGCGCCCAACCGGCTGGCGTTCCTCGCGGACTGCCTGGCCGCGCTGGACCAGGGGCTGCGCGAGCGCGGCGGGCGGCTGGTGCTGCGCGAGGGCGGGACGGTCGCGCAGGTGTGCGCGGTGGCGCGGGAGGCGGACGCCGCCGACGTCCATGTGGCGGCCGGGTGCAGCGCCTTCGCGCAGCGCCGCGAGGAGCGGCTGCGGCGCGCGCTGGCCGCGGACGGGCGGCGGCTGCACGTCCATGACGCGGTGGTCACGGCGGTGCCGCCGGGCCGGGTCGTCCCGAACGGCTCGTCGCACTTCGCGGTGTTCACGCCGTACTTCCGGCGCTGGCAGCAGGAGGGGCTGCGCGATCCGCTGCCGGCGCCGCGCACGGTACGGGTGCCGGCGGCCGTGCGGTCGGCGCGGATCGAACCGCGCTCGGCGGTCGGCGGGGTGTCGCCCGAACTGGCCGCGGGCGGCGAGGCGGTGGCCCGGCGGCTGCTGGGCAGCTGGATGCGGCACGGCGTCGAGGCGTACGAGGACCGCCACGATGATTTGGCTGGCGACGCGACGTCGCGGCTCTCGCCGCACCTGCACTTCGGCACGCTGTCGCCGGTGGAGGCGGTGCGGCGGGCGCGGGCGAAGGGCGGGCCGGGCGCGGAGGCGTTCGTCCGGCAGGTGTGCTGGCGCGACTTCCACCACCAGGTGCTGGCGGCGAATCCGGCGGTGGCGGCGGCCGACTACCGTACCCGGCACGACCGTTGGCGTACGGGGGCGGCGGCGGAGGCTGACACCGAGGCGTGGCGGCAGGGCCGGACCGGCTACCCGGTGGTGGACGCGGCGATGCGGCAGCTGCGGGCCGAGGGCTGGATGCACAACCGGGGGCGGCTGCTGGCGGCGAGCTTCCTCACCAAGACGCTCTACGTGGACTGGCGGATCGGGGCACGGCACTTCCTGGAGCTGCTGGTCGACGGCGACGTGGCGAACAACCAGCTCAACTGGCAGTGGGTGGCCGGCACCGGCACCGACTCGCGCCCCAACCGCGTGCTCAACCCGCTGCTCCAGGCCCGGCGCTACGACCCCGACGGCGGCTATGTGCGGCGCTGGGTACCGGAGTTGGCCGGGGTGGCGGGTGCGGCGGTGCACGAGCCGTGGAAGCTGTCCCCGCGGGAGCGCGCCGGGTGCGGGGAGTATCCGGAGCCGGTGGTGGAACTCGCCGACGGGCTGGCCCGCTTCCGGCGGGGGCGGGGCCTGGAGTAGGCCCCGTCGGACCCATGGCGTCGGCCGGCCCCGGGCGCGGCGCCCGCCGGCACCCGGCGCCCCACCGCCGTGATCGACCCCGTTGGTCCGTCGCAGACGCTTGACGCGGCGGAAGCCTTGCCCGCATCTTGGAGAGCGCTCTCCGCACTCTCCCCCACCCGCCTCGGAACCCCCACTCCACGGTTGCCGGCTGACGGAACGGCGTACCGCGCACCGGGCCGTCCTCCACGTCCCCGCACACCGCCGCGGCACGCCCCGGGCCGCCCACCGGGCCCCCGCCGGCCGGCCGAGTGGCATGGCACCGCCGAAGCGGAACACGCAACCGAAGGGAACGCCATGAGGCTCCTCCCGCTCGCGCGGCCGCGGCCGCCGGAACCCGAGCGCGGCAGATCGAGACCGCCGCGTCGCCGGCCGCTTCCGCGCCTACGGTCCCCCCGCCGGCAGCCCCCACGCCTACAGCCGTCGCACCAACGGCCTTCGCACCAACGGCGCTCGCGCGGCGGCCCGATAGCGCGCACGCTGGTCCTGGTGATGGCCCTGCTCGGCCTGTCACTGGCCGGCGCCGGGGCGCTCACCTCGGCCCAGGCGGCCGGCGGCGGTGCCTTCGGCGGCACACCGGCGGCCGTCCCGGGCACGGTCGAGGCCGCGAACTACGACACCGGCGGCGAGGGCGTCGCCTACCACGTGCTCTCCACGAACGGCAGCGCCAACGGCTACCGCGCCGACGGGGTGGACCTGGAGGCCACCGCGGACGGGCAGGGCACCAGCGCGCCCGGCGGCGCGTACGACATGGGCTGGACCACGCCGGGCCAGTGGTTCACGTACACCGTCGACGCGGCCGCCGCGGGGAACTACACGATCGGCTTCCGGCTGGCCTCGCCGTACGGGATCACCGACGCGCTGCACGTCGCCGACTCCTCCGGCGCCGACCTGACCGGCAAGGTCGCCGCCCCCAACACCGGCGGCTACGAGACATGGACCACGGTCACCGTCGACGTCACCCTGCCGGCCGGCCGGCAGACGCTCACCGTCGACCAGGACACCAACGGCTGGAACTTCCACGCCATGACCTTCACCCAGGGCGGCGGCGGAGGCAGCGGCGGCACCGGAGGGACCGCCCCCACCACGTACTGCGGCACCGACGACCTCGCCCTGGACCAGCCGACCACCGCCTCCTCGACGCAGGACGCGACCGCCTACCCGGCGACGGGCGCCACCGACGGCAATCCCGGCACCCGGTGGTCCAGCGCCGCCGCCGACCCGCAGTGGCTGGAGGTCGACCTCGGCTCCGCCCAGCAGATCTGCGGCGCGGACCTGCTGTGGGAAGCCGCGTACGCCACCGCGTACCAGGTCCAGGTCTCCGGCAACGGCACCGACTGGACGCCGGTGTACTCCACGACGACCGGGGACGGCGGCACCGACGCGCTGGCGTTCTCCACCACCTCCCGCTACATCCGGGTCTACGCGACGGCTCGCGGCACCCAGTTCGGTGACTCGATCTTCGAGTTCGAGGTCTACGGCCTGACCACGACCCCGCCGGTCACCGGCGGCAACGGCGACGGCGGCAACGGGACCTGCCCGTGGGTGGGCTCCACCGCGCCGGTCGCCCAGCGGGTGCAGCAGGTGCTGGACACCATGAACCGCTCCGAGGAGGTCACGCTGCTGTCCGGAGACGGCAGTTCGTCGTACATCGGCCAGGTCGGGGGCATCCCGGACCTGTGCATCCCGGCGCTGAACCTGGAGGACGGCCCGTCCGGGGTCGGTGACGGCAACGGCGGTGTGACGGCCTTCCCCGACGGCGAGAACGCCGCCGCGACCTGGGACCCGGCGCTGATCCAGCAGGAGGGCGCGGCCAAGGGCGCGGAGTTCGCCGGCAAGGGCGCGAACGTCGCGCTCGGCCCGACGACGAACCTGGTGCGCGACCCGCGCTGGGGCCGGACCTACGAGACCTACGGCGAGGACCCGTACCTGGCCGGCCAGGTCACCTCGGCGGAGGTCGAGGGGCTCCAGAGCCAGGGGGTGATGGCCGAGGTCAAACACGCCGCCGCCTACGACCAGGAGCAGTACCCGGGCGGCGGGAACAACGAGACGGTCAGTCAGAAGGCGCTCGAGGAACTGTACCTGGCGCCCTTCCAGGCCGCGGCCGAGCAGTCCGCGCCGGGCTCGATGATGTGCTCGTACGCCGTGGTCAACGGCGCGCCTTCGTGCGCGAGCGCGCAGATGCTCCTGCGCGGGCTCGACCAGCAGGCGGACTACGGCGGCTTCGTCGTCTCCGACTGGGGGGCCGCGGGCAACGCCGTCGCGGACGCCCAGGGCGGCATGGACGTGGCGATGCCGTTCTCCGACGCGAGCGACGTCTCCGCCGCGCTCACCGCCGGGACGCTGAAGCAGGCGACCGTGAACGCCGTGGTGGCCCGCATCCTGACCCAGATGTTCGCCTTCGGCCTGTTCGACAACCCGCCGTCCGGGTCGCTCTCCGCCACCGTCACCACGCAGGCGCACCAGCAGACCGCGCTGAAGCTCGGTGAGGAGGGCACCGTGCTGCTGAAGAACAACGGGCTGCTGCCGCTGAACCCGGACATGACCGGGTCCGTCGCGGTCATCGGCACCGACGGCGGCGCCGCGGTCGAACTCGCCGGCGGCGGCAGCGGCGGGGTCACCAGCGCCAACACCGTCTGGCCGCTGACCGGCGTGCAGGACGCGGTGGGCCCGAACGTCAAGGTCACCTACACCGCCGGTGACGACAACGGCACCGCCGACATCCAGCAGGCGGTCGACGCGGCCAAAGCCGCCACCGACGCGATCGTCTACGTCAGCGCCCCGGAGGGCGAGGAGAGCGACCTGTCCACGCTCGACCTGTCCAGTACGGACGAGACGATGATCAACGACGTGGCCGCGGCGAACCCGAACACCGTCGTGGTGGTCAACAGCGGTTCGCCGGTGGTCATGCCGTGGCTGGACAAGGTCGCCGGCGTGTTCGAGAACTGGTACGGCGGAGGGGAGACCGGCGCCGCCACGGCCGCGCTGATCTTCGGCGCCGCCGACCCGTCGGGCAAGCTGCCGGTCACCTTCCCCAGCAGCCTGAGCCAGGTCCCGGCGCAGACCACCGCGCAGTGGCCGGGCACCCCGACCGGGCCGGTCTACAGCGAGGGCGTGCACATCGGCTACCGCTGGTATCAGTCGCAGAACATCACGCCCGCCTTCCCGTTCGGCTTCGGGCTGTCGTACACGAAGTTCTCCTTCTCCGACCTGAGCGTGGGGGCCTTCGACGCCGACGGCAGGGCCACGGTGACCGCGAAGATCACCAACACCGGGTCGGTGGCGGGCGCGGACGTGGCGCAGTTGTACGTCGGCGACCCGGCGGCGAGCCAGGACCCGCCGGAGCAACTGGCAGGCTTCCAGCGGGTGTCGCTGGACCCGGGGCAGAGCGCCACGGTCGCCTTCCCGCTCACCGTCCACGACCTGGCGTCCTGGTCGGCGGCGGACAACCAGTGGGAGGCGGCCGCGGGCACGTACGCGATCAAGGTCGGGGACTCCTCCGCCAGCCTGCCGCTGTCCGGCTCGACCGGCCTGGCGCACACCCTGACCGGGCAGGTCGCCGCCGGTGCCTCGGCGGCCGGCGTGTCGCCGGCCAACACGGCCGTCAGCGCGAACGTCACCGCGAACTCGGGGGTGGCGGGCGCCGAGACGGTCGGCGTGGTCAATCCGCACGGCTACAGCAGCCCGAAGGGCAGGGCGGCGTCGTTCACCGTGCAGGCGGCCGACTCCGACACCACGCAGCCGCTCACCTTCACCGCGACCGGGCTGCCGCCCGGCATCGGTATCGCGTCGAACGGCACCGTCTCCGGCTCGGGCACCGCCACCGGGACCTACACGGTGACCGTGACGGCCAAGGACCCGAGAGGAGTGTCCGGTTCGGCCACCTTCGTGTGGTCCGTCACGCAGTGAGCGCGCCCGCCCTGCTCCGATGCCGATGACGGCGCGGTCGGCGTCCCGCCGGCCGCGGGCCGCGGCGGACGTGCGGCGGCGGACGTGCGGCGGTGCCGCCGGGCCGATCGGCCCGGCGGCACCGCCGGTGAGGGGCCGGGATCAGGCGGTCCCGGCCCGGTCGCGGGTCAGATGTTCCAGACCTGGAACTCGGAGAGCTGACCGGCCGGCCAGCCGGTGTTCGCCGTGAAGTTCAGCCGGAAGTAGCGCTGGCTGGTCGCGGGGAACGTCAGGGTGACGGTGTTGGCCGCGGTCGGGTTGAAGCTGTAACTCGCCGACGCCTTGAGGGTGGTGAAGGTGGAGCCGTCGGTGCTGCCGCTCAGCGACAGGGTCTGGCTGCGGGCCGCCCAGCCCGCGGGGAGCTGGAGCACCACCCGGCTGGCGCTCTGCGCGGAGCCGAGGTCGACCTGGACCCACTGGGGGAAGGCGTTGTTGGCGCTCTCCCAGTAGCTGTCCTGGCTGCCGTCCGTCACGTTCGACGAGGGGTAGACGTCGGTGTGGCTGGACTCGGTGGTCGCCTTGTGCAGGGCCAGGTCGGCGCTGACGGTGGCGGTCCCGGTGCCGGACAGCGCGACGGTGGTCGGGCCGGCGGAGGCGTCACCGGTGACGGTGAGGGTGCCGGTGCGGCTCCCGGTGGTGCTGGGCGTGAAAGTGACGCTCACCGTGCAACTGGCCTTGGCTGCCAGCGAGGTGCCGCAGGTGTTGGTCTGTGCGAAGTCGCCCGAGGCGGTGATCGAGGAGATCGGCGCCGCCGCGGAGCCGTTGTTGGTGAGGGTGACGGACTGCGCGGTGCTGGTGATGCCCGGGGCGACGCTGCCGAAGTCCAGCGAGGTCGGGCTGGCGGCGAGGGTCGCGGAGGAGGGCGGGGTGGTGGTGCCGCTGCCGCTGGGGAAGACCTCCAGGTCGGAGAGTTGGGCCGCGCTCCAGCCGGTGTTGGCGGTAATGTTGATCCGGACGTAGCGGGCGGTGGCGGCGTCGAAGGTGAGGGTGACCGTGTTGCCGGTGGCCGGGTCGAAGGTGTGCGCGGCCGAGGCCACCAGGGTGGAGAAGGTGGAGCCGTCCGTGGAGCCCTGCACGGACAGGGTCTGGCTGCGGGTGGCCCACGCGGTGGCCGGCGGCAGCTTCAGGACGACCTTGCCGACGGAGAAGTTCGAGCCGAGGTCGACCTGCGCCCACTGCGGGAACGCGTCGGCGACGCTCTCCCAGTACGTCGAGGTGTCGGCGTCGGTGATGTTCCCCGCGACGTAGGGGGAGTTGCTGCTGCTGGCGGTGGCGGTCCTGCCGGCGGCGATGTTCGTGCCGCTGTCGATGCCGGTGCCGCTCAGGGCGACGGTGGTCGGGCTGTTGTTGGCGTTGCTGGTCACGGTCAGGGTGCCGGTGCGGGCGCCGCCGGTGGTGGGCTTGAAGGTGACGTTGACGGTGCAGGACGCGCCGACCGCGACGGTGGCGCAGTTGTTGGTCTGCGCGAAGTCGCCGGTGGCCGAGACGCCGGAGACGGTCGCGGCGGTGGTGCCGGAGTTGGTGACGGTGACCGCCTGGGCGGCGGAGGTGGCGCCGACCACGGCCGCGGCGAAGGAGAGTCCGCCCGGGGCGGCGGCGAGCACCGGGCCGGGCGCGGTGCCGGTGCCGGACAGGGCGACGGTGCTGGTGACGCCGCCGGCGTTGACGGTCAGCGAGCCGGTGCGTGAACCGGTCGCGGTCGGGCTGAACTTGACGCTGACCGTGCACGAGCCGCCGGCGGCGATGGAGCTGCCGCAGGTGTTGGTCTGCGCGAAGTCGCCGGTGGCACTGATCGAGGAGACGGCCGCGGCGGAGCCGGTCGGGTTGGAGACGGTGACGGACTGCGCGGCGCTGGTGCCGCCGGTGGCGACCGAGCCGAAGGACAGCGCGCTCGGGCTGGCGGTCACCCCGGAGGCCGGGTAGGGCGGGAAGACCGGGGTCGGCCAGGGTCCGCAGAGCGGGGTGCCGTCGATACCGGAGTTGCCGCCGCCGTCGGTGACCGCGAAGTTCCCGCCCTCGCAGCTGTAGACCGGCGAGGACGCGCCGACCCCGGTCGCGGTGACGTTGGTGAACTTCGCGGCGCCGCCGGTCTGCTCCTGGAGCGCGAAGGTGCCCGTGCCCGCGATCGTCACATTGCTCAGGTTGACCCCGCTCACCGTGCCCTCGACCCACTGCACGGCCTCGTACGGGCTCTGCTCGATCAGGGCGTTGGAGACGTTGATCGGGCCGGTGATGGCGCCCTGGCTGCCGTCGAACCACAGGGCGCCGACGCCGAACTGCCAGTTCGGGTCGAGGCTGCCGTCACGTATCAGGGTGTTGCCGCTGATGGTGGTGGTGCCCACCGGGGTGGAGGTGAAGCGCTGCCCGACGTGGATGCCGCCGCCCTGGGCCAGGCCGGTGTCCTGCACGAGGTTGCCGCTGACGGTGTTGTCGTGGCCGCCGTAGATCGCGATGCCGTTGGCCAGGATCTGCAACTGGACGGTGTTGCCGGAGATCGTGTCGTTGGCGTCCGCGCCCAGCGAGGAGTCCGCCCAGGTGGCGATGCCGTCGTCGCCGGTGTTGCGGATGTCGCTGCCGCTCACCGAGGAGTTGGTCACCCCGCCGTGGAAGTTGATGCCGTCGGCGGTGGTGTCGCGGATGCGCATCCCGCTGAAGGCCAGCTTGTCCATCGGGCCGTCCATCCAGGCGCCGACCTTCAGGTGGTCGATCCACAGATCGGCGACCGAGGAGTTGCTCATCGCGCCGCCGATCCCGTTGACCTGCGCGCTGTCGTCCCGCTCCTGCACGTCGCCGAAGATCGCGAAGTCCTTCAGGTGCACGTTGGTGCTCGGCGACGGCGCGGAGTTGCCGTAGAAGCCGGGCGCCGCACCGGTGACGGTGGAGTACCACATGCCGGCGCCCGCGACCGTCACGTTGTTGACGCTGATGTGCCCGGGCACCTTGAACGTGCCCGGCGGAATCCACACCGTGCCGCCGGAACCCGCGGCGCTGATCGCCGCGTTGAAGGCGGCGGTGGAGTCCGCGGCGCCGCTGGCGTCGGCGCCCTCGCTGGTGACGGAGACGGAGCCGGCCGGCTGGGTGAGCGCCGCGCCGACCTGCTCGAAGTCGGCGAAGTCCAGCGTGTAGGAGGACGCGGTGTCGCCCGAGTCCACCTGGAACTTGAAGGTGGTGCCGGCCGGGTAGGTCGTGGTGAACAGCCGGTGGGCCTCGTCGTAGAAGTGGTGCGGGTTGCTGCCCGGGGTGTTGGTGAACGGGTAGCTGCCGTAGTACCAGGAGTACGCGTTCGTCAGCGTGAAGTCCGGCTGCTTGGTGCCGTTCACGTACAGCGACAGCGGCGCGGTGTAGACCGAGCCGCCGGCGCTGTCCGGGATGCTGTAGCGGAAGTCGATCGAGTTGGTGGCGACCGGCGTGGTGAACGTGACGTACTTGCCGGTGCCCTGGAGCGTCACCGCCTTGCGGTAGGACGCCTCGTCGGCCAGCTGTCCCTGGGCGTAACTCGGGCCGATCACGGTGCCGTTGGTGGCGGAGTTCTCCGCCTGCACCTCGGTGTAGGGGAGGTTGGCGCCGCTGCCGCCGGTGGCGGCCGCGGCGGTGGCCGCCGCCGCCGGCTGGAGGGCGAGGCCGAGTACGCCGCCCGCGGTGAGCACCGAGAGGGTGCCTGCGACCGCGACCGCGCGTCTGAGACTGCGCAACCGTCTGAACACGTCTTGCTCCTTTCGACACTGCCGCAACGCGAGGGACCGTAACGGCTGCGACACATCGCCGCAATATCCAGATCCTCTTTCGTTGAATACCGACTTTTTCTTGCAAGATTTAGTGTGATCATTTGAGCGCCCGCGGCGCGCGGCAGCGGGGTGCGCGCCGGGCGCACCGGGAAGGCGACAGGCGGGTGCCGGGCGCGTTTCCGCGGCTTGCGCGCGGTCACCATCACGTGAAAACGGGCAGGCCGCAGCGGTGCGCGCCATTGACAGGCCACCCGCCCAGTGATTGTCATGGACGCAGGTCGGGACACGTCCTGACCACCTGTTCCCGCTGTTCCCGCGGCCCGAGAAGGAGGAGGTCGGTTCGCACCGTGGCACCCGAAGCCGCCGACGCGGCACCGGTCCACCGGCCGTACGCGCACCCCGCCGCCCTGCCCCCGCGGACCGGCGGCGGCCCGCTGCGGCGCCCGTGGACCGCGCCCACCGGGCGCGAGGCGCTGCTGGAGGAGGCGTGGCAACACCTGGGCCGGGAGGGCGGGTTGCTGCTGCACGGGCCGGCCGGCATCGGCAAGTCCGTGGTGCTCGACGCGCTCGCCGCGCGCGCCGCCGACGCCGGCGCCACCGTCCTGCGCTGCTCCCCCGCGCCCGCCGACACCCCCCTGCCCTACCTGGGCGTCATCGACCTGTTCGCGCGGGTACCGGAGGACGTGGTGCGGGCGCTGCCGTCCGCGCCGCGCACCGCGCTGCGCACCGCGCTGCTGCGCGAGCACGGCCCGGTCGGGCCGTACGGCGGGCTCGCGGTGCGGCTGGCGGTGCTGGAGGCGCTGCGGCGGCTGGCCGTGCGCGCGCCGGTGGTGCTGGTGGTCGACGGGTTGCAGTGGCTGGACCGGCCCAGCGCGGAGGTGCTGGCGTTCGCCGCACGGCGCTTCGACGGCGCGGACGTGCGGATCGCCGCGACCGAGCGGGTGGCCGAGGACGCGCTGCCCGCGCGCGCCGACTGCTGCCCGGCCGGCAGCGCCCAGGTCGCGGTGCCCGCGCTGGGCGACGACGACGTCACGCTGCTGCTGCTCGCCGCCGGGGTGACCCTGCCGCCGTCGGTGCTGCGCGCGGTGCTGCACGCGGCGGCCGGAAACCCGCTGTACGCGCTGGCGTTGGGCGCCGGCGCGCTGCGCGCCGGCGCCCCGTCGCCGGCCGACGGGCACCTGCCGGTGCCCCCGCAGCTGCGCGCCCTGGTGCTGGAGCAGGTGCGCGCCCTGCCCGAGCCGGTCCGCGCGGTGCTGCTGCTGGCCGCCTCCGCCACCCGCCCCACGCTCGCGCTGCTGCGCTCGGCGGCCGGCACCGAGGCCACCGCGGCGGCGCTGGAGGCCGCCGAACGGTGCGGTGTCGCGTCCTGCGACCCCTCCGGCGCGGTGCGGTTCGGCCACCCGCTGCTGCCGGCCGCGCTGTGCGCCGACGCCGCCGGCCCCGCCCGCCGCCGCGCCCACGCGCTGCTGGCCGACGCCGTCGGCGAACCCGTGGCCGCGGCCCGCCACTTGGCGCTGGCCCACCCGCAGGCGGACGAGGCGACCGCCCGCCGGGTGATGGCCGCCGCGTACACCGCGCGCGAGCGCGGCGACGCCGCCACCGCAGCGGAGCTGGCCGCGCTCGCCGCCGGCCGCACCCCGGCCGACCGCACCGGGCCGCACGACCAGCGACTGCTGGCCGCCGCCGGGTTCGCCTGCGACGCCGGGCACCGCGAGGAGTCCGAGCGGATCGCGCAGCGCGTGCTGGACACCTCCGCCTCCGCGCCCGGCCGGGTCGCGGCCCGGCTGGTGCTGCTGCGCAACGCCGGCCAGGCGCTGCGCGACAAGGCGGCGCTGATCACGGACGGGCTGCGGGAGGCGGCCGGGGACCGGGCCCTGGAGGCGAAGCTGTACGACTGGGCGGCCCTGCGCGGCCTGCTGTGCGGGGAGTTGGCGCAGGCGGCCGAGCACGCGCTCCTCGCGGCCGGGCGCGCCGCGGCCGTCGGCGACACCGGCACGGAGGTGGACGCGCTGTCCACGCTCGCCCGGGTGCGCTCGCTGACCGGTGAACCGGCCGCCGCCGAGGCCGCGTTGGACCAGGCGCTGGCCCGCGCCGACCACGGGCCGCGCAGTTGGGGCATCCAGCGGATGCGGGCGATCCTCACCCTCGACTCCGACCGGGTCGCCGCCGCCCGGGAGCAGGTGCTGGCGCTGCTGGACGCCACCGGTGGCGCGGCCGACGTGGAGCAGGACGTGGCGTCGCTGGTCGCGCTCACCCGGGTCCAGGTGCGGGCCGGGGAGTGCCGCGAGGCGCTGCGCACCGCGGCGCACTGCGCCCAGGTGGTCGCCGACGCGGGGCTGACGTCCGCGCCCGCGCTCTACGCGGCGGCGCTCGCCGAGACGTTCGGCGGGGACACCGACCACGCGTGCCGCCTCGCGGTCGACGCGGTGGCCGCCTCGCAGGCCGACGGCGACCAGCTGTTCCTGCTGCGGGCGCTGGCGGCGCTGGGGCAGGCCGCGCTCTTCGCGGGCGACCGGCGGCGGGCCGCGCAGGCGGTGGAGTCGCTGCGCCGGGCGCTGGAGATCGGCGCGGCGATGGGCGCGGTGGACCCGCCGCTGCTGGGCTGGCACGCCGACCTCGCCGAGGCGCTGGTGACCGCGGGTGAGACGAACGCGGCGGCGGCCGTGGTCGGGCAGGCCCGCGCGCGGGTGACGGGTGCGGTGCCCGGCAGTGTGCTGGCGGCGCTGGAGCGCACCGAGGGGCTGCTGGCGGCGGCGACCGGGCACGCGAAGGAGGGGGTGGAGCGCTTGCGTTCATCTGTGCAGCGGCTGCGCGGGTCGGAGCTGCCGGTGGAGCTGGTCCGTACGCTGACCGCGCTCGGCACGGTGGAGCGCCGGGCCCGGCACCGTACGGCGGCGCGGGCCGCGCTCGCCGAGGCGCTGGAGCTGGCCGAGGCGGTCGGCGCGGCGCCGCTGGCCGCCCGCGCGGGCGACGAACTGGCCCGGGTGGACGCGGTGGTGCGCGGCGCCGCCACCCCGGCGGGCCTGACCCCCGCGGAGGCGCGGGTCGCCGACCTCGTGCGCGGCGGCGCCACCAACCGCGAGGTGGCCGCGGAGCTGTTCATCAGCGTGAAGACCGTGGAGGGCACCCTCTCGCGGCTGTACCGCAAGTTCGGCGTCCGGTCGAGGACGGAACTGGCCCATGTGATGGCGTCCGCGGGTCCGCGCCCCGCCTGACGCGCCGTAAGTCCGGCCCGCCCGCCCGACCCGCCTGCCCGAAGTGCCCTCCCGACGTGCCCGGTCGGCCGCGACCTGCCCAACCGCCGTAGTCCTCCGCCGTGTTCGCGCACCCACACCCCGCGGACCCCCACATCTCGGGCACACTCCGGCCACTATTTCCCCACGTCCGCCACAGGAAACACATCGTTAACAGTCGTCGCAAGGGTTCCCACGCTTATGCGGCCGTCCCGGCCGCACCTAGCGTGGTGGGCGTCCCGAACCGGACACCATCCCCCCTCCTGGAGGATCTTCGTGACGCTCCGTCTGAAACTGCTGGTCGCCGCCGCGACGCCGGCGCTGCTGGCCGCGGCGATCCCGGCCGCGTACGCCGCCGCCCCGCAAGCGGACTCGGCCCGCACCTCCCTGTCCGGCGACGTGGTGCCGGGCCTGTCCTCGCACGCGGTCCGCACCGGTGACGTCGCGGCCGGAAAGCAGATATCCGTCGCGGTGAGCCTCACGGCCCGCAACGAGGCCGGGCTGGACGCCTTCGTCGCCAAGGTCAGCGACCCCCACTCGTCGTCCTACGGGCACTACCTGACGAAGGCCCAGTTCGCCGCCGCGTACGGCCGCAGCGACGCCGACGTGCAGAAGGTCACCGACTACCTGCGCGGCCAGGGCCTGAAGGTCGGCAAGGTGCACTCCGGCAACCTGCTGGTCGACGCGACCGGCACCGCCGCCCAGGTGAAGAAGGCGTTCGGCACCTCGCTGTCGAACTACAAGGACAGCGCCACCGGCCGCACCTTCTACGCCAACACCGCCGCGCCCTCGGTGCCCTCGTCGATCGCCTCGATCGTCGGCGACGTCTCCGGCCTGAACAACCGCGCCCTGCTGCACCACCAGGCGGCGCAGGTCACCCCGCACAACGGCCCCGGCGGCGGCTACACCCCGGCGCAGATCAAGGGCGGCTACAACGTCTCCGGCGCCACCGGCAGCGGCCAGAAGGTCGCGCTGCTGGAGTTCGACGGCTTCCAGCAGTCCAACATCACCAAGTACGACAGCTACTACGGCCTCAGCTCCACCGCGCCCACCGTGAGCAAGGTGGACGGCGGCTCCGGCTCGCTCGGCGACGGGCAGGTCGAGGTCGAACTCGACATCGAGGTGCTCAACGCCGTCGCCCCGGCCGCGAACATCACCGTCTTCGAGGGCCCGAACTCCGACGCGGGCGAGGTCGACACCTACCAGGCGATCGTCGACAGCGGCATCCCCGTCACCTCGATCAGCTGGGGCGCCGCCGAGTCGCAGCGCACCAGCTCCAACATCAGCGCCGTGGACGCCGTCTTCAAGCAGGGCGCGGCCGAGGGCCTGGGCTTCTTCGCCGCCTCCGGTGACGACGGCTCCGACGACGCGGGCAACGGCGGCAAGTCCGTCGACTACCCGGCGTCCGACCCGTACGTGACGGGCGTCGGCGGCACCACGCTGACGGTCACCTCGGCGAACGCCTGGAGCAAGGAGACCGCCTGGTCCGGCGGCGGCGGTGGCGTGTCCACCAAGTTCACCATCCCGAGCTGGCAGACCTCGGTCCAGCAGAGCGCGGGCGGCGGCAAGCGCCAGGTGCCGGACGTCTCGGCGCTGGCCAACCCGAGCCCGGGCGTGTCCATCTACTCGCAGGGCAGCTGGGGCCAGGTCGGCGGCACCAGCGCGGCCGCGCCCGAGTGGGCGGCGTTCGCGGCGCTGTACAACCAGCAGGCCGCCGCGGCCGGCAAGCCGAACCTCGGCTTCGCCAACCCCTCGCTCTACACCGCGGCCGGCACCGGCTTCCACGACATCACCAGTGGCAGCAACGGCGCCTTCTCCGCCGCCAAGGGCTGGGACTTCGTGACCGGCTGGGGCTCCTACAACGCGGGCACCCTCGCCTCCACGCTGCTGGCCCAGTGAGGTGACGGCCTGCGGGCCGTGACCGCGCACCGCGGCCCGGACGGGACTTCCCGTCCGGGCCGCTCACGTGGTTCGGCGCCGCTCACGTGGCTCGGCGCCGGGCGCGCTACCGCTTGCGGCCGATCGCGGCGTAGACCGGGGTGCGGTCGCTGCCGGCCGGCTCCGGCCACGGCATCGGCACCGCCAGCTCCGGGTGCCAGCGTGGCGCGACCACCAGGCCGGGCGCCACCAGTTCGAAGCCGTCGAAGAAGCGCGCCACCTCGTCGTAGGACCGCACCTGCGCCGGGGTGCCGCCGGCCCGGTAGACCCGCACCACCCCGTCGCCGCCCTCGGCGTCGAAGTCGCCGGTGACCTGGCTGATCGCGAGATAACTGCCGGGCGCGAGCGCGTCGGTGAGGGTCTTGACGATGCCGTGCGGGTCGAACTCGTCGGAGATGAAGTGCAGCAGCGCCACCATCGTCATCGCGACCGGCCGGCTCAGGTCCAGGTGCGCCCGGGCGGCGTCGAGGATCTTCTCCGGCTCCCGGACGTCGGCGTGCACGTAGGAGATCCGGCCCTCGGGGTCCTGCGCGGCGAGGTTCTCGGTGTAGCGCAGCACCGTCTTGCTGAAGTCCGTGCACAGGATGCGCGCTTCGGGCCGGGCCGCCTGGACCACCTGGTGGTAGTTGGGCTCGGTGGGGATGCCGGTGCCCACGTCGATGAACTGGTCGACGCCCGTGTGCTCGCCGAAGTACCGGGCCATGCGCAGCAGCAGCATCCGGTTGATCCGGGCCGCCTCCTTGATCCCCGGGTAGGCGCGTTCGGCCGCGTCCACCCGCTCCCGGTCGGTCTCGAAGTTGTCCTTGCCGCCGAGGATGTAGTCGTACATGCGGGCCGGGCTGGGCACGTGCGCCTCGTCGCCGGTGGCGGGGCCGCCTTCGGTCGCCGGTTCGTTCACTGTCGTCTCCCGGGAGGTGTCGGTACGGTCCGGCGCGGTGCGGGGCCGGTGCGGGGGCCGGTCACGGGGCGTCCGGGCGGACCAGGAAGTCCGCCCGGCCGTCCTTGGCCGCGGCCACGAACTGAGCCACCGCCGCAGCCGGGAAGATCAGTGCCGGCCCGCCGGGGTCGGTGGACTGCCGGACCGCGACGCGGCGGCCGGGTATCAGCTTGACCTCCACGCAGGCCTCGCCGTTGGTGCCGCTCCACGGGCGGGTCCAGCCCTCGGCCCCCAGGGCGGCGGGGGCGCTGTCGACGTGTGTCGGGTTCATCGCAGGTACTCCTTGCGCAGGGCCTCCAGGAAGCCCTTGGTGCGTCGCCTTGCCAGTGCTCCGGTCATCAGGTGCTCGAACGTCGAGCGGTACAGCTCGACGTCGGCCGTCTCGTCCCGGTACGCGGTGCCGCGCAGGCTGTCGACACACGCGATGTCCGGGAAGTCCGGGATCGGGAAGCGGAAGAGCGTGAACGGCCCGAACGCGCCCCGGTGCAGGCCCGCTTCGAAGGCGTGCACCTGGAGCGCCACGTTGGGCAGGTCCGCCGTCCGCAGCAGCCACTCGATCTGCTCGGCCATCACCGCGCTGCTGCCGGCCGGGCGGCGCAGCGCGGTCTCGTCGATCACCGCCCACAGGAACGGCGGGCCGTCCGCGCGGGTCAGCACGCGCTGCCGCTGGAGCCGCAGCGCGACCCGGCGGCGCACCGCCTCGTCGGAGTCGCCCGGGAAGCCGAGCCGGATCACCGCCTCGCAGTAGGCCGGGGTCTGCAACAGGCCCGGCACCACCTGCGGTTCGTAGGCGCGGATCTGGGCGGCGGCGCTCTCCAGGCTGACGTACACGCCGAAGCGGACCGGCAGGACGTCGCGGAAGTCCTGCCACCAGCCGTACTCGTTGGCCTTGTCGACCAGCGCGAGGAACTCCACGGCCTCCGCGCCGGTCACGCCGTACAGCTCCAACAGGGCTTTGACGGTGGTGTAGTTGAGGGACGTCCTGGCGCCCTCCAGGCGGGTGACGGTGGACTGGGCCACGCGGATGCGCTCCCCCGCCTGCGCCGCCGACAGCCCGGCCCGCTCGCGCAGGTCCCGCAGCCTGCGGCCGAGCGAGATCTGCAACACCGTGGGCGCGGCACGACGTTCACTCACCGCGATGCGCTCCCCCTCGAATCCCCCTCGAAAACGTACGCCCGGCCGGACCGGCTCGCGGCGGCCACCTCGCAGTCTGCCACGCCCGGCCCCGCCAGGCACCCCGCATCATGCACTTTGCCCCTTGCGGAGTGATCGGACGCACGCGCATAGTGAAGCCGTGACCTTTGCTGTGACGGTTCCTCAGGCGGCCACGCGCGGACCGCGCGACGCGCGGGAGCCGGCGCCTGGCCGACAGGCGGCGGTGACGCCGTGACAGCGGGGCACGACTCCCACAGCGATCCGGAGACACCATGATCCCCACCGTCCGCCCCGACGTGCAGAAGACCGTCGAGGAGCACCTCGAACCGGTCCCGGGGGTGCGCGGCGCCCTGGTGGTCACCGCCGACGGGGAGGCGCTGGGCGCGTACGGACTGGACGGCAAGCGCGTCGAGTACTGGGCCGCGATGGCCGCCACGATGATGGGCGTCGCACGGCGCGCGGCCGAGCACGCCGACGGCGGCGCCATCCGCACGCTGGTGCTGGACATGGCCGACGGGCGGATCGTACTCGCCGGGACCGGCGCGGACAGCGTGCTGCTGGTGATCGCCGGACCGCAGTGCCGGCTCGAGCCGGAGGGCGCCGAACTGACCAAGCTCGGCGCGGAGTTGGCCGCGATCCTGCGGGCGGAGCCCGGCACGGCCGCGGACGGCGGCTCAGGCGCCCCGTCATGACGGACCCGGGCGCGCCCGCCGGGCCCGGCGCGCCCAGGGTGCCCGGCCCGCGCAGGGCCGCCACCCCGGCGGCGCTGCACGACCTCGCGCCGGGCTGGGCGCAGCGGCTCGCGGCGTGCGTCGGACGCGCCGGGCGGGTCCGCGTCTACGCCCTGACGGTCTTCCCGCGGGTGCTGTGGACGGCCGGCTACGCCCACGCGCTGCGCATCGCCCACCACCTGCCGGCCGACCGCTTCACGCCGCAGGCCCGGGTGCCCGAGGGGGTGCCGGTCACCGCGATCCTCGACGAGATGGTGCTGTGCCACCTGTGGAACGTCGCGCTGGCCCCGGCGGTGGCCGCCGACCAACTCGACCATGTGCTGGGGCTCGTGGCCCGCGGCACCCTCACGGTCCGGCTGGTGGGCATGCACGCCCAGCCCACCGACGCCCCGCTGCTCACCGAACTCGTCCGGGCGGGCGGGCGGCACCGGCTCTTCGCCGAGGAGTTCGGCGACTTCTCCGGGGTCCGCTACCGCGCTGCCGCCTCCCCCGGGCCGTATCCGGGCCTGCTCGACACCGCGGAGAGCCGTGCGATGCCGCCCGCGGCCAGCCTCGCCGTCCTTCAGGCGGCCCGCCGCCAGGCCGTCCGGGCCCGCGCCGCGTCGTAGGGCCGGTCAGGGCCGGTCAGGAGCGGTCGGCGGTGCCGCGGAAGGCGCCCAGCGACCTGCGGTAGGCGCCGGGCGGCATGCCGAATGCCTCCTTGAACGCCCGGTTGAACACCGCGGGGTCCGTGAACCCCCAGCGCGCGCCGATCGCCGCGACGGGGTGGCCGGCGCGGCCGGGCCGGGCCAGGTCGGTACGGCACCGGTCCAGCCGGAGCTCGCGGACGAGGGCGGCGACCGTGCGCTGCTCCGGGCGGAAGAGGTGGTGCAGGTAGCGCACCGAGATGTGGTGGGCGTCCGCGATCGTCTGCGGCGACAGCTCCGGGTCGGACAGGTGCGCCTCGATGAAGTCCTTGACCCGGCGCAGCAGCACGCTCTGCCGGGTCTCCGGCGGCAGCAGGTCCGCCCGGTCGGCGAGGCCGCCGAGGAAGGCGGAGGCGAGGTGGACCGCGGCCGCGCCGAGGCGTTCGGCCTCCCACCCGCTCCACTGGGCGCCGGCCAGCCCCTGGAGGAACCCCGCGAGCAGGGAGCCGGCTCCTTGGGCCGGCAGCCGGCGCGACAGCAGCTCCCGCATCGACCGGTCCGGCACCGGCACCGAGGATTTCGGCAGGTGGAGGATGGTCAGCCGGCCGCCCTGGGTCACCCGCATCCGCACCGGCTGCGACGTGTCGTACAGCAGCAGGTCGCCCGCGGTGACCTGGGCGTGGTTGCGCGCCTGGTCCAGCACCATGATCCCGCCGGCCAGGTAGCCCAGCTCCCACAGCTCCGGGTCGGCGCGCCGGACCAGCCGCGCGGTGCGCACCGAGGCCAGCGGCGGGAACGACAGGACGGACACCTTGACGGGGCCGAGTTCCAGCGCCGCGCTCGAGGCGCGGAAGTCGTCGCGGTGGGGGCTTTCGATGTGGGTGGGCGCGAGGTCCTTCAGGAGCAGGTCGCGCCACCAGCCGAACCGCTCGTCCTTCGGCACGTCGGCCGTGTGCATCTGAGCCCAGCCCATTTCCCCGCCCTCGCACTGCTTTTCACCGTGTGCCAACAACGGTGCGCTATGGGTCAATTACCCCGGTCCGCTCGCGCGGAACACTTCTGGTCAACGCCCCATCCATCCCACGGGAAACGGAGGAACCACGACCATGAACGCCAGTACACGCATCACCGTCGCGCTGTCGGCCGCGCTGCTCGGCGCGGGCGCCGCCCTCGGCACGCCCGCCGCGGCGGCGACCGCGCCGGGCGGTGCCACCGCGCACGTCGCCGGCCAGACGGACCGGGCGCGGCTGTGGACCCAGGTCGGCAGCGGCGCCAACGGCTACACCGACATCGTCCACGCGTACCGGTCCGTCGGGCACGGCTACTACAAGGGCAAGGTCAGCGGCAAGCTCAACCACTACCACGCCCCCAAGAACCGCCAGGTCGTCGTGGTGTTCCGGATCGACGGCCGGCTCGGCGGATACTCCAAGGTGACCAAGAGCAACCACGTCTCCTTCAGCAAGACCTACAGCAAGGCCAAGAAGGTCTCCGCGCGGATCTGCCTGCACCGGCCGGGTGTCACCATCAAGCTCAACTCGGGTGTCTCCTACTGCAGTGCGTGGTGGGGGTGATGCCGTCCGCCTGACCGGCCGTCAGATGTGAGGGCCAGATGTGAGGCGCCGGCCGTCGTCAGGTGGCCGTGCGGCGGGCGGCGCGGGGGTCGCGCTGGGCCGGCAGGCCCGGGCGGCCCTCGCCGGCCCGCAGCCCCGCCAGGAGCGCGTAGCGGTCGGGGCGGGCCGCGCGCAGCCGGCATGCGTAGGCGGCGCCGCCTGCCGCCGCCACCGCCAGCAGCCAGGGCAGTGCGGTGACGGCCGGGTCCGAACTGCCGGTCAGCGCGGGGAAGTCGCGCAGCACCAGCACGGTGGCCGCCAGCAGGCCGGCCGCGCCCAGGGCCGGGGCGAGCCGGGTGTGCCACCAGTGGCCGGGCCGGCGGCGGTAGTAGCCGAGGACGGCGACCGACGCGGCGGCCTGGAGCGCGATGACACCGAGGATGCCCAGGCCCAGCAGCGCGGACATGCCGGGGTACGGGTCCGGGCCCGCCGCGGCGCAGGCCGCCGCCACCGCCGCGGTCAATGCGGTCTGTACGGCGCCGGCCCGGTGCGGGGCGCGGTGCCGCGGGTGCACCGCGTCGAGCCGGCCGGGCAGCAGCCGGTCCCGGCCGAGCAGCAGCAGATAGCGGGCGGCCGCGTGGTGCAGGGCGAGCCAGCTCGCGAACAGGCTGGCGCAGAGCAGGAGTTGCATGGCGGTGGCGGCCGGGCCGCCCAGGTAGTGCGCGCCGAGGCCGAAGAAGAGGTCCCCGAGGTGCGCGGCCGCGGTGGGGCGGACCCGGTCCGCCCCGAGCGCGCCGACCGCGACCCAGCTGGTGAGCACGGAGCAGGCCGCGACCAGCAGCACCGCCAGGAGCGTCGCGCGCGGCACGCTGCGGCCCGGGTCGCGCGCCTCCGCCCCGTACAGCGCGGCCGACTCGAAGCCGACGAACGAAGCGAACGCGAACATCACCGACACGCCCGCGCCCGGCGCGAGCACGCGCTGCGGGGCGAAGGACGCGGCCGGGAGCGCGGCGGTGCCGTGCGCGGCGAGCACCGCGACGTCGAGCGCGAGCAGCGCCGCGGCCTGTCCGGCCAGGCACACCGCGAGCACGCGGGCGCTCGCCCCGGCGTGCCGGCAGCCGAGTACGCCCACCGCGGCCAGCCCCAGTGCGCCCCACACCTGCCACGCCAGGTGCAGTCCGTGCGCGGCGGCCACGCCCTGCGCGGCGTACCCGAACGCGTCGAGCAGCGCCACCACGACCGCGGTGTACGCCACCACGGCGACCATCCCGGCGCCGACCGCGGCCGGGCGCCCCAGGCCGCGCGCGACGCACCCGTAGAAGCCGCCGCCCTGGCCGACCTCCCGGCTGATCGCGGCGTACCCGCAGCAGAAGCAGAGCAGGGTGAGCCCGGCGAGCAGCAGCAGCGCGGGCACCGCGGGGCCGGCGCCGAGCGCGAAGGACAGCGGCAGCGTGCCGACCGCCGTGGCCAGGGGGGCCGCCGCGGCCACCGCGATGAAGGCGACCTTCGGGGTGGTCAGGGTGCGGGCCAGCTTCGCCCGGGGCGGCGACGGTCGGCCGGGCCGGCCGGCGGCGGGCGCGGTCTCAGGTGGCACCGAGGGCGACATACCCGGATCTTCCCGGCAAGCATCCGTGCGCGACGGCCGACCGGACCGGCCGTCCCCCGCCAGGGTGACCCGCAGCCACCCCAACACCACACGGGAGGCGGGCGATCCGCCGCCGGGGTCAGGCGATCCAGTGCGGGCGCCGCTGCGCCGCGGGCGACGGCAGCCCGTCGGCGAGCGCCGCGGCCATCCGCCGCACCGCCTCCCGCAGCGTGTCGGCCGGCGCCGTGTAGGGGATGCGCAGGCGCTGCTCGAACAGGCCCGGGTCGGTGGCGAAGTAGCCGCCGCCCTCGATCCGCACCCCGTAGTCCAGGACGCGTTCGGCCAGCGCGGTGGCGACCGGTGCGCCGAGGTCGACCCACAGCGACAGACCGCCGGGCGGCAGGTGCCAGCTCCAGTGCGGCAGGTCCGCGGCCAGGGCGCCGGTCAGCGCGTCGCGCCGGGCGCGCAGCAGGGCGAGCCGGTCCGGCGCGGGGCCGCCGTCCGCGGCGGACAGCAGGTCCAGCGCGAGGAGCTGGTCGATCACCGAGCCGCCCATGTCGGAGGCGACGCGCTGCGCGGCGAGTTCGGTGACCAGCCGCGAGGGGGCGCGCAGCCAGCCGATGCGCAGGCCCGCCCAGTGCGTCTTGCTCATCGACCCGATGGTGACGACCTGCCCGGCCCCGCCCGGCGGCGCGTGCGAGGCGAGCGGCGCGGGTGCGGGGACGTCCAGGGCGAGTTCGGCGAGCGTCTCGTCCACGATCAGCCAGGTGCCGGCGCGCCCGGCGGCGGCGAGCACCCCGGCCCGCTCGGCGTCCGGCAGCAGGCAGCCGGTGGGGTTGTGGAAGTCGGGGATGAGGTAGGCCAGCCGGGGCATCGCCTGGCGCAGCGTGGACGCCACGATCCCGGTGTCCCAGCCGGTGTCGGCCACCGGGACGGGGACGGTGCGCAGCCGGGCGCGCCGCATCGCCTCCAGGGCGTTCGGGTACGACGGGTTCTCCACCGCGATCCGGTCGCCGGGCGCGGCCAGCAGGCCCAGCACCAGCGTCAGCGCGTGCTGGGCGCCCGAGGTCACCAGGATCTGCTCCGGTACGGTCGCCAGCCCGCGCCGGGTGAAGCGCTCCGCCACCGCCGCCCGCAACTCCGCCAGCCCGTACGGGTGGTAGCCCGCGGTGTGGGTGTGCTCCGCCAGCCGCTCCCGGACCCGGGCGAGCGCGTCCGCCACGGCCGGCGGCAGCCCCAGCGCCGCCCGGGCCAGGTCGATGCCCGCCGCGGGCGCCCCCAGCGCCCTCGTCACCCCGCGCGGGGTACGGCCCTCGGGCAGCGCCGTCCAGGTGCCCGCGCCCTGCCTGCTGCGCGCGTACCCGCTCTCCCGCAGCAGGTCGTACACCGCCGTGACCGTGGCCCGGCTCGTCCCCAGCGCCTCGGCCAGCTCCCGCTCGGCCGGCAGCCGCACATGCAGCGCGATCCGCCCGTCCAGGATCAGCTCCCCCACCGCCCGCGCCAGGTACCGGTACGCGGGCCGGAACCCGGCCGGCTCCGGCAGCATCGCCGCCAGCTGCCGGCTTCCCAGCCGCCCCCCGGCCCGCCCCACCGTATCCATACCACTTTCCCTCGATTGGCCATGTCATCCAGTCCAATCACCTTACAGACTCCTCCCCATCAACCCGCCGCCCCACCCGCAGGAGCCCCCATGCCCCCGCCCGTTCCGTTCCCGCCTCCCGCGGCCCGGCCCCGCCTGGCGCTCCTGGACGCCGGCCTCGGGCTGCTCGCGGCCGCCGCCGCGCTGCGCCGGATGCGCCCGGACGCCGACCTCGTCCTCACCTGCGACCCCGACGGGATGCCGTGGGGCCCGCGCACCCCCGCGGACCTGGCCGCGCGGGCCATGGCCGTCGCCGAGGCGGCGGCCGCGCACCACCCGGACGCGCTGGTCGTGGCCTGCAACACCGCCACGCTGCACGCCCTGCCCGCGCTGCGCGCGCGGTTCGAACCCGGTGTGCCGGTGGTCGGCACCGTCCCGGCGGTCAGGCCCGCCGCCCTGCACGGCGGGCCGGTGGCGGTGTGGGCCACCCCCGCGACCACCGGCAGCAGCGGCCAGCGCGCGCTGATCGACGCGTTCGCCGACGGGGTGCGCGTGGCCGAAGTGGCCTGCCCCGGGTTGTCGGACGCGGTGGAGCACGCCGACGAGGAGGCGGTCGGGGCCGCGGTCGCCGCCGCGGTCGAGCGGACCCCGGCCGACGTGCGCGCCGTCGTCCTCGGCTGCACCCACTACGAACTGATCGCCGGACACGTCCGCGCGGGCTTCCTCCGGGCCGGCAGGCCGCCGGTCGAGCTGCACGGCACCGCGGACGCCGTGGCCGCCCAGACGCTGCGCAGGATCGGCGTCCCGGCCCGACCGTACGCACCCGCCGTCGGCACGCTGAGGGTCCTCCACAGCGGGCGCCCGGCCGCGCTGCCGCCCGCCGCGCTCGCCTATCCCGAAGGCCGCGCGCTGCTGTCGGGCACCGACGCGGCGGCAGGGGAAGGGGGCGGCGGCCGTGGGCGGTGAGGCGGCGAGGAGCGGCGTCGCGCTGGGGTATGTGGCGCTCGGGCGTGATCCGTGGCGGCGGATGCCGCAGTTGGTGGTCGGGCTGGCACTGTACGGGTTCGGGCTGGCGGCCATGGTGCGGGCGTCGCTCGGGGTCAGTCCGTGGAGCGTGCTGTACGAGGGGGTGCAGCGGCACAGTCCGCTGAGTTTCGGCGCGGTCAACGCGCTGGTCGGGGTGGCGGTGCTGCTGCTGTGGATTCCGCTGCGGCAGCGGCCGCGGTTCGGCACGGTGCTGAACATCCTGGTGCTGTCGTCCGCCTCGGACCTGGGGCTCGCGCTGTTGCCCGCGCACCCGGGGTGGGCGGCCCGGGTCGGCCTGCTGCTCGGGGGCGTCCTGGTGAACGGGGTGTCGATCGCGATCTACGTCGGCGCGCGGTACGGGCCCGGGCCGCGGGACGGGCTGATGACGGGCGCGTCGGCGGCCACCCACCGCTCGATCCGGTTCATCCGCACCCTGATGGAGGTCACGGTGCTGGTGGCGGGGGTCGCGCTGGGCGGGCGCCCCGGCCCCGGCACCGTGCTGTACGCGGTGTCGATCGGCCCGATCGCCCAACTGCTGCTGCCGCGCCTGGCCTACCGGACGCCCGAGGAGCGCGGCGGCGCGCCGGTCAGGTCCGGGCGGCGGTCTCCGCGCCGGGCGCCGGTTCGTCCTCGGCCGCGGGCCGCGGCGGAGCCGCGGCAGCGGCGGCCGCCTTCTTGCGGCGCTCCTTCAGGTCCTGCCGCAGCAGAATCCACCAGCCGACCGGCACCATGAGCGCGAACAGCCACCACTGGATCGCGTACGGCAGGTGGACGCCCTGGCCGACGACCGCCATGTCGGTGCCGGAGGTGTCGCTGCCGGGGGCGCCGACCTGCTCGGCGGACTCGCCCTTGGTCAGCGGCGGGCTGGTCCGAACGAGCTCCAGGTAGCCGCTGAGCACCGGCTCGGCCAGCTTCTTCGCCTGCTGGGTGCTGTTGATCAGCATGAACTGGCGGGCCGGCAAGCCCCCCACGTCCCGGATGCCGCTGAGCCGCGAGGTCTCGTCGAGCTGGAAGCGCCCGGTGAGGGTGACCGTGCCGGTCGGGGTCTTCGGCACCGCGGGGAAGGCCGCGGTGTCGTCGGCGGGCGCGATCCAGCCGCGGTTGACCAGCACGGCGTCCCCGTCGGCGGTGATCAGCGGGGTGACCAGGAAGAAGCCCTGGTCGCCGTTGGCGTTGGTACGGCGCCGGACCACGAACTCGTGTGCGGCGTCGTAGTGCCCGGTGGCGGTCACCGGGCGGTAGCGCAGGCTGCCGGGGATCTTCGCACCCGGGTGGGTCAGCGTCTGGATCGGCACCGGCTTCGCGTGGATGGCCAGCGAGATGCGGTGGTTGCTGCGCTTGGTCTGCTCGTAGCGGTGGTACTGCCACAGGCCCAGCCGGCCCATGACCAGTATCAGCACCACGAACAGCAGGGTCAGCAGAATCCAGCGGCGGGTGAGCAGGACGCGAAGCACGGAACGACGGTACCCCTCGCCCCGGCACCCACCGGACACCGGGGGCGCCTCACCGAGCGCCCCCGTCCCCGTACGCCTCCCCGCCGGCGGCCCCCTCCGGGTCCGGCCGCCGCGCGGTGTCGCTGATCCGGACCAGAATCCCGACCAGCGCCCAGTTCGCGATCACCGACGACCCGCCGTACGCCACGAACGGCAGCGTCATCCCGGTCAGCGGGATCAGCCCGAGGACACCGCCGGCCACCACGAACACCTGGAGCGCGAACGCCGCCGACAGCCCGCCCGCCAGCAGCTTGCCGAACGGGTCGCGGGTGGCCAGCGCGGCCCGCATCCCGCGCTCGACCACCAGCGCGTACAGCAGCAGCACCGCGACCAGCCCGGCCATCCCCAGCTCCTCGCCGACCGTGGCCAGGATGAAGTCGGAGTTCGCGGCGAAGCCGATCAGGTCGGAGTTGCCCTGCCCCAGCCCCGTGCCGATCAGGCCGCCCGAGCCGAACGCCCACAGCGCCTGCATGGACTGCTCGGAGTGGCCGGGCAGCCCCTGCCGGCTCTTGAGGTACTCGCCCATGGGGTGCAGCCACGCCCGGACCCGCTGCTGCACGTGCGGCTCGAAGGAGCCGACGCCCACCGCGCCGCCCGCCGCCATCAGCAGGCCGAAGACGAGCCAGCTGGTCCGCTCGGTGGCCGCGTACAGCATCGCCACGAACATGCCGAAGAACAGCAGCGACGTACCGAGGTCGGTCTCGAAGACCAGGATCAGCACCGACAGCGCCCACACCGACAGGATCGGCCCCAGGTCCCGGCCGCGCGGCAGCGCCAGCCCGGCGAACCGCCGCCCGGCCAGCGCCAGCGCGTCCCGCTTCACCACCAGGTAGCCCGCGAAGAACACCGCGATCACGATCTTCGCGAACTCCGCCGGCTGCATGCTGTACCCGGCCAGCGCGATCCAGATCCGCGCCCCGTACACGTCGAGCCCGAGCCCCGGCACCAGCGGCAGGAGCAGCAGCACCAGCGCGACCACCATCGAGGTGTACGTGTACCGCTGGAGCGTGCGGTGGTCCCGCAGCAGCACCAGCACCACCGCGAAGAGCACCAGCCCCGCCGCGGAGTACAGCAGCTGGCGCGGCGCGGCCACCTGGAAGCCCGGGTCGGAGCGCAGCCGCGGGGACTGGTCCAGCCGCCAGATGACCACCAGCCCGAGGCCGTTGAGGAGCGTCGCGATCGGCAGCAGCAGCGGGTCGGCGTGGCGGGCGAACCTGCGCACCGCCAAGTGGCCGAGGCACGCCAGCAGCCCGAGGCCGAGGCCGTAGCCCAGCAGCCCGGACGGCACCTCGCCGTGCAGCGCCAGCCCCGCGTCGGCGTACGCGTACACCGGCACCGCGATGGCCAGGAGCAGCAGCCAGAGCTCGGTGCGACGGGTCACCGCGGGCCGAAGGCGCGCGTCGGTGCACCGGCTCTCCGCATGAGCCCCCCTGGCTCGGAACGACCTGACGGCCGAAACGGCCACAACGCACGCAAGGCTAGCGTTTCCCCGGCCGCGGGGGCGCGGTTACGGCACATACGCCCGCCCCGCGCGTCACAGGGTGCGACGCGCGGGGCGGGCGTCGGGATGGGTGCGGTCCGGGGGCGTCAGCGCCGTTCGAGCCGCTTCATGAAGCCGGGGTCCAGCGCTCCGGCGCGGCGGCGGAACGCCGGGAGCGGGACGTCCCGCAGCTCCCCGGTCTCCAGGTAGCTCTGCCGGCCCGCCGCGTCGTCGACGGTGCCCGGGGGCAGGGCCAGCACCCCCGGCAGCCCGGCGTGCCGCTTGGTGGTGATCTTGGCGACGCGCGCGGAGCCGCCGCGGACCGACAGCACCAGGCAGGGCCGGTCCTTGCCGCCCGGGCCGTCCTTGAACGGCACCCGCGCCCACCACACCTCGCCCCGGCGCGGCTGCCGCAGCGCGGGCCCCCGGCCCGGACCCGGGCCGGCGCCCCCGCGCGCGCCCCGCGGCGGCCGCCGCGACCTGGCGCGGCCGTCGACCACCGCGGCGACCAGCGCCAGCGCCGCCACCGCGAGCACCGCGGCCCACATCCCCCCGCTCATCCCTCACCCCGCCCTTCCCCGGCCCGCCCGCCGTCCACGATCAGGCGCGGCCAGGCGAACGCGCGGTGCACGTACGCCTCGGCGAGCGACGCCGCCACCGGCTCGACCAGGTGCGCCTGGTCCGGGCCGACCTCGACGGCGAGGGCGGCTCGCAGGTTGGCGGCGGTGATCTCTTCCAGCCGGGGCGCGAAGGTCATCCCACGACCGTAGCGCCGTACGGCAAGCGGTTTTCGGCCGCGGCGGGCCGCACCGCCGGGACGGGGGGATCGGCAGTCCCTGGCCGGGCGGGCGCAGAGGCCGATAATGGAAGGCATGGACCGTGCCGCACTCGCCGACTTCCTGCGCCGCCGACGGGAGGCGCTGCGCCCGGAGGACGTCGCCCTCCCCCAGGGCGCGCGGCGCCGTACCCGGGGGCTGCGGCGCGAGGAGGTGGCGGGCCTCGCGGTGATGTCGACCGACTACTACACGCGGCTGGAACAGCGGCGCGGCCCGCAGCCCAGCGAGCAGATGCTCGCCTCGCTCGCCCGCGCGCTGCGGCTGACCGACGACGAGCGCCGCTACCTCTACCGGATCGCCGGGCACAACGCGCCGGTGTCGCTGTCCGCGGTGCCGCACGTCGCCCCGGCGCTGCTGCGGGTGCTGGACCGGCTCGACGACACGCCCGCGCTCATCCTGACCGACCTCGGCGAGACGCTGGTGCAGAACCGGATGGCCGCCGCGCTGTTCGGCGACGCCTCGGGGTACACCGGGCTCGCGCGCAGCGCGGTCTACCGCTGGTTCACCGACCCGGCGGCCCGCTCCTCCTACCCGGCCGACGACCACACCCGGCACGGCCGCGCCCAGGTCGCGGGCCTGCGGGTCGCGTACGGGCTGCGCGGACCGGACTCGCGGGCGGGCGAGTTGGCGCGCGCCCTGCACCGGGCCAGCGCGGAGTTCGCCGAGCTGTGGGACCGGCACGAGGTCGCGCAGCGCTTCGAGGACCACAAGACGCTGCTGCACCCGGAGATCGGGGCGATCGAGGTGGACTGCCAGGCGCTGTTCACCGACGACCAGTCGCAGACCCTGCTGGTGCTCACCGCGCCGCCCCGCAGCGAGGGCGCGGAGAAACTGCGGCTGCTGGCGGCGGTCGGCCTGAACCGCTTCACGCCGGCGGACGCCTGACGCCTGACGCCTGACGCGGTTCCGGCCGGACAAAGGCCCCACGCGCCCGGCGGCCGTGTGAGAAGTGCTGACGCGCGGCGGAAGCGTTGCTTCAATACGGCCAGGCCGCAAGCACCGCTTCCGCCCACCCCTGGAGGCCCCGCCGTGCAGATCTCCCGCCGCGCCCTGATCGCCGCGGTGCCCGCGACCGCCGTGCTCGCCGCGGCGCCGGACCGGGCGTCGGCCACCACGGCCGACACGACGGCCACCACGGCCGGCACGGCCGGCACCGCCCCCGCGCCCCGGGGCGCCCCCGGCACTCCCGCCGACCGCGCCACCGTACTGTCCAACACCGTCGACGTCTTCGCGGGCACCGCCGCCTCCAACGCCCGCCCGGAGGTCGCCGCCAAGCTCGCCGCGATCGCCGCCACCGCCCGCACCCGGCTGGCCGCGATGGACGCGGCCGGCAGCGGCGAGCTGTTCGCCGGCCTCACCCTCGGCAGCAGCGACACCGCGCTGACCGCCGCCTACCAGTACCTGTACGAGATCGCGCTCGCCACCCGCGTCCCGTCCGGCGCCGCCGACCTCACCGGCGCCACCGCCGTCCAGCAGCGCGCCGCCGACGGGCTCCAGTGGCTCTACGACCGCTGCTTCGGCGACCAGCAGGCCGGCTACTACGGCAACTGGTTCAACTGGGAGATCGCGATCCCGCAGTACGCCACCAAGACCCTGATCCTGCTCCAGGAGACCGTCGCCGCCTCCCACCCCGATCTGACCGCGGCCTACGTCGCCGCCATGGACGGCTACCTGCGCAACGGCAAGGACGGCGACGTCGACCTCGACTCCCGCTTCCACACCGGCGCCAACCTCGCCGACATCACCACCGACCGCATCATGCAGGGCGCCCTGACCGGCGACGACGCCCGCATCACCAAGGCCGTCGCGGACCAGGCCACGGTGCTCGCGCCCATCGACCCGTACGCGCTGCGGCACCACGTCACCGACGGGTTCTACGCCGACGGCTCCTACCTCCAGCACGCGTCGGTCGCCTACACCGGCTCCTACGGCACCGGGCTGCTCAGCCGGATCGTGCAGACCGTCAAACTGCTGGACGGCACCGGCTACCTGGCCGGCACCGACCCGGCGGGCACCGCCGCCGGCTGGGTGGCGGACAGCTTCGCGCCGCTGATCTTCGAGGGGTGGATGACGGAGGCGGTCAAGGGCCGCGCGGTCTCCCGCCCCACCACCGGCTACGCGGACGTGGGCACCGTCGTGGAGTCCGTGGTGGACCTGGCGGCGTACACCACCGGCGCCCGGGCGACCGCGCTCGCCGGGTACGCGAAGTTCGTCCGGCGCGAGTCGCGGGCACCGGTGGACCCGGCGTCGTTCGTCTCCCCGGTGAGCACCGCCCGCTACGCCGACCTCCTCGCCGACCCCTCCGTGCCCGCCGCCGACCTCAACGCGCCCGCCCAGCACACCGCGTTCAACGCGATGGACCGCGTGGTGCACCGCCGCCCCGGCTGGGCGTTCACCCTCGCCCGCAGCTCCACCCGGATCAGCGGCTACGAGTACATGAACGGCGAGAACCTCCTGCCCTGGTTCCAGGGCGCGGGCGCGCACTACCTCTACCTGTCCGGCCAGGACCAGACGCAGGCGTACGGCGTCGACCACTTCACGACCGTGTCGCCCTACGCGCTGGGCGGGGTGACCGCGCCGGTCCAGACCCGGCGAAGCGTGCCGGAGCTGTACGGCACCGCCTGGTACGACAACCCCGCGGCCGGGTTCACCTCCTCGTCGGAGGCGCAGAACACCTACGTCTACTTCCCGCTGTCCACCAACTCCCACTCCGGGGGCGCCCGTTCGGGCCCGTACGGCACCTGCGGGCTGGTGCTGTCCGATGACGCGTCCTATGCCGCGGCCCGCACCGGCCTGCTCCCCGCGGACTTCGTCGCCTACGCGAACGCGCGCGCCACCAAGTCCTGGTACTTCTTCGACGACGAGGTGGTGGTGCTCGCCGCGGGCGTCGGCGACGACGCGGGCCGGGCGGTGACCACCACCTTCGACACGCGCGTCGCGGCCCCCGGGGACCCGGTCGCCGTCACCGGGCAACTGCGGGACGGCCGCGCGTTCACCGGGCCCGGCAGCGGCGAACTGGCCTGGCTGCGCTACGCCGACGGCGGGCAGGGCACCGCCGTCGGCTACGTCCTGCTGCCCGGACCCGGGCGGGCGCCGCTGGTGCGGGTGGGCCTTGCGACCGTCACCCGCAGCCGGCGGGCGATCCGTACCGCCAACCCCGACACCGCGGTCACCAAGCAGGTCTTCTCGGTCGGCTGCGCGCAGGAGGCCGGCGCCGCGCCGGCCTGTTTCGCGTACGCGCTGGTGCCGGGCGCGAGCGAGCAGGCGCTGCGCGGGTACGGGCGGTCCGGGCCGCTGTCGGTGCTCGCCAACTCCCCCGCCGTGCAGGCCGTCCGGCACACCGGGCTCGGTATCACGGCCGCCAACGCGTTCGGTCCCGGGCCGCACCGCGCCGGGCCGCTGGAGGTCGACGGTCCGGCGTCGGTGCTGGTGCGGGAGCACCGCGACGGCCGTACGACGGTCGCGGTGGCCGACCCGACCACGGCGCGGGAGTCCGTCACGGTGCTGCTGCGCGGGCGGAAGCTGCGGCCGGCCGGCGGCGCGGACGGGGTGCGCGTCACCCGTACCCGCGGCGGCACCCGGATCGAGGCCGCCACGCACCACGCCTACGGTGCCACCGTGGAGGTGACGCTGTGCTGAAGCAGGCCCGTAGCCTGGCGCCCGTGCATCTGTGCTTCGTATGCAGCGGGAACATCTGCCGGTCGCCGTCCGCCGCGCTGGTGGTGGCGGAGCACCTGCGCCGGGCCGGCCTGTCCGACCGGGTGCGCGTGACGAGCGCGGGCATCGGGCCCTGGCACGTCGGGAAGCCGATGGACCCGCGCTCCGCGCGGGTGCTGGAGCAGCACGGCTACCCTGTCGACCATGTCGCCGCGCAGGTCGGCCCGGAGCATCTGGACGCCGACCTCTTCCTCGCGATGGACCGCGGCCACGAACGGGCGCTGCGCACGCTGGTGCCCGACCCCGCCCGGGTCCGGCTCTTCCGCTCCTTCGACCCGGCCGCCCCGGCCGGCGGCCCGCACCTCGACGTGCCCGACCCCTACTACGGCGGCCCCGACGGCTTCACCACGGTCCTCACCATGATCGAGGCCGCCGCCCCCGCCCTCCTCACCTGGACCCGCACCCACCTCGCCCCCTGAGCCCCGCCGCTCCGCGCCGACCTGCCCGATACGCGCGGCACCCCGACCACGTGGCCGCCGCCCCCAACCCCCGTGCCGTCGCGCGCAGTTCATGGCCGCAGTGCGCCTCGCCGCCGGCAACACCGTGCTCCCCCGCCCGGTTCGAGCGCGCTTCACGGTTCAAAAATCTCCCATCTCAACGGCCGAGACGAACTCCGCCCAGTAGCCGTCCCTCTCGATGGATTCCGGGTCGATGGCCCGCAGATCCTCCTGCAAAGACTGCGCAGCCGCCTCCCAGTCACCGTAGTCGGAGTCCTCGGAGTAGTACGGCCATCGCAGGACCATACGGCGGACCGACGCCGAAAACCTTGACAGGGAGGAATTGACGAACACGGGTTCACCTTCGGGATGCCCCGCCCAGATCTCGCCGTTCGAGGCTCGGACGTAGATGTCGGAGGTGGCTTCGATCTTCCCGAAACCCCAGTGCACGCCGCCCTCCGCCCTGCGGGAGAACCACACCTCACCAGAAGCCCGGTAGTTGTAGAACTCCCGGGGCACCTCCAACGAAACGTCCCCGGAAGAGGATGAGACCCTGACGGTTCCATAGATCACCTGAAATCGGACTCCTCCATGCTTTCCCTCAAGAGCGACTACACGTTCCCCACGCACACGGTGCCGCATCCGCCCGGACCTGATGCCGCCCCGGGAAGGACTTGCAGTGCCGGAGCGGCAGGCGCCCGCACCCGCCGACCGTGCGGCGGCCGCGGCGAGAACCAAGAAGCGCGAGCGCGTCACCGGCACCGACGTTCCGGCGCCGTAGGGGGTGGGGGCCATGGCGTACGGCGGCCGTTCTCGTCGTGGCCGTCAGCGAGTGGCTGTGACCAAGCGGCTCAGGGCGGGGAGCACGCCCCGTAGGTCGTCGTCCACCGTGACAGTCGCCGCCGCACGTGCTCGCGCCGATGCGTTGAACGCCACGCTCGGCATCCAGCACGGAGACCTGTCGATTGTCCAGGCCACCGGAGGCGTAGGCGTCCTCGGCCTTGGCCAACTCGTCCCGATGGCCGAGGAAGCCAGCCAGAAAGACCGACGAACTGGTGCCTGGGACGAGGGTGCCATCGACATCGAAGAACACGGCGCCCGCGTGATCGGATGAGAACACCGGCCAAGGATGACACCGCCACGCGCTGCACCCGATGGCGGGACGCCTCGCGTGCTTCCGACACCCGGCCGGGTGCCAGCATGTGGGAAGGCGCTGGCAACTCGCCTGCCGGGCACCGGGCTTGGTGGGCTGAGTCGTTTCAGACGGGCACAGAATAACGGTGGCGGACGGGCTCCGCAATGGGGCGTAACGGCACGATTCGGGGAAGATACCGGCCGCCGGGCCGCATCCAGCCGCCGCGGCGCCCGGAAGGCCCCGGGCGCCGCCACCCCGGGCCCACCCGAAAGCCCTTGCGGCGCGACGCGCCCACCAGCACTCTTCCGTAGCCGCGAATATTTCGTGCGCGACCCTAGACGTCACGTGACACAGGACATAGTCTCGCGTCGTTCACCCTTGTGAAACGTTCCAATTCACCGGTGGCCCGACGTTCGGACGGAGGGCACGACGAGTCCCGGACCGCGTTCCGGGGAGGGAGTGGGCCCACATGTGGCGAACCCGCCACCGAGCACCACACCAAGACGAGGACCTGGCGCGATGAAAGATCCCGTAGGCAAGGACCCGCTCCTGGTCCTCGAGCAGGCCACCAAGCGCTTCGGCGCGGTGCGCGCGCTTGAGGACGGGTCGGTCACCCTCTACCCAGGCGAGGCACACGCCCTGTTGGGCGAGAACGGCGCGGGCAAGTCCACGCTCGTGAAGATCCTCGCCGGCGTGCACCAGCCCGACAGCGGCCGGCTCGCGGTCGACGGCACCCCGGTGGTGTTCTCCGGCCCCGCGGCCTCCCGCGCCGCCGGCGTGTCGATCATCTACCAGGAGCCCACCCTCTTCCCCGACCTGACCGTCGCGGAGAACATCTTCATGGGCCGTCAGCCGCTGCGCGCCGGCCGCCGGATCGACCGCACCGCGATGAACCGGGCGGCGACGGAGGTATTCGAGCGGCTGGGCGTCCAACTGGACCCGCAGCGGCAGGCCCGCGGCCTGTCCGTCGCCGACCAGCAGATCGTCGAGATCGCCAAGGCGCTGTCGCTGGACGCCAAGGTGCTGGTGATGGACGAGCCGACCGCCGCGCTGACCACGGTGGAGGTCGAGCGGCTCTTCGAGGTGATGCGCACGCTGCGCGAGCAGGGCGCCGCGGTGCTGTTCATCTCGCACCGCATCGAAGAGGTGCTGGCCAGCTGCCAGCGCGTGACCATCATGCGCGACGGGAAGTTCGTGAGCACCGCGCCCATCGAGGAGGTGACCGCCGACTCCATCATCCGGTCGATGGTCGGCCGCGAGCTGGGCGCGCTCTTCCCGAAGACCCAGACCTCCCCCGGTGAGACGGTGCTGGAGGTCGAGCACCTCACCCGCGAGGGCGTCTTCCACGACGTCAGCTTCACCGTGCGCCGCGGCGAGATCGTCGGCCTGGCCGGGCTGGTCGGCGCCGGGCGCAGCGAGGTCGCCCGGGCCGTCTTCGGCATCGACCGCCGGACGTCGGGCACCGTCACGGTGGGCGGCCGGCGGCTGCGCAACGGTGTGCCGGCCGACGCGATGGCCGCCGGCGTGGCGCTCGTCCCGGAGGACCGCCGCCAGCAGGGCCTGGTGATGGACATGGGCATCGACCGCAACGTGGCGCTGGCCTCGCTGGCGCGGCTGGGCCGGCTCGGCCTGATACGCCGCGGCTCGGAACGCGAGCTGGCGCTGACCTGGGCGGAGCGGCTCCAGTTGAAGTTCGGCCGGATGAAGAACCCGGTCTCCACCCTGTCGGGCGGCAATCAGCAGAAGGTGGTGCTGGGCAAGTGGCTCGCCCGGGACCCCTCGCTGCTGATCATCGACGAACCGACCCGAGGTATCGACGTCGGGACCAAGGCCGAGGTGCACCGCATCCTCGACGGCCTGGTCGCCGACGGGATGGCGGTGCTGATGATCTCCTCCGAACTGCCCGAGGTGCTGGGCATGGCCGACCGGGTGCTGGTCCTGCACGAGGGCCGGATCACCGCGGAGCTCGCCCGCGACGAGGCCGACGAGGACTCGATCATGCGCGCCGCCACCGGTTACGCGGCGGTGGCCTCATGACCGCACAGCTCACCGCACCCGCCCCGGCCCAGGGCACCCAGCGCTTCGCACGCGGCGCGGCGCTGCTGCGGGCCCGCGAACTGGGCATCGGCGTCGCGATCGTGCTGGTCTTCGTGGTCACCACGATCAGCAACCACGCTTTCGCCAATGCGCACAGCGTGCAGCAGCTGCTCACCGGCGCCTCGCTGATCGCGCTGCTCGGCGTCGGCGAGACGATGGTGATCGTCACCCGCAACGTGGACCTGTCGGTCGGCTCGGTGGTCGGCCTGTCCGCCTACGTCGTCGGGGACGTCTTCAAGCACCACGCCGGCTTCCCGGTGCTGCTCGGCTATGTGCTGGGCATCGCGGTGGGCGCGCTGGTCGGCTCGATCAACGGCGTGATCACGGTCGTGACGCGGGTGCCGAGCCTGGTGGTGACCCTGGCGATGCTCTACATCGTGCGCGGGGTGGACGGGGTGATCGTCGACGGCAAGACCATCGACCCGGCGGCCATCCCCAAGTCCTTCACGGAAGTGGGGTACCGCACCTTCCTCGGGGTGCCGTGGCTGGCGATCATCGTGGCGGTGGTGGTCGCGGTGGTCAGCTACGCGATGCGCTCCTTCCGGGCCAGCCGCGACCTGTACGCGATCGGCTCCAACCCGGAGGCGGCCGCGCTGGCCGGCATCCCCGCCGGGCGGCGGGTCTTCGGCGCCTTCGTGATCAGCGGCGCGCTCGCGGGCCTGGCCGGCTCGCTGTTCCTCGCGCTGCACGCCCAGATCGACGTCACCGGCGGCAACGGCTACGAGCTGACCGTGGTCTCCGCGGTCGTCGTCGGCGGGGTGGCCATCTTCGGCGGCAGCGGCACCGTGCTGGGCGCCGCCCTGGGCGCGCTGCTGCTCAACACGATCAACCAGGCGCTGGTCGCCGCGAAGATCTCGTCCTTCTGGAACGAGGCGATCGCCGGCGGCCTGCTGCTGGCGGCCATCGCCTTCGACCGCTGGCTGGGCCTGCGGGTGGCCCGCAGCCTCCAGTCCGCACAGGGAGCACACCGTGACGCCTGACCTGACCACCGCCAAGCCGCCGGCCGCCTCCTACCGGGGTGTCGACGACGGCGGGCAGCCGCTGTGGCGCTCGCTGGTGCGCTGGGAGACCGCGCTGGTGTTCGTGCTGATCGCCGTGGTGATCTTCGGCGCCGCGCACTCCTCGGACTTCCTGGACGGCACCAACTTCTTCTACATCAGCCTGAACATGGGCGAGATCGCCATCATGGCGCTGCCGCTCACCCTGATCGTGATGACCGGTGAGATCGACCTGTCGGTGGCCTCGATGCTGGGGCTGTCCGGCACCGTGATGGGCTCGCTCTTCCACGACGGCTGGTCGGTGTGGGCGGCGATGGCCGCGGCGCTGGCGGTCGGCGCGGCCGGCGGTGCGCTCAACGGCCTGCTGGTCGCGAAGATGGGGCTGCCGTCGATCGCGGTGACCATCGGCACCCTGACGCTCTTCCGCGGCCTGTCCGAGATCGTGCTGGCGCCGCGGACCATCACCGGCTTCCCGATCTCGCTCACCAAGATCGGCGTCATGCCGGTGCAGGGGACGAAGATCGCCTGGTCGGCGCTGATCTTCCTGGTGCTGGCGGTGCTCTTCGGGGTGGTGCTGCACGCCACGTCGCTGGGCCGCTCCATCGTGGCGATCGGCCTGCAACCGGAGGCGGCCCGCTTCTCGGGGGTGCGGGTGGACCGGATCAAGTTCGGGCTCTACGTGGTCTCCGGGCTGTTCTGCGCGCTCGCCGGCATCCTGTTCACCCTGAAGAACTCCTCGGTCAGCTACGACGCGGGCACCGGCCTCGAACTCAACGTGGTGGCCATCGTGCTGCTCGGCGGGGTGTCGATCTTCGGCGGCCGGGGCACCGTGATCGGCGTGGTGCTGGCGGTGGCCATCGTCGGGTGCCTCCAGCAGGCGCTGACGCAGATGGGCGTCCAGCCCGAGGTGCAGAACATCGTCACCGGTGCGCTGCTGCTGGTCAGCGTGATCGTGCCGAACGGCGGGGAGTTGCTGCGGCGGGCCAGGGCCCGCGCGCGGCGCGGCCCGCTGCCGGCCGCCTGACGCCCGGCCGGGCGCGGCTTCGCACCTCCCGGCGCCCGGCCCCTTCTTCGTCACGTTTTTCGTCACGTTTTTCGTCACGTTTTTCGTCAAGCCGCTTTGCTCCACCGTCCCTCGTCCAGCCCTTCGAAGAAAGACAGTCACGTGACCCTTAGCAGAACGGCACGCCGCAGGGCGACCGCACTCCTTTCCCTTACCGTGGCCGGCCTGATGCTCGCGGCGTGCGGCTCCTCCTCCAACGCCGGCGCCGACCCGACCGGCAAGCCGACCGCGACCGGGGTCAAGAAGGGCCTGACGGTCTACTTCATCCCGAAGGACACCCAGAACCCGTACGAGGTGCTGGCCGACCAGGGCGGCAAGAAGGCGCTGGAGGAGCTGGGCGGCAAGGTGGTGGTCAGCTCCGGCACCGCCGACACCGCGGCCGCGCAGATCCCGTCGATCCAGACCGCGATCCAGAAGCACGCCGACGCCATCGTGATCGCGGGCAACGACCCGTCCGCGCTGTGCCCGTCGCTGAACCAGGCCGCGGCCGCCGGGATAAAGATCGTCTCGTTCGACTCCGACATCTCCTGCGGCACCAGCCCGAACCACCTGTTCATCAACCAGGCCGACACCAAGGTCATCGGCACCTCCGAGGTGGACCTGCTGGCCAAGCAGATCGGCAGCAGCGGCCAGGTCGCGATCCTGTCGGCGGCGGCCAGCGCGACCAACCAGAACGCCTGGATCAAGTACATGAAGCAGCAGCTGGCCAAGTACCCGAACATGAAGCTGGTCAGCACCGTCTACGGCAACGACGACCCGGCCACCTCCCTGACGGTGCTCCAGGGCCTGCTGTCGGCGTACCCGAACCTCAAGGGCATCATCTCGCCGACCACCGTGGGCATCTCGACGGCGGCGCAGTACCTGTCCAACCACAAGGACGTGGCGAAGAAGGTCACGCTCACCGGGCTCGGGCTGCCCTCGCAGATGAAGTCCTACGTCAAGGACGGCACCGTGAAGTCCTTCGAGCTGTGGGACCCGAACAAGCTCGGCTACCTGGCCGGCTATGCGGCCGCGTCGCTCGCGTCCGGCAGCGCCAGCCTCCAGGCCGGGTCCTCCTTCAAGGCCGGCACGCTGGGCAGCTACACGGTGATCGGCGCCTCCGGCAGCAGCAGCCCGTCGGTGGTGCTCGGCCCGCCGACCGTCTTCGACTCCACCAACGTCGACAAGTTCGACTTCTGAAAAACGCCGCGCGGCGCCGGCCGGTCCCTCCCGCGGGGCCGGCCGGCGCCGGTGGCACCCGGGCGCCGGCGGCGCCCGGCGAGCCCTTGGGGAACGACGAACGGATGAACCGCTACTGCTTCCTGCTCCGGGTCCGGCCCGACCGCCTCGAGGAGTACCGCGAGCGGCACGCGCACGTGTGGCCGGACATGCTCCGCGCGCTGGCCGCGGCCGGCTGGCACAACTACTCGATCTTCGCCGCCGACGACGGGCTGCTCGTCGGCTACGTCGAGGCCGACGACCTCGCCGCCGCCCAGGCCGCGATGGCCCGCACCGACGTCAACGCCCGCTGGCAGGCCGAGATGGCGCCCTTCTTCACCGGCCTGGACGGCCGCGCCCCCGACGAGGGGTTCCTGCTGCTGCGGCCGGTCTTCCACCTCGACGACCAACTGCGCGCCCACGAAGGAGGACCCGATGACCACGACGTCGGGCGCTGAGCGCGCCCCGCTGCCCGAGGGGCTGCCGCGGGTGGCCGCCCGCCGGACCACGGTGGGCCTGGTGGCCGGCGGGCTCGGCGCCTACTGGCCGCAGTTCCCCGACCTGCTCCCGCAGCTGCGGCGGTCCGCGGACCGCGTCGCGCAGCGGCTGGGGGCGCTGGAGGCCGACGTGGTGGACGCCGGGTTCGTCTCCGACGCGCAGGACGCGGCGCGTGCCGCCGAGACGCTGCGGGTGGCCGGCTGCGACATCATCGTCGGCTTCCTCACCACCTACATGACCGCCTCGATGCTGGTGCCGATCGCGCAGCGCAGCGGTGCGCCGGTACTGCTGATCAACCTCCAGCCCACCGAGGCGATGGACCACGCGTCCTTCGACACCGGGCAGTGGCTGGCGTACTGCGGTGCCTGCCCGCTGCCGGAGATGGCCAACGCCTTCCTGCGCTGCGGCATCGACTTCCGGTCGGTGTCGGGCTATCTGGAGGACGAGCGGGCCTGGGCGCGGATCGGCCGGTGGATCGAGGCGGCCGGGGTGCGCGGCGCGCTGCGGCACGGCCGGCACGGCCTGATGGGGCACCTGTACCCGGGGATGCTGGACGTGTCGACGGACCTCACGCTGGTCCCGGCGAACTTCGGCGGCCACATGGAGGTGCTGGAGTTCGACGACCTGCGGGTGCGGGTCGCCGAGGTCACCGACGCGCAGGTGGACGAGCGGATCGCGCTGGCCCGGGAGGTCTTCGACATCGACCCCAGCGTCCAGGAGGAGGACTTCCGCTGGGCGGCGAAGGTGTCGGTGGGCCTGGACCGGCTGGCAGCCGACTTCGCGCTGGACAGCCTCGCCTACTACCACCGCGGACTTGAGGGCGAGCAGCACGAGCGGCTGGGCGCGGGCATGATCCTGGGCGCGTCGCTGCTGACCGCGCGCGGGCTGCCCGCCACCGGCGAGTACGAGCTGCGTACGTCGCTGGCGATGCTGGTGGTGGACCGGCTCGGCGGCGGCGGCTCGTTCACCGAGCTCCAGGCGCTGAACTTCCGCGACAACGTGGTGGAGATGGGCCATGACGGCCCGGCCCACCTGACGATCAGCAGGCGCCGCCCGCTGCTGCGCGGCCTGGGCGTCTACCACGGCAAGCGCGGCTGGGGGGTGTCGGTGGAGTTCGACGTGGCGCACGGGCCGGTCACCGCGTTCGGCATCGCGCAGCAGCGCGACGGCGCGTTCCGGTTCGTGGCGTCCACCGGGCAGGTGGTGCCCGGCCCGCTGCTGGAGATCGGCAACACCACCTCGCGGGTCGACTTCGGCTGCGACCCGGGCGAGTGGACGGACGCGTGGAGTTCCACCGGCATCTCGCACCACTGGGCGCTGGGCGTCGGCGACCTGCGGCCGCAACTGCGGGCGACCGCCGACCTGCTGGGCGTGGACCTGGTGGAGGTCGCGCTGTGACCCGAGTGACGCATCGTCAGCAATTCCCCGCAACGGAAAGCAGGTCCGCCCATGGCCGGTCGTGAGGCAGCCAAGAACGTTCTGCGCGCGCAGCGCATCGAGTTGCCGTCGTGGGCGTTCGGCAACTCCGGCACCAGGTTCAAGGTCTTCGCCCAGCAGGGCGTGCCCCGGGACCCGTTCGAGAAGGTCGCCGACGCCGCCCAGGTGCACCGCTTCACCGGGGTCGCGCCGAGCGTCGCCCTGCACATCCCCTGGGACCAGGTCGCGGACTACGCGGCGCTGGGCCGGGCCGCCGCCGACGCCGGGATCGCGCTGGGAACGGTGAACGCGAACGTCTTCCAGGACGACGACTACAAGCTCGGCAGCGTCACCAACCCCGACCCGGCCGTCCGCCGCAAGGCGCTGGACCATCTGTTCGCGTGCGTGGACGTGATGGACCTGACCGGCTCGCGGGACCTGAAGCTGTGGTTCTCCGACGGCACCAACTACCCCGGCCAGGACGACATCCGTGCCCGCCAGGACCGGCTGGCCGAGGCGCTGTCGGCGGTGTACGAGCGGCTGTCGGGCGACCAGCGGCTGATCCTGGAGTACAAGCTGTTCGAGCCGGCCTTCTACACCACCGACGTGCCGGACTGGGGCACCGCCTACGCGCACTGCCTGCGGCTGGGCGAGCGGGCCCGGGTGTGCGTGGACACCGGGCACCACGCGCCGGGCACCAACATCGAGTTCATCGTGGCGTTCCTGCTGCGCGAGCAGAAGCTCGGCGCGTTCGACTTCAACTCGCGCTTCTACGCCGACGACGACCTGATGGTGGGCGCCGCCGACCCCTTCCAGCTCTTCCGCATCCTCTTCGAGGTCGCGCGGGCGGGCGGGCTGGCGGCTAACTCCCAGATCGCCTTCATGCTCGACCAGTGCCACAACATCGAGCCGAAGATCCCCGGCCAGATCCGCTCGGTGATGAACGTCCAGGAGGCCACCGCGAAGGCGCTGCTGGTGGACACCGAGGCGCTGGCCGCGGCGCAGGCGGCCGGAGACGTGCTGGGCGCCAACGGGGTGCTGATGGACGCCTTCAACACCGATGTGCGGCCGCTGCTGGCGGAGTTGCGCGAGGAGGGCGGGCTCGACCCGGACCCGATGGCCGCGTACGCGCGGTCCGGTTACGCCGAGCGGATCGTCGCGGAGCGGGTGGGCGGCACCCAGGCGGGCTGGGGCGCCTGACTCGCGCGCACCCGCACACGCGAGGAAACCCCGGGGCGGGGTCCGGCCGGCTGCCGGACCCCGCCCCGGGGCCTTTTCGCTTCCTGCTTCCTGGTGGGGCGTTGCCTAGTGGAAGGTGACGGTGGTGCCGTTGCGGACGCTGCGGGCCGGGAGCGTGACGGTCAGGGTGTGGCTGGCCGCATCGAGGTGCCAGGCGGTCCTGGGCAGCCGGGTGCCGGACGCGGAGACCGCGCTCGCGGTGTCGACCCCGCGGAAGGCGACCGTCCACTGCCGGCTGGTGACCTGGCCGTGGAAGCTGCCGCGGGCGGCGCCGATCCGCAGGGTGTGGGCGCCCTTGCTCTCGGTGTAGTGCACGGCGGTGGTCGCCGAGCGGGCCGGCACCGCGGAGGTGCCGTCGTCCTCGTAGAGGGTGAACGCGCCGGAGGCGCCGGTGGTGACGGTGAGCGTGACCTTCTTCAGCGGGTTGTTCGCGTCGTCGGCGACGTGGTCGGTCCTGGTGGGCACGACCGCGCCGGCCTTGACGAACACCGGCATCGTGTCGAGCCCGGTGGTGACGGTCTGCGTGGTGCCGCCGGGGTAGGTCTTCCCGGTGAAGTAGTCGGTCCAGGTGGTGCCCGGCGGCAGCCACACCGAGGTGGTGGCGGTGGTGCCGGGCGTGGTGACGGGCGCGACCAGCACGTCGGAGCCGTACATGTACTCGCTGTCGGCCGTGGTGTAGGCGCTGTCCTCCTCCGGGTACTGGAGGTACATCGGCCGCACCACCGGGATGCCGGTGGCGTTGGCCTGCTGGGCAAGGGTGTAGGTGTACGGCAGCAGGTCCTCGCGCAGGTTGAGGAACTTGTCGGCGCTGGTGCGGGCCGCGGTGCCGTACTGCCAGGGCAGCCGGTCGCTGTGGTTGCCGTGCAGCCGGTCGATCGGCTGGAAGGTGCCGAGCTGGACCCAGCGCGCGTACAGGTCGTCGGGCAGCTTGGTGGTGCTCTTCTGCGTGCCGCCGTCGGTGTACGTCTCGGCGCCCTTCAGGCCGGTGGTGTCGTTGAAGCCGCCGATGTCGTGGCTGACCGCGGACAGCCCGGTGGCCGCGGACTCGCCCGGGGTGTAGCCGACCTCGTACTTCAGGGTGCCCCAGCTGGAGGAGGTGTCACCGGTGAAGTGGACGGTGGTGCGCTTGTCCGCCCAGGGCCCGGTCGGCAGGCCGGTCGGGCTGCTGTAGCCGCCGGACTGGAGCGACCCGAAGGCCCGGGAGAGCACGAACCCGCGGCCGACGGTCTTGTCGGCGTCGGTGGCGTACTGCTGGTTGATCCAGGCGTCGGGGGTGACGCCGGCCAGCGTGGACTGCGAGTTGTCGCAGCACCAGTCGAGCCACCAGAAGTCGGCGCCGTCGCTCTCCATCGTCTGGTGCAGGTCCAGGTACGCCTTCAGCTGGTCGGGGTCGCCGAAGTCGAAGGTGTACGTGCACACGTCGCCGTCGCAGCCGGCCTTGGCGAGCTTGTTCTTCGCGGTGGCCTCGGCCTGCGCGAACTGCGGGTCGGTGCTGATGATGCTCGGGTGGATGTTCAGGGTGTTGTGCAGGCCCTGGCTCTGCGCCCAGTCGAAGAACGCCTTCTCGTCGGGGAACTTCGACGGGTCCATCTCCCAGCCGTCCCAGGTGGCGGGCGACTTGAAGTCGGTGTCGGTGACCAGCACGTCCAGCGGCACGTTCTCGGACCGGAAGTCGGGCAGGACGGTGTTCTCGTAGTCGGCCGCGGTGCGGTCGAGGTACTCGGAGTACCAGACGCCGTAGGCCCACTCGGGCAGCAGTTCGGAGGGGCCGGTGAGCGTGGCCAGGTCCCCCAGCGCCTGCTGGTAGTCGTGCCCGTAGCCGAAGAGGTAGCCGTCCTGGTAGGGCGTGCCGTTGTGGCCGGGGCGCGGCGAGGTGGTGCCGGTGGCGGTGGAGTACAGCGCCGAGGTGGTGTCGTCGAGGAGGTACCAGCCGTCCCGGTAGAGCAGGCCGGGTGTGGTGGCCGGGTCGCCGTTGTCGCCGTTGACGCCGTCCAGGCCGCGGCGGTAGCCGCCCAGGGAGATGTGCGGCTGCGGGGCGGCCGCGCTCTGGTCGGCGACGGAGACGGTGTCGGCGTTGACGTGGCAGCTGGTCGCGTCGGGGCAGCCGAGGGTGATCGTGTCGGTGCCCGCGCTCAGCGCGACGGGGACCGACGCGGTGCTCCAGGTGTCCCAGTCGGTGGTGGCCGGCAGGCTGAGGGTGCTGGTGGCGCCGCCGGCCGTGACCGTCATGGTGCGGGTCTGGTGCAGGCCGTCGCCGCCGGTGCCGTTGGCGTAGCGCAGCCGCAGCAGGTAGGTGCCGTCGGCGGGCACCCCGACGATCCGGTGGGTCAGGGACGTGCCCTGGTTGAGTTCCGCGACGAAGCCGGCGCCGGAGTAGCCCTTGTGGTCGGTGGCGGTCTTCGCGTTGCCGGTGGCGCGGCCCGCCTCGGACTCGCAGCTGGTGCCGAAGGGGCAGTCGAGGATCGCGGTGGTCGACGCCTGGGGGTAGGACGCGCCGGGCGTGACGACCGCGATGCTGTCGAGGTTGACGTGGCCGGTGTCGGCCGCGGTGTGCGCCAGGGTGACCGTGTGGTGCCCGGCGGTCAGCGTCAGCGGCACCTTGGCGACGGCCCAGGTGTCCCAGTCGGCGGTGACCGGCATGCTGACGGTCTTCGCGGCGCCCCCGTCCACCGAGACCGACAGGGTGCGGGTGACGTCCTTGCCGTCGCCGCCGACGGCGTTGGCGTAGCGGGCGTCGAACTCGTAGCTGCCCGCCGAGGTGGCGTCCACGTCGGCGGTGACCGCGTTGCCGGTGGCCTCGAAGCCGGCGAGGAAGCCGGTGCCGGTGGCCCCGGTGTGGTCGCTCGCGGTGCCCACGCCGGAGGCGGTGAGGCTCTCCGCCTCGCACAGCTCGCCGACGGCGCAGGTCAGGCCGTTCCACGGGGCGGCGGTGACCGCGGCGCTGCCGGCGTTCTGCTGCACCGTCAGGTTCTGCGCGGTGAAGGCGCCGGAGTCCAGCTTGTAGCGCAGCGTCACCTTGCTGGTCTTGACGGTGAGCCAGCCGCCGGCGGTGGAGGAGGTGTAGGGCGTGCTGGTGAAGGAGTCCCGGCCGATCGCGTTGAAGGTCGGGCTGTCGGTGAACTGGCCGTCCCCGGCGTACTCGGTGCGGATCAGGGTGGGCGAGAGCACCTCGAAGCGGGCGTCGCCCGCGGTGACCGTCGGGATGTGGGGGCGGGCGCTGCTGTGCGCGGACGCCGCCTGTCCGGTGCCGGTCAGCACCGTCGCCACGGTGGCCGCGGCGGCCACCACCGCCAGCCGCCGCCGCGGGGTCCGGGTCCGGCGGCGGGCCTGTGCGGCGCTCATCGGGCCACGCTCAGCAGGGCGAAGATGCCGCCGACCACCGGGCGGGCCTGGAAGCCGCCGCTCTGCCGGTCGTTGACCGTGTCGTACCAGTCGGTGAACGGCACCCGGGTCGGGGTGGTGTGGACGAACTCGTAGAGCGAGTCGATGAGGTAGCCGCTGACCGGGTGGTCGCGCAGCCAGGCCGCGGTCCACATCTCCCAGTCGGCCTTGGTGTAGGCGTGCCGGTTGTCCAGTGGGATGCCGTGCTGGTTGACCTGGGTGAGGTACCAGGCCGCCTCGTCGGCGGCGACCGACTTCGGGACCAGCCCCAGGCCCAGCAGCGCGTCGGGGTAGCCGTTGTACTTCAGGCTCCAGGTGCCCGGCTGGTCGTAGGCGAGCTTGAGGTGGTCCCCGCCGGAGTTGCCGCTCGTGTCCCCGCCCGTGTCCTGTGCCTTGCCGACCCACTGGCCGATGTAGTCCTTGGCGACGCCGAGGTAGCGGGTGCGGTCGGCGGCGTTGCCGGCCGCGGCGGCCACCTGACTCATCGCGCCGAGCGCGAGGATGCCCTTCAGCGCGAGGTTGGCGCTGTGCCCGATGAACCCGGTGAAGTCGTCGGTCTGGTTCTGGTAGCCGGGGTCGAGGGCGTTGTCGACGAGGTAGTCCGCCCACTGCTTGAGGATCGCGTAGTGGCCGGTGGCGAAGGACTTCGCGTCGGCGGCGGAGGCGCCCTTGAGGTACGCGGCCGACATCAGCAGCATGTTCGCCGACTCCTCGACGGGCATGTCCTCCTCGTTGCCGTCGTTGTGGCCACTGGCGTTGGGATAGGAGGAGCCGATGTCGTGCTCGGCGAACTCCTTGGGCCAGCCGCCGTGCTCGGCGTACTCCAGCATCGGCGCCAGCAGCAGTCCCAGATAGGCCGGGTCGGCCCAGGCGAAGACCGGGACCGTGGGGTAGGTGACGTCGATCGAGGAGACGTTGCCGTCGGAGGAGATCTCCTTCAGCAGCGCCCAGGGCTTGCCGTCCTTGCTGACCAGTTCGGTGGCGCCGTACGCCTGCCGCAGCGCCAGCGCGCACAGCGCCGCGTACTTCGCGCCGCCGGCCGCCGTGGCCTCCTGCCGCACCTTGCGGTCCAGCGCGGCGGTGCGGGCGGCGGCGGTGGTGAGGTCGCCGTGGAAGAACGCCGCCATCTGCTGCCAGGTGGACCAGTACGACTTCCACAGCGGCGGCAGCGGCGTGCCGAGGTAGCTCACCGCGGGCTCGCGCACATGGCCGAGGGACAGCACCGTGTGCTGCGCGGCGCCGTGCACGCTGCCGAGGTCGAAGTGGAAGGCGAAGACGGGCCAGGCGTCGTTGATCGCGCGCGGCTGGCGGCTGTCGGTGGAGCCGTCGAGCTTGCCGTCGGTGAGCGCGGCCGGCCGCACCGCGGTGTCGGCGCCGATCTGCCAGGTCAGCCCGGCGCGGTTGGTGGCGCTCCACACCACGGTGCCCCAGGTCGCCATGTCGCCGTTCTCCGCAAGCGACTTGGTGCCGTCGGGGCTGAAGGACAGCGAGGTGAGCGAGCCGCCGCCGGCGCCGGCGACCTGCTCCGCGGACCAGCCGATCTTCGTGCCGGAGTCGTTGTGCGCCCACTCCCCGGAGATGTCGAAGTACAGCTTCACGTCGTGGGCGGCGCCGTCCGCGCTGCGCACGTCGGCGGTGACGTACGTCAGCGGCACCGACTGGCGGCGCAGGTCGCCGGGCTCCACCGGGGACAGGAAGGTCACCGTCAGCTCCACCCCGGCCGCCTCGAAGAGGAACACCGAGCGGGTCGCGGTGGTGGTCAGCGAGCGCTGCGCCATGCCGCGCAGCACCTGCCCGCTGATGTTGGGCGCGCCGAGGAAGAGGAACGGCACCCCGTCGATCTGGGCGATGCCGACCATCGCCATGGTGCGGCCGGTCCAGAACGTCGGCCAGGTGCCGACCGGGCTGCTCGCCGGCAGCCAGGCGCTCAGGTACGGCGAGCGCACCGCCAGCGGCACCGACGGCGGGCGGATCGGGTCGAAGACGGTGGTCACGGTGCTCACGGCCGAGCCGTGCGCGCCGCTGTCCGCCGTGGCGGCGGCCGCGGCCGCCGCCGCGGGCGCGGGCGCGGCCTGCGCGGCGCTGACCGCGCCCGGCAGCATGCCGGCGCTCGCCGCACCGATCCCGACGACGCCGGCCGCTCCGGTCCAGCGGATCAGGCCGCGCCGGCTCATCCCCGGCTCGGGCCCGGCCGCGGCGGCCGGCTGCACGCCGTCCGCTCCGGCCGCGGGTGGCGGGACGTCGTTGTTCCTGTGGGTCATCTATTCCTCCCGGGACCGCTCCGGTGCGGAGCGGGATGGCAGGGGCAGGCGCTCCGGCCGGTGCGGCGGCAGGCCGGAGCGGGGGGTGGCGGAGGGTCCGCCGTGGAGATTCCTACAACGATGTAAAGAGGGCAGGATGATGACAGCACAGCCCGCATGTCATGTCCATCCCTCGAACTCGACGGGTTTCCGCCGTGTTTCGCGTCCCGCCGCCACCGTGCGTGCGACCGCGCCGACAAGGGGAAATCCTGACCCGGCGGCAGGTTTGAGGGCGCCGTCGAGCGGCGCGGACGACACGCGGGAGGGGGTGGCGGGGGTCGCCCGGGAGCAGCCGGGCGGTGTCCGATCTTGAGGTGTGCGGACGGATTCCTTACATCGATGTAAAGACCCGTCGCAGACCCGCCGCACCGGGTCCGACCTGCGCTCCCCGGCCCGGAAATCGCCGGCACGCCCCTTGACCGGCGGCGGCCCGGCAGTGGGAGAATCCGTGGGTTCGTGGTCGGTTCTGTTCAGTCCTGGTGAGGTGTGGCACCTCCCGGCGGGTGCCGGCCGCACGCGTCCACGAGAGGGGTCCCGCCATGGCGGCCGACCACACGTCACACCCGGCCGCCGGGGCGTCCGCCGCCGCTGCCGCCGTCCCGCCCGCCCTGGCAGGCGCCGCCGACGAAGCCGCCCTGCCCAGGACCGTGGAACTCGCCGACGGCTGGCGCTTCGCCCTGGTGGACCTGTGCGACGTCACCGACCCCGCCGGCGGCTACGCGGACGCCGCGACGCCGCAGTACGACGACTCCGGGTGGCGGGCGGTGCGGGTGCCGCACGACTGGAGCATCGAGCAGACCCCGACCACCGACCACCACACCACCAGCGGCGGCGGCTACCTCCCCGGCGGACTCGGCTGGTACCGCACGGCGTTCGCGCTGCCCGCGGCCGCCGCGGGCCGCCGCGTGGGCATCGAGTTCGACGGCGTCCACATGGACAGCGACGTCTACTGCAACGACACGCTGCTCGGCAACCACCCTTACGGCTACACCGGGTTCGCCTACGACCTCACCGGCCTGCTGCACACCGACGGCCGCACCGCCAACGTCATCGCGGTCACCGTCCGCAACCAACTGCCCAGCAGCCGCTGGTACTCCGGCAGCGGCATCTTCCGCCATGTGCGGCTGGTCCTCACCGACCCGGTGCACGTCGCCCGGCACGGCGTCCAGATCACCACGCCCGGCCTCGCCACCACCCTCGACCCGGCGCACGGCACCGCCCACGCCGCCGTGCACGCCCGGGTCGAGGTGGTCAACACCACCGGCGGCGCGGTCGCCGCCACCGTGCTCGGCACCGTACGGGACCGGCACGGCCGCCAGGTGGCACGGTCCGCGACGCCCCTCCCGCTGGCCGCCTCCGCGCAGCCCCAGCCGGTCACCGCCGAACTGCGGCTGGACCAGCCCGAGTTGTGGTCGCCGGACACGCCCGCGCACCGCTACACCCTCACGACCGAGGTCCTGGTGGGGGACGCGGTGGTGGACACCGTCACCACCCCCTTCGGCGTACGCCACTTCACCCTCGACCCCGATCGCGGCCTGTCGGTCAACGGCGTGCACACCAAGCTCAAGGGCGTCAACCTCCACCACGACCAGGGCGCGCTGGGCGCCGCCGTCCACCACGACGCGATCCGGCGGCAGTTGACCCTGATGAAGTCCATGGGCGCCAACGCCGTGCGCACCGCCCACAACCCGCCCGCGCCGGTGCTGATCCGGATCTGCGAGGAACTCGGCCTGCTGCTGGTGATCGAGGCGTTCGACTGCTGGCGCACCGCCAAGTGCGCCTACGACTACGGCCGGTTCTTCGACGAGCACCACGTCGGCGACATTGCGGAGATGGTCCGCGCGGCCCGCAACTCCCCCGCCGTGCTGATGTGGTCGATCGGCAACGAGGTGCCCGACACCACCGAGACCGCGGGGCTGGCCATGGCCGACGGGCTGATCGCCGCCGTCCGCGCCCACGACACCACCCGCCCGGTGGTGGTCGGCTCCGACAAGTACCAGCAGCTGCCGCCGGCCGGCTCCCCCGCCGACCTGCTGCTGGCCAAGCTCGACGGCCTGGGCCTGAACTACAACAGCGCCGCCACCGTGGACGAGTTGCACGCCCGCCACCCGCACCTGTTCCTCTTCGAGTCCGAGTCCTCCTCGGCCACCGCCAGCCGCGGCACCTACCAGGACCCGCAGGCCCTGAACACCGGCGAGAACCACACCCCCGGCCGCCGCGCCACCTCCTCGTACGACAACAACCTCGCCCGCTGGACGATGAGCGGCGAGTACGCCCTGAAGAAGGACCGCGACCGGCGCTTCTTCGCCGGGCAGTTCCTCTGGTCCGGCATCGACTACATCGGCGAGCCCACGCCCTACAAGGTGTTCCCGGTGAAGGCGTCGTTCTTCGGCGCGGCCGACACCGCCGGCTTCCCGAAGGACATGTACCACCTCTTCCGCAGCCAGTGGACCACCGAGCCGATGGTGCACCTGGTGCCGATGGACTGGACCGGCCACGAGCCGGGCGAGACCGTCGAGGTGTGGGCGTACTCCACCGTGGACACCGTCGAACTGCGCCTGAACGGCCGCTCGCTGGGGGTGCGCCGGTTCGACGCCAAGAAGACCGCGGACGGCCGCGACTACCTGGAGACCACCGAGCCGACCGGCGACGACAAGACGGTCACCACCGGCCCCTACCCGGGCAGTTACACCAGCCCCGGCGGCAGCGCCGGCAAGCTCCACCTGACCTGGCGGGTGCCCTTCGAACCCGGCGAGCTGACGGCGCTCGCCCTGCGCGACGGCGAGGTGGTCGCCACCGACGTGCTGCGCACCGCAGGCGCGCCGCACGCGATCCGGCTCACCCCGGACCGCGCCACCGTCACCGCCGACGGCGACAGCCTGGTCCACGTCACCGCCGACGTGGTCGACGCGTCCGGCGTCCTGGTGCCCGACGCCGACCACCTGCTCACCTTCGCCGTCACCGGCGGATCGCTGGCCGGCCTGGACAACGGCCAGCAGGACAACGCCGAGCGCTACCAGGCCACCACCCGCACCGCCTTCCACGGCAAGGCGCTGGCCGTCGTCCGCTCCGGCACCGCCCCCGGGCCGCTGACGGTGACCGCGAGCGCCCCCGGGCTACGCGACGGCACCGCCTCGATCCCCACCACCCCCGCCACCGGCCCGGTCGCCACCACGCCCCCGGCCGTCTTCGCCCCCGACCCCGGCCCGGGCGAGCCCGCCTACCCGATCGCCGACGCCAGCTTCTCCGGTTCGCCCGCCAGCACCCCCCAGGCGATCCACGACGACGATCCCGCCACCGGCTGGTCCAACGCCTTCACCAAGGCCGCGACCGGCCTGCTGCCCGCCTTCGACGGCGCCCGCCGCGCGGACTGGTACTCGATACGGCTGCGCAATCCCCGCACCTTCGACAGCGTCTCCTTCCGCTTCACCGTGGACGACACCCACGCGCTGCCCGCCGAGGTCACCCTGTCCGCCTGGATCGACGACCGCTGGACGCCGGTGCAAGGCCAGGTCGTCACCTGGGCCACCGCCAGCGACGAGCCCACGCGCATCGCCTTCGCCCCCGTCCGCACCGCCGCCCTGCGCCTGGACATGACCAGCTCCGCCCCCGGCACGCCCGCAGGCGCCCTGCGGATCAGCGCGGTCCACTTCACCGTCCTCGGCGTGTGCGGCCGGGGGTAGCGTGCGCGCCCGGAGCCGGGGGGCGGAGTTCCGAAGGTCATAGTGGAGAGCGCGCCCCTCCACGTACGATCACGCAATGGCTGACATGACCGACACCACGCCCGGCTGGCTGGCTCCCGAGGACCTGGAGCTGACCCGCGCTCGTATGCCGATCCTCTACGTCGACGCCGTACCGGTGCGGGTCGACGACAACGGAGAAGTCACCCACATCGGGCTGCTGCTGCGCATCGGACCGGACGGCACGGTCAGCCGCAGCCTGGTCTCCGGCCGCGTGCTGCACCACGAGCGAGTCCGCGACGCGCTGGTGCGGCACCTGGAGAAGGACCTCGGGCCGGTGGCGCTGCCGCGGGTGCCGGCCTCGCTCCAGCCGTTCACCGTCGCGGAGTTCTTCCCGACCGAGGGCGTCACGTCCTACCACGACCCGCGGCAGCACGCGGTCTCGCTCGCGTACGTGGTGCCGGTGGCCGGGGACTGCCGGCCGCGGCAGGACGCGCTGGACCTGGTCTGGTTCACCCCCGAGGAGGCGTCCTCGCCGCAGCTCCAGGAGGAGATGCCGGGCGGCCGCGGCATCCTCCTCAAGCAGGCCCTGGCCCACGTGGGCCGCCTGGCCTGACGGTCCCCGGCCGGTCCGGGCCGGGGCGCGCTACCCGGTGTAGGAGTCCCCGGTCACCGTGACCTGGCGGCCCTCGGCGGTGGTGGTGGACGTGGTGCTCAGGCAGCTGCCGGACGACGGGTCGGTGACCGTCGGCAGACCGCCGGTGTAGTCGGTGCCGTCCTCCGTCCCGACCGGGGCGCCGTAGGTCACGGTGACCTGCTGGCCGCACCCGGCGGTCAGGTAGGGCTCGATGAAGCCGCTGTCGGCCGCCTTGAACCGGCCCGACGCCGACGGCAGGCTGAAGCTGCCGATGTGCGTCACCGTCGCGCCGGTCACCTCGTCCACCACGTCCCCGGTCATCAGCTGGGTGTCGCCGGTGACGCTCGCCAACTGGAGCACCAGCGCGTAGGTGCGGCCCTTGGTGTAGGCGAAGCGCGCCGCGCAGCTCACCCCCGCGCCGCCGTCGGCGCCGTAGGAGCAGTTGGCGTCGGTGGTGGTGGCCGCGGCGTTGAAGGAGCTGAACACCGCCTGGAGGGTGGGGTTCCCGTCGGCGTCCGCCTCCTTCGGCTGGAAGCCGGCGTAGGGGCGGGTGCCGCTCTCCAGCGTCGTGTAGTAGGCGAAGTAGATGCCGCCGGCGGCGGGCGCGGACTCGAAGGACATCGGCAGCGTGAGCCGGCTGACCGGGGTCGGTGCGCCCGTGCTCCAGGTGGAGGTGGGCGTCGAGGCCCACGACTGCCCGGTCATGGCGACGCCCAGCAGCGCGGCGGCTCCGGCGACGGTGGCCGAGCGCAGCAGTGCGCGGCGCGGGCGGCGGCCGAGGAGTGAGGTGGGTCGCATGTCATCTCCGTTCGTGGGGGCGGTGCATGGCTGCGGTGCGGTGGAACGGGTGGTGCGCGCCGGTCGGTTGGGACCCGGTCGTTTGCGGGCCCGGGCGGTCAGGGGGCCGGTCGGTTGGGGGCCGGTCAGTTGCGGGTCCGGGCGGTCGGGGGCCGGTCAGTTGCGGGTCCGGGCGGTCTGGCCGCGGTCGAAGTAGGCAGCCAGGTCCGGGTCGAGGGGAGGTACGTCGCGGGGGCGGCCGCCGTCGCGCAGCGACTCGGTGGCGCGCACGCCCGCGGCGACCGCCATCCGGGCGGCCACCGGCGAGGTGTCGGTGCGGCCGCCGTCGCGCACGAAGCGGACGAACTCGTCGATCAGCAGCGGGTCGGCGCCGCCGTGGCCGCCCTCGTCCTGGGCGTCCGGCACGGCGTGTTCGGCGTCGGCGTCGGCCCGGTAGCCGGAGCGGCGCGAGTTCCAGACCTTCACCACCGCGCCGGGCCCGTCGCCGAAGTTCTCCAGCCGCCCGGCGTCGCCGATGACGGTGTAGTTGCGCCAGTAGTCGGGGGTGAAGTGGCACTGCTGGTAGGCGGCCAGTACCCCGTTGTCCAGGCGCATGTTGACCAGCGAGACGTCCTCGACGTCGATGACGGGGTTGAGGTCGCGCTGGGTGCTCGGCGGCCAGTGGCCGTCGCGGGTGTACCAGTCGGCGGTCTTGGGCTCGCCCGGCGCGCGGCGGTGCGGGTTGCCGCCGTACACCATGAGGTCGCCGAGCGCCTGGACGGTGCGGGTGTAGCCGCCGGCGATCCAGTGCAGGACGTCGAGGTCGTGGGCGGCCTTCTGGAGCAGCAGGCCGGTGGTGTGGCGGCGTTCGGCGTGCCAGTCCTTGAAGTACCAGTCGCCGCCGTATCCGACGAAGTGCCGGACCCATACCGCCTTGACGGCGCCGATCTCCCCGCGCGCCACGATGTCCCGCATCAGCCGGACCACCGGCATGTGGCGCATGTTGTGGCCGACGTAGAGGGGGGTGCCGGTCTCGTACGCGGTGCGCAGGATGGTGTCGCACGCCTCGACGGTGATCTCCAGCGGCTTCTCCAGGAAGACCGGGGTGCCGGCCCGCAGCGCCTGGCAGGCGAGTTCGGCGTGGGTGTGGTCGGGGGTCAGCACCAGGACGGCGTCGATGCTCCGGTCGGCGACGACGTCGCGGTGGTCGGCGACGGTCCGCACGCCCGGCAGGTCGGCGGCCGCCTTCTCGCGCGCTGCCGGGTCCGGGTCGGCCAGCAGTGTGACGCGTGCGCCGTTGCCGGGGCGGTGCGCGGTGCGGGCCAGCGAGCCCCGCAGGCCGTAGCCGAGGACGCCGAGGGCCAGATCCGTGGTGGTCACGCGGGTATCAGTCCTTACGGGCGGTGCCGCGCGAAGCGACGGCACGAGTGCGGGTACGGGCGCCGGGCGGCGCCCGGGGTGGGTGCCGCGGCCGGTGCGGACGAGGTGGGCCGGGTCGCGGCCGGGTCCGGACCGGCCGCGGCGGTCGGCGGGTCGGGCGGTCAAACGGTCAGGCGGTGAGCGGTCAGCGGGCGGTGGGGACCCGCGGTCAGGAGTGGACGCGTACCTCGGCAAGGCCGATCCGCCCGGCGGTGGTGGCGGTGATCCGCACGTAGCGGCCGCGGGCGTGCAGGTGGTCCACGGTGGTGGGGCGCAGTGCGGTGCCGCCGAGGTGCACCGTGGTGGCGTGGGCGAAGTCGGGGGTGGCGCTGATCTCGATGTCGGCGTCGGCGGTGGCCATGGTGGCGTCGTTCCAGATCTCGATCCGGTCGACGGACCGGACCGCGCCGAGGTCGGTCTGCCACCAGGCGCCGGGCCCGGCGAGGGTGAGCGCGTCGGTGGTGGTGTCGCCGTCGACGGCGTTCGCGGCGGTGGCGGTGCCGTCGGTGCCGGACTGGCCGGCGGTGCTGCCGCGGGCCAGGTCGGCGCTGAGCGGTTCGACGTGCGGGCCGTCGGCGCCGGCCCGGGCGGCGATCGCCACGGCCTGCGCGGGCAGGGTGTCGAGCCGGGTGTGGTTGCCGGTCGCGACCGAGCCGGTACCGGCCAGGGCGGGGGCGTCGGTGTCGGTCCAGTTGCCGGTGGCGGTGTTGTCGATGCCGTAGTCCGCCCAGTTGGAGATCCACTTGTAGCCCAGGCGGGTCAGGACGTTGCCGGTGACGGTGATGTGGGAGGACTGCTCGTCCAGGTAGATGCCGTTGCCGTCGCGCTCGGTGTTTCCGTACGCGGAGCGGTTGACGTAGTTGCCGGAGATGACCGTGCCGGGCTGGTCGCCCTGGGTGTAGATCGCGCCGCCGTCGTGCTGGCCGCCGGCGACCGCCATGACGTCGGTGATCCGGTTGCCGGTGACGCGGTTGTCGCGCAGGACGGACGTCTGCGCGCCGGGCTGGTCCCAGCCCCATCCGACGGAGATGCCGGAGTACGGCAGGTGCTCCAGTGTGTTGTGGTCGACGGTCAGGCCGGCTTCGTAGCCGGCCCAGATCCCGGCGGCGTCGGTGTACTCGGCCCCGGCGTGGTCGATCGTGTCGTAGGCGACGGTGTTGTCCCGGCCGGCCAGCTCCGGGGCGGGGTCCGGGTCGGTGTCGCCGACGTAGAGGGCGCCGGAGGACAGGTCGGTGAAGGTGGAGTGGGTGACGGCGGAGTCCTGGGTGCCGTCCTGGAGTACGGCTCCGGCGCCGCCGAGGTGGGTGAAGTCGGCGTCCTGAACGTGTATCCGGCGGCCGCCGTCGACGGTGAGCGCGCCGGCCGGCTTGGTGTAGTAGCGTCCGGACTGGTCGGCGGGGCCGCTCGCGCCGGTGAGGGTGAGGCCGGCCTGGGTGCCGGCGTAGCCGTCGCCGGTGTCGGGCTGGTGGTAGGCGGCGTAGGCGAAGCCGAGGCCGGTCAGGTCGAGGTCGTGGGCGTGGTCGAGGACGACCAGCTGCTCGGTGGCGGGGGTGACGGCCTGGGCGCGGCGCATGTCCTGGCCGGGCCGTGGCAGGTAGGTGACGGTGCGGTCGGCGGAGTTCCAGGTGAACTCGCCGGGGGTGTCGAGCAGTTCGGGCGCGTTCTGGAACCAGGCGACGCCGGTGTAGCGGGTGGAGTCGACCGTGGTGGTGTCCCAGGAGGGCCCGGTGCGGCCGGTGCCGCTGGAGGAGTCCGCCCAGCAGGGCTGGGCGAGGGTCATCTCGTCGCCGCTGACGGCGGTGACGCGGCACTGGTAGTTCCGCCAGCGGACCTTGATGACGGCGGTCACGTCGGTCGGGCGGGCCGATCCGGCGATGCCGCTCGCGACGGCGCCGGTCAGGCCGTCCTTCGTCGCGTGGCAGACGCTCGCGGCGCACGCGGCGCCCCGCGCGGGTGTCGCCCGCTCGCCGTCGACGAAGAGCTGGCGCGGGATCACCCCGGCGGGCACGGGCGCGGTCCAGGTGCCGTCGGTGTGGTGCGTCCAGCCGGCCAGGGTGCGGCCTCCGGTCAGCACGGGGTGGGCGCCGGGCGCGGCGGCCCAGGTCACGGTGTGCCCGTCCCGGCCGGAGTCGGCCGCGCCGAGCGTCAGCGGTGCGGTCAACGGGTAGCTGCCGTCGCGCAGTTCGACCCGTACGTCGCGGGTCATGCCGCCGGCGACGGCGGCGCGGACCTTGGCGCGCGCGCCGTCCAGGGAGCACGGGTGCGCGAGGTCGCAGGTGTCGCCGCCGCCGGTGGGCGCGACGTGGTAGACCGCCGGGGCGGGGGACGGCGCGGACGCGCCGGGCGCGGCGGCACCTGCGGCGCCGGCGGGCAGCAGGAGGGCGGCAAGGGCGGTGGTGGCTGCGGCGAGTACGGCGCCGGCGGTCCGCTTCACGCGTTCACGCTCCAGTCGGGGTGCCCGGGCATCGGCGGGTTGACGGCGCCGAAGAGCCAGTCGCGCAGGAAGGGGTCGAGCGAGGGGTCCCCGGTGACCTGCACGGCGTGCCGGATGAAGTCCTCGCTGGAGGCGTTGGCGTTCTTGAAGCGCTCCGGCCACAGCCGCATGATCCGGTCGAACCGCTGCTGGCCGGCCCGCATCCGCAGCGCGTACAGCACCAGCGCGCCGCCGTCGTAGATGTTGGTGCCGCCCAGCCCCTTCGGCAGCCCGGGCGGGCCGTCGGCGGCGCGTACGGCGTCCAGCAGGCCGTAGGTCTGCCGCATCTTGTCGGCCAGCACCGACCAGCCCTGCTCCTCGCTGTACAGGGCGGCGTAGTAGGTGGCGGGGCCCTCGTTGAGCCACGCCTGCTGCCAGTTGCTGGGGGTGACCGAGTCGCCCCACCACTGGTGGGTCAGCTCGTGCACCATGGTGTTCTCCCACGTGGGGTTGCCGGAGGCGGTGGGCTTGAACCAGTTGGTGCCGAACAGGCTCAGCGTCTGGTTCTCCAGGGCGTCGGTGTAGCCGCCGTAGATGTGCAGGCCGTACACCGAGAACGGGTAGCGGCCGAACTTCGCCTCCAGCCAGGCGAGATGGTCCGCGGTGCGGGCCACGATCGGGGCGTAGGTGTCCTCCTGGCCCTGCGGGACGACATGGCGCAGCGGCAGCCCGGTGTGGCTCGCGCCGTACAGGTAGGTGCCCTTGACGACGGCGATCCCGCACAGCTCGGTGGGCATCGGCTCGCGCAGCGCGAAGTGCCAGACGGCCGAGCCGTCGGCCCGGGGGGTGGTGTGCAGCAGTTCGCCGTTGGCGGCGGCCACGTAGCCCTCGGGGGCGCTGAGGTGGAAGGTCCACTCGGCCTTGTCGGAGGGGGTGTCGTTGCAGGGGAAGAAGGTGTCGGCGCGCGAGGCCTGGGCGGCGCAGGCGAAGCCGCCGTCGGCGCCGAACACCCAGCCGGACAGCCCGGACCGGGGGTCCTTGCCGTTGCCGTGGTAGTGGACCTCGACGGTGAAGGCCGCCTGGTCGTGCAGCGGGCGGGCGGGGGTGACGGTCAGCTCCTGCCCGCTCTGGCCGAGCGAGAGCGCCCATGCGGCGGCTTTCCCGTCCACGGTGACCTGGTCGATGGTGTGCCCGTCGGTGTCGAGGTCGAACGCCGAGAGGTCCTGGGTGGCGCGGGCCCGGATCGCGACCACGCCGGTGTAGTCGTAGTCGACCGGGGTGAAGTCGAAGGTCAGGTCGTAGTGCGTGACCTGGTAGCCGCCGTTGCCGAGGGTGGGGAAGAGCGGGTCGCCGGCGCCGGCCGCGCCGGGCCGCGGGTCGAAGCCGCGGGCGGCCGCGGAGGCGGGGGCGGCGCCGGCCACGGCGGCCGCGGCGGTGGCGGCCGCGGCGGTGGCCCCGGCGCGCAGCACGGTCCGGCGTGCGGGCGCGGCGGGTACGGACGGCGCGGCGGGCAGGGCGGGCTCAGCCGGCAGGGCGGGCGGCAGGGTCACTTCGCGCTCCCCTTCTGCGCGGCTTCCTCGAACTCGGTGCGGGCCTTCTCGCCGCCCGCGGCGAGGTAGTTCTTCGTCAGCTCGCTGTACCAGGACATCGGCTTGCGCCCGGTGATGAGGTCCTTGGTGCCGTCGCCGAGCAGCGTGTTGAGGCTGCCCGCGCCCTTGGAGTCCCAGGTCGGCGAGGAGTAGCCGAGGGTGGGGTCGGGGATCATCATCGGCACGAGCACGGTGTACGCGTCGTGGGAGTAGCGCACGCCCGCCTCGGAGGTCGCGCTGAAGACCGCCGGCACCGCGGAGCCGAAGAACTTCCACGGCACGGCGATGTCGGCGCTGCCCTTCGTGGTGAGCACCGGGTTGCCGCCTGCGTCCCGGGTGAAGTCGGTGCCCTCCACGCCGTAGTTGATGAGGGTGTACTCCACGCTGCCGAACGGCGAGGCGGCGAAGTCGGCGAACGCCAGCAGCTGCTTCACCCGCTGCCCGGACGCCTTCTTCAGGTGCACGTTCTGGAGCGAGACGTTGTCCATCCAGCTGACCGCGCTCTTGCCGAACGGCACCATGGGCCGCGGGTCGAAGCTCTTGTCGACGGCCTTCATGGCGTCGACGTAGCCGGTGCTGGGGGTCAGGTACGCCGGCATGCCGTCGTAGACGTAGGCGGCCTTGCCGTTCTTGAACAGGTCGGTGTACTTGGCCTTCTGGGACCCCGACATGCCGATCGACCCCGGGTAGTAGCAGCCCGCCTTGTACAGCGTGCGCTGCACCTCGATCGCCGTGCGGAACTCGTCCGTCTCCAGCTGGTGGGTGAACTTCCCGGTCCTGGCGTCCATCCGCCAGGACATGGGCGAGCCGGTGCTCATCGCCACCAGGTTGCCCGCGCCGGCCATGATGGCGTACTGGTCCTTCGACGGCCGGGTCAGCTCCTTGCACAGCTTCACGAACGCGTCGGTGTCGGCGATCTCGCGCGGGTCGGTGACGCCGACCTCGGCGAACAGGTCGTGCCGGTAGAAGCCGGCGCCGCCGGTGCCCATCCGGGAGATCGGCACGCCGTACAGCCGGCCGCCGAAGACGGCGCCCTGCCAGGCCGCCTTGGGGATCGCCGCGAGGTTCGGGTAGGCGCTGACCTTGGCGCCGGCCAGGTACGGGGTGAGGTCCGCGCAGGTGGCGGCGAGGAAGGCGGCCTTGTCGTCGACGCCGCCGGTCTCCGGGTACTCGAAGATGTCGGGCAGGCTGCCGCCGGCCACCATGGTGGAGAACTTGGTGGGGTAGTCGTCGCTGGGCACCGCGGTGACCTCGACCTGGCCGCCGAGCAGCTTCTCGATCGCCTGCCAGGCCGCGTTCTTGCCGCGTCCGGGCGGCGGCGGCATGAACGTCTCGGAGGTGGCCCGCACCGGCTGCGCGCCCGCCAGCGGAGTGCCCTTGGTGGCGCGCAGCGGGGTGGCGGGGTAGCGGAAGAAGCCCTGCGGGACGCCCGCCGCGGTGCCCGGCAGATCGGCCTTGACGCCGATGTCGCGGACGGTGGTGGCCGGCAGCAGGTCCGCGGCCTTCGCGGACGCCTTCGCGGTGCTCCCGCCGTCGCCGCAGGCGCTGAGCACGGGGGACGCGGTCAGGCCCACGCCGACGCCGATGGCCGAGCGCAGCAGCGATCTGCGGCTGAGGGAGGGAAGGGCGGAACGGGACATGTCTCTCCTTGCCAGGAGTGGGGCGGGGTGCTTGCGGGAGGGTGCGGGCGGACGAGCGGGGGGACGAGCGGGGGGACTCAGCCCTTGACGGCGCCGGTGAGCACGCCCTTGGTGAAGTAGCGCTGGAGGAAGGGGTAGACGAGCAGGATCGGCACCACGGCGATGACGAGCACCGCCATCTGCACGGCCTCCTGGGGCGCGACCGTCTCGCCGGTCGCGGCGCCGCTGAGGCTCTGGCCCTGGAGCACATAGCTGCGCAGCACCATCGGCAGCGGCCACTTCGCGGAGTCGTCGAGGTAGAGCAGCGCGTTGAAGAAGGCGTTCCAGTACGTCACCGCGTAGAAGAGGCTGACGACGGCGATGACCGCCTTGGACAGCGGGAGCACGATGCTGACCAGGATGCGCAGGTCGCCGGCGCCGTCGATGCGGGCCGCGTCGAGCAGTTCGGTCGGCAGGTTCATGAAGAACGCCCGCAGCACCACGAGGTTGAAGGCGCTCATCAGGGTCGGCATGACCAGCGACGCGTACGTGTTGTACAGGCCGAGGTTCTTGACCAGCAGGAAGTTCGGGATGATGCCGGCGTTGAAGAGCATCGTGACCAGTGCGGTCATCAGGATGAAGCGGGAGCCGGTCACCTCGCGCCGGGACAGCCCGTAGGCCATGCCGATGGTGAACAGCAGGCTGACGAGGGTGCCGACGGCGGTGACGCCGATGCTGACGAACAGCGCGCGCAGCACCACTCCGCCGGTGAAGACGGTGCGGTAGGCGGCGAGGGTGGGGTGCGCGGGCCACAGCACCAGGCCGGAGCTCTTGATGATGTCGGACTGGGAGGCGAAGCTCGTGGCGATGATGCCGATCATCGGATAGGCGACGGCGGCCACCACCAGGACCAGGATGACGGCCTTGCCCCAGCGTCCGAGCAGGCTGGGCCGCTCCATCCACGGCGGCCGGCCCTCGGGCGCGCCGGCCCGGCGGCGGGCGGCGCGGCGGGCCGCCAGGAAGGCCCGGGCCCCGCCGTCGGACGCGGCGGACCGCGCCCGCGCGCCCGCGGATCGCGTGGTGTCGGCTGTCTCAGCGGTCAGCACCGCGGTACACCCCCTCGTGGCCCAGCCGGTGGGCGAACTTGTTGGCGCCGACCACCAGGACGGTGCCGACGACGGCCTTGACCAGGCCGACCGCGGCGGCGACGCCCCAGTCGTTGTCCTGGATGCCGTGGTAGTAGACGTAGGTGTCCAGGACCTCGCCGGCGTCCGGCCCGACCGCGTCGCGCTGGAGCAGGACCTGCTCGAACCCGACGGAGAGCAGGTTTCCGAGGTTGAGGATCAGCAGCAGCACGATCACCGGCGAGATGCCCGGCAGCGTGACGTGCCACAGCCGCCGCCAGGGGCCCGCGCCGTCGATGGCCGCGGACTCGTACAGCCCGCGGTCGATGCTCAGCAGCGCGGCGAGGATGATGATGGTGCCCCAGCCGGCGTCCTTCCAGATGGACTCCAGGGTCAGCAGCCACGGGAAGGCGTGCGGGTCGGACATCATGTCGTAGCGCGGCAGCCCGACCTTGCCGAGCAGGTGGGGCAGCAACCCGGCGCCGCCGAGCACCTGCTGGAAGATCGAGACGATGATGATCCAGCCGATGAAGTGCGGCAGGTAGACCACGCTCTGCACGAACCGGCGGACCTTGCTGCTCAGCACGCTGTTCAGCAGCAGCGCCAGGGCGATCGGCACCGGGAAGAAGAACACCAGCTGGACGACCGCGATCTCCACGGTGTTGCGGGTCGCGGACCAGAACGCCGGCTGGGAGAAGGCGTCCGAGAAGTTCGCCAGCCCCGTCCAGGTGCTGTGCATGTAGCCGAGGTAGGGCTCGTAGTGCTGGAACGCCACGACGTAGCCGAGCAGCGGCACGTAGTGGAAGACCACGAAGTACAGCAGGCCCGGCAGGGTGAGCAGCAGCATCACCTTGTCCCGCTTGAGCCGCTGCCACAGCGACAGCTTGTGCACCGGCGGGGCGGCGGGCCCGGCGGGCTTGCGCCGGGCGTTCATCGGGGGGCCTGTTGCGGTGTCAGCCATACGACGGGGTTCCTGTTCGACGAGGTGGCGCAGGAGTCGCCCTGGGCCGCGCCGGGTGTGTGATCGGTCCGGTTCTGCTGCGAGAACGTAGTAAGCGATTACGTCGAGCGTCAATAGTCTTCATGAAACGTCTGTGTTTCCTGGCGTTCCGACCGTCGATGCCCGCCACCGGAAAACCCGTGGTCAGATGCCATGTGTGGCCGCGCACCGCCTGGTTGGGCGCCGACCGGTTTCTTGACGGCCGCCCCGGCGAGTGCCTAGCGTGCCTCCTGTCCGTAGTACACGTTTACTGTCCGGAGGCAGGGTGCGTAGCATCGATGAGGCGTCGACTGGTCCCGCAGCGGACGCCGACGGTCCACCGAGGCGGCCGCGCGCGCTGATCACGATGAACCCCGGTCAGGTCGACGAGGTTTTCCCGCCGGACGTCAGGCGCCGCCTGGCGCAGGTCGCCGACCTGCGCCTGGCACACCCGGTGGACGACTTCTCGGCCGACGCCGCCGCGGCCGAACTCGCCGACGTCGAGGTGCTGGTGACCGGCTGGGGCTGCCCCCCGGTGGACGCGGCGGTGCTGGCGCGCGCGCCGCGGCTGCGCGCGGTGGTGCACGCCGCGGGCACGGTGCGCACCTTCCTGTCCCCGGAGGTCTTCGACCGCGGCATCGTCGTCTCCTCGGCCGCTGCCGCCAACGCCGTACCGGTCGCCGAGTTCACCCTCGCGGCGATCATCATGGGCGCCAAGCGGGTCATGCCGCTCGCCCGGCTCTTCCAGCAGCGCCGCACCCACCGCACCGCCGCCGACCTGCGCCGCCAGCACTGGCTCGGCACCCACGGGCTGACCGTCGGGGTGATCGGCGCCTCCCGTACCGGGCGCCGGGTCACCGAGCTGGTGCTGCGCACCCTCGACGCCCAAGTGCTGCTCTACGACCCCTACTTGAGCGACGGCGAGGCGGAGGGGCTCGGGGCGCGGCGGACCGACCTGGACACCCTGGTGGCCACCAGCGACGTGGTGACCGTGCACGCCCCCCAGACCCCCGAGACCCACCACCTGATCGACGCCCGGCGGCTGGCCCTGATGCGGCCGGGCACCTTGCTGGTGAACACCGCGCGCGGCGCCCTGGTCGACATCGAGGCGCTCACCGAACACCTGGTCAGCAACCGGCTGGACGCGATGCTCGACGTCACCGAGCCCGAACCGCTCCCCGCGCAGCACCCGTTGTGGACCCTGCCGAACGTCTTCATCACCCCGCACCTGGCCGGCGCCCAGGGCAACGAGGCGGCCCGGCTGGGGGCGCTGGCCGTCGAGGAGGTGGCCCGCTACGCGCGGCGCGAGCCGTTCGCGCACCAGGTGCGGCAGACCAGTTGGGAGTATCTGGCATGACGGCGGCCGACCCGGTTGGCGCGAGGTGGCACGACGGCGCCCGCCCAGACCATAGGCTCAGTGGAACCAGACAGCGGGCAGAGGGCGGCACGATGCGTCGGGCAGGAACGACACCCCAGGACGCGCCACGGCGCGCGACCGTCACCGACGTGGCACGGCATGCCGGTGTCTCCACGGCCACCGTGTCACGGGTCATGAACGGCAACTACCCGGTGGCCGCGGCCACCCGGGAGCGCGTCGAGGCGTCCATGCGCGAACTGGGCTACGTCGTCAACGCCCACGCCCGCGCGCTCGCCGGGGTGTCGGCCCGCACCGTCGGCATCGTCGTCAACGAAGTGATCGACCCGTTCTACGCCTACATCGCGCGCGGCGTGGAGCGGGAGGCCACCGGCGGCGGCCGGCTGTGCCTGGTCTGCTGCACCCAGGGCGACCCGCAGCGCGAACTCGCCTTCATCGAACTGCTCCACCAGCGCCGCGCGGACGCGGTGATCCTGGTCGGCGGCAGCGTCCAGGACCGCGCCTACGTGGCCGAACTGGAGCAGCGGGCCCACGCGTTGCACGCCGACGGCAGCAGACTGGTGCTGTGCGGGCGGCCGGGCATCGGCGGGGACGCGCCCACCGCCCAGGTCGAGTACGACAACGAGGGCGGCGCGTTCGCCGTCACCGACCACCTGCTCGCCCAGGGCCACCGCCGGATCGTCTACCTCGGCGGCCCGCCGCGGCTGTCCACCAGCCGCGACCGGCTGGCCGGCCACCGCCGCGCGCTGAAGGCCCGGGGCCTGACCGCGGACCCCGCCCTGGTCCAGCACGGGCCCTTCAGCCGCTCCTTCGGCTACCGGCGGATGGCCGAACTGCTCGACGACGGGCCGGAGTTCACCGCCGTCTTCGCGGCCAACGACATCGTGGCCGCGGGCGCCGCGCAGGCCATGGAGGAAGCGGGCGTGCGGGTGCCGAAGGACGTCTCGCTGGTCGGCTACGACGACATCCCCGTCGCCCAGGAACTGCGCCCCCGCCTGACCACCGTGCACGTGCCGCTGGAGGAGATGGGGCGGCAGGCGGTGCGGCTGGCCCTCTCCGACGCCGACGGCGACGGCGACGACTGGCGGGCGCAGCCGAGCGGGTCCGTGCGGCTCGGCACGCACATCGTGGTCCGCGACTCGGTGGCGCCGCCCGGCGGCGGCAGCCGGGCCCGCCGGGGCTGAGCAGGCGGGGCCCCGCTCCCCCGCTCCCCCGGCGGCCGCCGGACCTGCCCGACCATCCAGCCCGCCCGACCACCGGACCCGCCCGACCGCCGCGCCCGGCCCCCGCACACAGCAACCGTTTACCCCGAACCGCTCACCGCCGGCGCACCCGCGCGATCCCCGCGCCACACCCCGCCCCTCCCCACCCCCGGCACCGTACGCAGGAAGGCAGGACCTCCGCATGCCCGCTCCGTACCTCCGACTCCCGCCGACCGACCGGGTGCGCTCGTCCCGCACCGGCTGGACCCGCGCCCACTGGGAGGCCCTCGCCGACCATCTGCTGGACTCCGTCGTGCCGTTCGCCACCCCGGGCTTCGCGCAGTACCGGCTGCCGGGCCGCAACTCCTGGTCGGGGGTGGTCTCGGACGGCCTCGAAGGATACGCGCGGACCTTCCTGCTGGCCGCCTTCCGCATCGCCGGCGCGGGCGGCGCGGTCGACGGGCGGCTCGTGGAGCGGTACGCGCGCGGCCTGGCGGCCGGTGTGGACCCCGGCTCCGGCGAGGCGTGGCCGGCCCTGACCGACTGCTCGCAGCAGATGGTGGAGGCGGCCTCGATCGCCATCGGCCTGCACGAGACCCGGCCGTGGATCTGGGACCGCCTGGACGACACCGTGCGGCAGCGGGTGGTCGACTGGTTCTCCGGCTTCGTCGGCGCCCGCACCTGGGACAACAACTGGCGGCTCTTCCAGGTCGTGTCCGAGCAGTTCCTCGCCTCGGTCGGCGCGCCCTTCAGCCGGCGGGACATCGACGGCGGCCTCGACCGCATCGAGGACTGGTACCTGGGCGACGGCTGGTACACCGACGGCGACGGCCGCAACTTCGACTACTACGGCGGCTGGGCGCTGCACCTGTACCCGCTGCTGTGGGCGCGTATCGCGGGCGCGGAGGACGGCGGACGGGCCCGGGAGTACCGCGCCCGGCTGGCCCGCTTCCTCACCGACTACCCGCGCTTCTTCGGCGGCGACGGCGCCCCGGTGCACCAAGGGCGCTCGCTGGCCTACCGGTTCGCGGCGACCGCGCCGGTGTGGATGGGCGCGCTCGCGGACTGCTCGCCGCTTCCCCCCGGGCTCACCCGGCGGCTGGCGTCGGGCGCGGTCCGGCACTTCGTGGAGCGCGGCGCGCCGGACGAGCGCGGGCTGCTCACCCTCGGCTGGCACCGCACCTTCCTGCCCGCCACCCAGGCGTACTCCGGGCCGGCCTCGCCGTACTGGGCGAGCAAGGGCTTCCTCGGGCTGCTGCTGCCGGCCGACCACCCGGTGTGGACCGCGCACGAGGCGCCGCTGCCCGTCGAGGAGTCCGACCTGCGCACGGCACTGCCGGTCCCCGGCTGGCTGCTGCACGGCACCCGGCACGACGGCATCGTCCGGCTGGTCAACCACGGCAGCGACCACAACCCGCCCACCGGCCCGGGCCAGGACGACCCGCACTACGCCAAGTTCGGCTACTCCACCGCGACCGCGCCCGAGTCGGCGCCGCACGCCTGGGAACGTACGGTCGACGGCCACCTGGCGCTGCTCGCCCCCGACGGCACCGCCTCGCGCCGGGTGCGTATCCATCCGCTGCACTGCGAGGGCGCCACCGCCGCCTCCCGCCACGACGCCCAACTCCCGGGCTGCGAGGCGGTACCGGTCGAGACGGCCAGCGTGCTGCACGGCCCGTGGGAGGTGCGGGTGCACCGGGTCGGCGGCGGCGCGGCGCACGCGGCCGTACGGGAAGGCGGTCACGCGGTCGCCGGCGCCCGGCCGCCGCAGGTCGAGACCGGTCCCGGCTGGGCGCTGGCCCGTACCGCGGACGGCCTCACCAGCGCGGTGGTCGCCCTCCACGGCTGGGACGAGGAGGCCGCGGTCGCCCGCGAGGTCGCCGCCAACGCGTTCGGCTCCCACTCGGCCACGCCGTACCTCACGCGTGCGGCGCGAGAGGCCGGAGGGGCGGTGCCGGGCGGGGAGACGGACGCGGAGCCGGGCGGGAGCGTGCACGTCACGCTGGTCGTCCTGTCCCAGGACACCGTGGACCCGGCGGCGCTGCGGCAGGCGATCGGCTGCGAGGTGGACGGCGACCGGGTCCGGATCGTCTTCCCGGGCGCCGCGCCGGTGGAGGTCCCGCGCCGGTCGTGAGCGCCGGTCGCTCGTGAGCGCCGGTCGCTCGTGAACGCCGGTCGCTCGTGAGGGCCCGGCGCCGGTCAGTGGCCGGATCGCGGGGCACGCAGCGGCGGGGGTGGTCCAGCGGTGGTGCCGGGTACGCCCGACGGACCGTCCTCGGCGGCCGCGTGGTACGCGGTTACTGCGCCGGGTTCGACCGCCGCGCCCTGTGCGGCGGCCCACCGCACCAGTCCGGCCGCGTCGATGCCGTACGGGGCGCGGTCGCCGTACGGGGCCAGGCCGCGGGCGGCCCGCTCCAGGAGGGTCGCGGCGCCGCGGGTGTTGCCGCGGGCGGCGTGGGTCAGGCCGACCGCGAACTGGGCGAGGGCCCGCCACAGGCCGCGCTCGCCCTCCGGCGCGGCCTTCCACATGTCCTCCAGCACCTCGTGCGCGTGGAAGGGTTTTCCGTCGTCGAGGAGCCGTTGGGCCTCGTCCAGGGTCTGCCGCGGTGTGCGGCGGATGCCTTCGGGCTGGCGTTCCACGCCCGGGGCGCCGTACGGCAGGGGGCGGCCGAGGCCGTCGCGCGGCCGGCTGTTGCGGGCCCTGCCCTCGGCGTCCCGGTCCCGCCCGGGACGCCGCGCGGGCCGGTCCGCGTCCTGCGAGGCGTCGCTCATGCTCCCATTGTGCCGCCCGGCGGCACGCGCGGGCGTCAGTGTCCCTTCGCCACCAGGAGGACCGGGTCGGTCAGGGCCGCCATCGGGCCGAACAGCAGCGCGTCGCCCATGGTGTTGCCCTGCCCCGTGCCGTCGGCCATCGGGTGGCGCACCTCGGCGCGGACGTAGGCGGCGAGCGGGGCGGTCGTCCGCCACACCGCGGTCCCGTCGCCTGGACCCTCACCCGGTGCCGTGACCAGCAGGTGAGGCCGGCGTGGCCGGAACGGCAACGCGCCGTGAGCGTCGGCGCGCCGGGGCCGGTCCGCTTGCCGCGCGGAGCCCGGACGCCCCGCCGCGGGTCACGCCGAGAGGTCGGCTTTCGCCATCGCGATCAGTTCCTGAAGGCGCAGCCCGCGCGCCGCGTCGAGCGGGCCGGGGACGCCGGAGCGTACGGCGGCGGCGAACTCCGCGCGCAGCAGGGGCCAGCTCTCCTGGTGGCCGGCGCCGTTGCTGTCCCACACCACTTCCTCGTCGGCTCCGAAGAGCTCGACGCGGGTCCGGGCGCGCGGCAGCCGTACCGCACCGGACAGTGACGCCTGGCTGACCGCGCCGCCGTCATGCACGCAGGCCAGTTCCACCCAGCGTCGGGGGTCGCCGGTGGCCCGTACGGAGACGATCGGGCCGAGCGCCGTGTCGAGCAGGTCGAGCAGGTGCGGGCCGAGGTCCAGCAGCGCGCCCTCGGTCAGCCGCCAGCCGGTGGCCATCTCGCCGCCGAGGAAGGCGCCGTGCAGGTAGCAGGAGCGCGCCCCGGTCGGCGTCAGGTCCCGAGCCCGGTCCAGGAAGGCGCGGGTCGCCGGGTGGTAGCGCTTGGTGAGGACCATCTGCGAGACCACACCGGCCTCGGCGACCGCGTCGGCCACCGACCTGGCCGCGGCCAGGTCGGCACCCAGCGGCTTGTCCAGCAGCAGAGGCTTTCCGGCGCGGGCCGCGCGTACGGCGAGCTCGGCCTGCACGGCCGGCGGCACCGCGAAGGCCACCGCCTCGCAGCTGTCGAAGAGCTCGTCGATGCTGGTGGCGGCGACCGCCCCGTGGGCGGCGGCCAGTTCGGCGGCGGCTTCAGGCCGCCGGGCCCAGACGGCTGTCAGGTTGGTCTGGGGCCCGGCGGCCAGCATGGGGGCGTGCATGTCGCGCGCCCACGGTCCGGCTCCGATCAGTCCGACCCGGACCGGGTCGGGGGCGGTGGAGTGCACGGTGGTTCTCCCGGGAGGGGTCGTGGGTCCGGCGGCGCCGGAGGCCGGGTCGTACCCGTGGTCGGGTCCGTACCCGTGGTCAGGTCGTCCCGCAGGCCGTGTCGAAGGCCGGCCGGTACCGGACAGCGACGGCAGGGTCAGAGGGCAGGGGTCAGGGGTCAGGTGGTGGCGGGCTGGTCGGCGAGGGTGGCCGCCAGGCGCAGGTCGGCCTGTTCCGGCGCGTAGAGGTGCTCCACGACGGTGGCGGCCGCTCCGGCCAGCGCGGCCCGGTCGCCGAGTCGCGAGGTGACGATCTGGAGGCTGCGGGTGGAGCGCGGCAGCGCGCGCTGGTAGAGCACCTCCCGTACCCCGGTGAGGAAGTGGGTCTCGGCGAGGTCGCCGGCGATCATCAGCACGCCGGGGTTGAGCAGGGTGACGGCGGTGGCCAGCACCTCGCCGCAGCGCTGGCCGGCCTCGCGGGCCAGCCGTACCGCGTCGGGCTGCCCGGCGTCGAGCAGTTCGCGTACGTCGGTGCCCGACTCGGCCGCGACACCCAGTCCGGAGAGCTGCCCGGCCACCGCCCTCCCACTGGCGACAGCCGCCAGGCAGCCGTAGGAGCCGCACATGCAGCGGGCATCCGGCTGGTCGTGCAGGCGGATGTGGCCGAGGTCGCCGGCGCCGCCGTCGATGCCGCGGAACGCCTGGCCGTCGATCACCACGCCGGCGCCGATCCCCGTGGAGACCTTGACCAGCATGAAGGTCGAGCAGTCCGGCCAGTCCGCGCGCTGCTCGCCCAGCGCCATCAGGTTGGCGTCGTTGTCGAGCAGCACCGGCAGCAGCGGCTCGGTGCCGGCGCGCTCCGCGAGCGCGGCGCGCATCCGCTCCCGGATCGGGTAGCCGTCCCAACCGGGCATGATCGGGGGCCGGATGACCAGGCCGGTGTCGAACTCGACCGGTCCGGGCACCGACAGGCCCACACCGCAGACCTTCGACGCGGCGGCGCCGAGGCCGTCGAGCAGACCGGTGAACCAGTCGGCGAGGGTGTCCAGCACCGTCTCCGGCCCGTCGGCCACCCGCAGTTCGCCCCGCCGCTCGGCGAGCACCGCGCCGGCCAGGTCGAGCACCGCGGCGTGCGCCTGGCTGGTGTCGAGGTCGGCGGCGAGCACCACCGCGTGGGTGGTGTCGAAGGTGAGGCGCACCGACGGCCGTCCACCGGTGGACAGTTGGCCCGGGGCGGAGGCCACCCAGCCGGCGGCGAACAGCTGGTCGAGCCGGTGGCCGACGGTGGAACGGGACAGACCGGTGAGGCTCAGGAGCTCTCCCCGGGTGCCGGCCTGGCCGGTGCGGATGAGTTCCAGCAGGTGGCCGGCGGTGGTCCGCGGCGCGGCCGTCTGGGCCATCGGGTGGGATCTCCTCATGGTCTCAGCTCTTGTCGGCGCCGGTGGTCAGTCCCTCGGTGAGGAACCGCTCAGCAGCGTAGAACAGGACTATCACGGGGATGGTGAGCACCACCGAACCCGCCATGAGAACCGTGGTGGGGACCTCGATGGCGTTGTTCATCTGCGAAAGTCCGAGCGAGACCGTCCACTTGGCGGGGGTGGCGGCGAGGAACAGCAGCGCGAAGAGGAACTCGTTCCAGGCGATCATGAAGACGTACAGCCCGGTCGCCATCAGCGAGGGAGCCGCCAGCGGGAGGACCACCCGCCACAGGATGCGCAGCCGCGAGCAGCCGTCGAGGGCGGCGGCCTCCTCGATGCTCACCGGCACGGTGGTGAAGTAGTTCTTCAGCATGTAGATCGACACCGGCACGGTCTGGGCGATGTAGACCACGGCCAGCCCCACCAGGCTGCCCTGGAGGCCGATCTTGGCGAACATCACGAAGAGCGGGACCGCGAGCAGGGTCGCCGGGAAGAGGTACACCGCCAGGAACAGCGCGCTGATCTGGCGGCTGCCGACGAACTTCAGCCGGCTGATCGCCCAGGCGCCGGGGACGGCGGCGGCCAGCGTGAGCACCACCGTGCCCAGGGAGACCAGGGCGGAGTTGCGCAGCATGCCGAGCAGGCCCTGACCGCCCTTGGAGGTCGGCTCCAGGATGGTCTTGTAGGTGCTGACGGTGATCTCGTGCAGCGGCACCCACAGCGACCCCGGGTGCAGCAGCAGCTGTCCGGTGGGCCGGAAGGAGAGCATCACCATGTAGTAGAAGGGGAAGAGCGTCGCCACCAGCAGCGCCGCGATGACCACCCACCGCAGCGTGCCGAAGAGGCGATCCTCGAACTGTGCCCGACTCATGCCTGCTCCTCCTGTACCCGCTTGGCGAAGAACCCGAAGTAGATGCCGAGCAGCACCATGAGGATGACGGCCAGGACGAGTGCCTGCGCGGCGGCGGCGCCGACGTCGTAACTGGCGGTCAGGAAGTTGTAGACCCGCACCGAGACCACCTCGGTACCGGAGTTGCCGCCGGTGAGCAGGTAGATGTCGTCGAACTTGTTGAAGGTCATGATGAAGCGCAGCACGGACAGCAGCGCGATCACCGGCATCAGCTGCGGCAGCAGGATGTGCCTGAACCGCTGGGTGAGGGTGGCGCCGTCGACCTCGGCGGCCTCCTCGATGCCGGCCGGGACCGCCTGGAGGCGGGCCAGCAGGAAGAGGAAGGCGAACGGGAAGTACCGCCAGATCTCGAAGGCGACGACGGTCAGCAGGGCGAGCGGCAGGTGCAGGTGCCAGCCGAGCAGGTCCACCGGGTAGGAACTGGTGGACAGGAACGCGATCGGCTTGTGCCAACCGAACACGTGCGTGCCCCAGTTGTTGATGATGCCGGTCTGCGGGCTGAGCGCGGTCTCCCACACGAAGGTGACCGCGACAACCGGGGCGACGTAGGGCAGCAGCATGGTGCTGCGGACCACTCCCCGGCCGCGGAACGGGCGGCGCAGTGCGAGCGCGGCGATCAGACCGAGCACGATGGAGCCGACGGTGCCGCCCACGGTGTAGATGAGGGTGGTGGTCAGCGAGCTCCAGAAGCCGGGCGCGGTGAAGACCTGCTCGAAGTTGTGCGACGTCCAGTTGCCGAACAGGCCCATGCCCTGGAGGTCGATCAGCTTCGCGTGCTGGAAGGCGAGCAGGACGGTCCAGATGATCGGCACGACGACGATCACCAGGACGACCAGCAGCGTGGGCGACACGAAGGCCAGCCCGGCCCGGTTCTCGGCGCGTTCCGACGGGGTGGACCGTCGGCGGCCGCCGGCGGTGGATGTGCTCATGTGCGCTTCCTCAGGTGCTGCCTCGGGTGTGAGGGTGCCGCCGGTCACAGCAGCGTCTTCTTCAGGGCGGACACCGCGTCGTTCGCCTGCTTGGCCGCGTCCTTCGGCGAGGTGCCGTCCCCGCCGGTCATGGAACCGATGGCCTGGGGCACCGGCAGCGAGCCCTCGGTCGCGCCGACCAGTGCGCCCTGGCCCTGGGCGATGCCCCAGCGCTGCATGTTGGTGACGCCGGCGAGCAGCTGGTCGAGGAAGGCAGCCGGGAAGAGCCGGTTCATCGGCTCGGTCCGGCTGACCCCGATCTTCATGCCGCGCCAGTCGGTGACGTACTTCTGCGGTTCGGCGGCGGTGCCGTCACGGACCGGGATCTTGCCCTCGGGTTCCATGCCGAGCCAGCCCTCGTAGCCGCTGGACATCATGAACTGGATGAACTTCTCGGCCCCGAGCGTGTTGGCGGTCTTGGTGACGGTCCAGGAGGAGATCTCGCCGAACTGGGCGGAGGAGGAGCCGGCGGAGCCCTTGATCGCGGTGACGATGCCGGAGTTCTTCGACAGGAAGGTCGGGTCGCCCTTGCACTGCGGGCAGTTGGGCAGGACGTCGTCGCGCAGGCCGGCGAGGGAGTCCATCAGGTAGGTGGACCACACCACCATCGCCGACTGGCCGGCCTGGTAGGTGGCGCGGGTGGTGTCGACGGTCTGGGTGCCCTCGGGACCGGTTTTGGCGAGGTCGTCGTAGGTCTTGAATGCCTTCACGCAGGCGGGGCTGTCCAGCGCGACGTCACCGCCGGAGTCGGTCAGCTGGCAGCCGCCGGCGACCGCGAAGTCCTCGAAGCTCTGCTGGGTGAAGGCGTCCTTGGGGTCGGTGGCCAGCGAGATGCCGTTCATCGAGCCCTTGTTGAGCGTCCGCGCGGCCTTGAGGATCGCGTCGTAGGTGTCCGGCACCGGCAGGTGGGCCTTGGCGAAGAGGTCCTTGCGGTAGACGAGGATCTGCTGCCAGGAGTCGCTGGGCACCGACAGGGCCTTGCCGCCGTCGCTCGTCAGCTTGAGCGCGTTGGCGTTGAAGGTGGAGCGCCCCAGGTTGTCGAGCACTTTGGCGGTGGCGTCGGTGTCGATCAGGCCGTTGCTGTACATCTGCCAGATCGGGGCGAGCGGGATGCCGCCCATCACGTCGGGCAGCTTGCCGGCCGCTGCGGCGGACTCCACGAGCTGGGGCAGCTGGCTCTCGTCGATGCCCACCAGCTTGACCTTGTATCCGGTCTGCTTCTCGAAGGTGTCGACGAGCTTCTGCGTCGCCGCCATCCGGGCCGGCAGGTTCTCCTCACTCCAGACCGTGAGGGTCCTGCCCGCGTGCGGCCCCGGGCTCTGGCCGGAGCATCCCGCCAGCAGCCCGATACCGAGCGCCGCCGCGGTACCGGCCGCCAGGCACCTGCTTCTGCCTCTGCCGCCGCCGATGCCTCCGAGGGACCTCATGTGCATGAACCGTCCTCACTTGCCCGCCTTGCGTCAACGTCGTGTTGCATAACACCACCACTTTTACTTGTTGACAAGACTTAAGTCTGAGATATCTTCGACACAAGCCAGCGTCATCCGACGGTTCATGGCACGCATCCCGCAGCAGCTCCGGAGTCAACGTGGAACGCATCGTCCAGTTCACCGGCCCCCGCACCGTCGAGGTCGCGGACGTCGCCCCGGAGGCACTTCCACCGGGCCATCTGCGGGTCCGCACCCGCTTCTCCGGCATCTCCGCGGGCACCGAACTGACCGCCTACCGCGGCACGAACCCGTACCTGACCCGCACCTGGGACGCCGAGCAGCGGCTGTTCCACGACGACGTGGCGGGCATCTCCTATCCGGTGGCCGGCTGGGGCTACTCCGAGGTGGGCGAGGTCGTCGAGGTCTCCCCCGAACTCGCCGGAACGCCGGACCTGCCCGAGCCGGGCGACCTGGTCTGGGGGATCTGGGGCCACCGCAGCGAGGGCCTGGTGCCGGCCGAGCGGATGATCGGCCACCGGCTGCCCGACGGGGTGGAACCGCTCGCCGGCGCGTTCGCCCGGGTCGGCGCGATCGCATACAACGCGGTGCTCGCCGCCGACATCCACCTCGGCGAGGACGTCGCCGTCTTCGGCCAGGGCGTGATCGGCCTGCTGGCAACCCGACTCGCCCAGCTCAACGGCGCGACCGTCACCGCCGTCGACGCCCTCGACTCCCGGCTGGCCGCCGCCCGCCACTACGGGGCCGCCCACACCCTCAACGTCCGCGCGGGCAAGGTCGCCGAGGCGGTCCGCGACCTCACCGACGGCCGCGGCGCCGACGTCGCCGTGGAGATCAGCGGCGCCTACCCCGCCCTGCACGAGGCGATCCGCTCGGTCGCCGCCGGCGGCCGGGTCGTCGCCTCCGGCTTCTACCAGGGCGACGGCACCGGGCTGCGGCTCGGCGACGAGTTCCACCACAACCGCGTCCAGCTGGTCTGCTCCCAGATCGGCGGGGTCCCGCCGCAGCTGTCCCACCGCTGGAACGTCGAGCGGCTCCAGCGCACCTTCCTGAACCTGGTCGCACGCGGCCAGGTCGACACCGAAGCCCTGGTCAGCCATCGCGTGCCGGTCGCCGACGCCGCCGACGCCTACGCCCTGCTCGACGAACGCCCCTCCGACGCCCTCCAGGTCGTCCTGGAATTCTGAGCCGCCCGGCTGATCCGAAAGGCCCCCTCCCATGCTCAAACTCGCCTGCCAGGAGCAACTGCTGCCCGGAGGCACCCTCCAGGCCAAGTGGGACTTCGCCCAGGCCGCCGGCTACGACGGCATCGAGCTGCGCGGCAAGGGCGACCAGCACTTCCGCGACCGGCTGCCCGAACTGCGCGCCGCGCTCGCCGACGGGGTCGTCATGCCGACCGTCTGCGTCGACATGCTGCACTTCCTCGGCGCCTTCGACGCCGAGCAGCGCCGCGACGCCATCGAGCAGATGAAGTCCCAGCTGAGCGTCATCGCCGAACTCGGCGGCCTCGGCGCGCAGACCCCCGCCTCCTACGGCATGTTCTCCCGCCGGCTGCCGCCCTTCGAGCCGCCGCGGACCGAGGCCGAGGACCGCGAGGTGCTGCTCGCCGGGCTCACCGAACTCGGCGAGCACGCCCGCGCCGAGGGGGTCGCCCTCTTCCTCGAACCCCTCAACCGCTACGAGGACCACATGGTCAACCGCCTCGAACAGGCGGTGGACCTGATCGGCGAGGTGGGGCTGGACTCGGTGCGCATCGGCATCGACAGCTACCACATGAACATCGAGGAAGCCGATCCGGCCGCTTCGATCCTGGCCGCCGCTCCCTGGATCGGGCACGCCCAGGTCAGCGACTCCAACCGGTTCCAGCCCGGCGCCGGCCACCTGGACTGGCCCGCCTGGCTGGGCGCCCTCGGCGCCGCCGGCTACACCGGCTGGCTCGCGGCGGAGTGCCGGCTGACCGGCGACCCGCTGGACGCCGTACGGTCGGTGCCCGCCTTCCTGCGACGGGCGGCGGGATGACCTCCCTCCTCCGAAGCGGCGACGTCACGGACACCGACCACGACCACCGGGCGCTGCGGGCCGCCGCCACCCGTGTGCTGCTGGGCAACTGGAACGGCAGGGGCACCGTCCCGTCCCGTTCCCTCTACCCCCACCAGTGGAGTTGGGACTCGGCCTTCGTCGCCATCGGCCTGCGGCACCTCTCCCCCCGCCGCGCGCAGCAGGAGCTCGAGTGGCTGCTGAGCGCCCAGTGGGCCGACGGCCGCGTTCCGCACATCGTCTTCAACCCGGCGGTACCGGCCGGCGCCTACTTCCCCAGCCCCGACTTCTGGCAGTCCTCCAGCGCCGGGCGGCACCGGGGCGCGCCCGCCCACGCCGAGACTTCCGGGATCGTGCAGCCGCCGGTGCATGCCATCGCCGCCTGGCTGGTACACCGCGCCGACCCGCGCGAGTCCGCCCGCCGCGGCTTCCTGCCGCGGGTCGCCGCGCGCCTGGACGCCTGGCACCGCTACCTCGCCGACCACCGGGACCTCGGCGGCCGCGGCCTGGCCGCCATCCTGCACCCCTGGGAACCCGGTCTGGACAACAGCCCCTGCTGGGACATCCCCCTCGGCCGGGTCACACCGGCCGCCGAGGACTCCTACCGCCGGGTGGACCTCGACCACAGCGCCGCCGGCGACCGTCCGACCGACCTGGACTACGCCCGCTATGTCCGGCTTGCCCGTGACTACCGCGACAGCGGCTACGACGACGCCGCCCCACACGCCTTCCAGGTCGAGGACCCCGGCTTCAATGCCCTGCTGGTCGCCGCCGAGCAGGCCCTCGCCGAGATCCTGCGGGCCGTGGGCGCCGACCCCGCCCCGGCCCTGCGCCGCGCGGAACGGCTCGCCACCGTGCTGACCGAACGGCTCTGGGACGACGAACGCCGGATCTTCGCCCCGCGCGACCTGCACGACGACCGGCTGCTGCCGGTCGCCGGCGTGAACGGGCTGCTGCCGCTGGCCGTCCCGGGCCTGCCGCGCCCGTTCGCCGACGCCCTTGAGTCGACCGCCACCGGCGAGCGCTTCCAGCTCGGGCAGGTGCACATGGTGCCCAGCTACGACCTGACGTCCGAGCAGTTCGACCCCAACCGCTACTGGCGCGGCCCCAGTTGGTTCAACACCGCCTGGCTCGTCCACCGCGGGCTGCACGCCTCCGGCAGCACCGACGCCGCCGACGAGCTGCGCGCGGGCATCCTGCGCGACGCCTGGACCAGCGGCTTCGCCGAGTACGTCAACCCCCGTACCGGGGCCGCCCGCGGCATCCGCGACTTCAGCTGGACCGCCGCGGTGGTGCTCGACCTGCTGTCCGACCCACGGGAGGAACGATGACCGGCACATCCACGGGCCGGGACCGTGACCGCGTCCTCGTCGACGGCGGCACCTTCGCCGTCCTCGCCTCCGACGGCGACATCGCCGGCGGCCGGGGCGCCGCTCCGGACGGGCTGTTCGCCCGGGACGCCCGGCATCTGAGCCGGTGGCAACTGAGCGTCGGCGGACAGGCGTTGACCGTCCTGACCTCGGACGACGCGAGCGCGGTGATGGTGCTGCCCGGCACCCGCGACGAGCCGTCGCCGTACACCGTCCGGCGCGACCAGGCGCTCGCCGCCGGGGTGCTGGCGGAACGGCTGACCGTCGTCAACAACCTGCCGCGCGCGGTCACCGCCGCACTGGAACTGACCGTGGACGCCGACTTCGCCGACCAGTTCGAGCTGCGTTCGGACCGGCGCCACTACGCCAAGCCCGGGGCCTCGCGGGTGGTGGAGGAGCACGCCGGCGGCGTGACCTTCCGCTACCGGCGCGAGCCAGGATGGTCGGCCTCGACCAGCGTCACCGCCGACCCGCCGCCCACGGCCACGGGCCCGGCGGGGGCGGCGGACCGCATCGACGTGTCGAGGGGCGAACACGCCACCGCCGGAGCCGAGTTGGACGCCCCCGGCCACCTGCCCGGCACCGCGCGCGTGCTGAGCTGGCGGCTGGACCTCCCGCCGCACGGCAGTGCCCGGATCGACCTGACAGCACGGACGATGCCCGGCAGCGCGGCCACCGACGCCGAACCGGCCCCCGACGCCGGTCGGGCCACCGCCACCGGTGGGGAAGAAGACACCGGGCCGCAGGCCGTACGGGACAGGATCGCCCGGGAGGTGGCAGCCTTCCGTGACGCCGAGCCGCGACCGGCCGGGCTGACCGGCTGGCCCGACCTCGCCCACGCGGTGCGGCAGGGGCTTGCCGACATCGCCGGTCTCCGGGTGCCCGCGACCGGCCCGGACGGCGAGCCGCTGCGGGTGCCGGGCGCCGGCACTCCCTGGTTCCTCACCCTCTTCGGGCGCGACTCACTGCTGACCTCGCTCTTCTGCCTTCCGTACCGGCCCTGCGTCGCCGCGCACACCCTCCGGGCGCTCGCCGCGGCGCAGGGCACCCGCGACGATCCCGCACGCCTCGAACAGCCCGGCCGCATCCCGCACGAGCTGCGCCACGGCGAGCTCGCGCACTTCGGCCAGGTCCCCTACGGCCGCTACTACGGGTCCGTGGACGCCACACCGCTCTTCCTCGTGCTGCTCCAGGCGTACACCGAGCACACCGGGGACACCGCGATCGCGCGGCGACTGGAGCAGCACGCCCGCGCGGCCGTGGCATGGATGTTCCGCGACGGGGGCCTGGACGACGGCGGTTGGCTGGTCTACCGGTCCGACGAGCAGGCCGGCGGGCTCGCCAACCAGAACTGGAAGGACTCCGCGGGCGCGATCTGCTTCACCGACGGCACCCAGGCGACCGGCGCGATCGCCGTCGCCGAAGCCCAGGGCTACGCCTACGACGCGCTCTGCCGCACCGCCCGGCTCGCCGAGACCGTGTGGGGCGACCCTGCCTGGGCGCGGGAGCTGCGGGCGGCGGCGCTCGACCTGCGCCGGCGCTTCCCGGCGGAGTTCTGGCTCGTCGGCGCGGACTTCCCGGCCCTCGCCCTGGACGGCGAGGGCCGCCAGGTGGACGCCCTCGCCTCCGACGCGGGACACCTGCTCTGGTCGAAGATGCTCGACGAGGACCAGGCACGGCGGGTGGCACGGCGGCTGCTCGAACCGGACTTCTTCTCCGGCTGGGGCGTGCGCACGCTCGCGGCGGGCCAGGTGCCCTACCATCCGCTGTCCTACCACCGGGGCGGGATCTGGCCGCATGACAACGCGGTGATCGCCCTCGGCATGGCCGCGTACGGCCTGGACGCCGAGGCCCGCGAGGTGGCCGAGGCACTGGTGGCCGCCGCCGGCCACAACGGATGGCGGCTGCCCGAGGTCATCTCCGGCTACGGCAGTGACCTCCAGCCCCGGCCCGTTCCCTACCCGCACGCCTGCTCTCCCCAGGCCTGGGCCGCGGCCACTCCGCTGGCGCTGCTCACCGCGACGGCGGGGCCGAAGTCCGGCTGAGCGCTTACGGATACGTGGGTGCGGGTGCGCGGGGGACGTGTACGGGTGGGCGGGTCCTGCCGGCGGCTCGTGCCGCGCACCACCGGTTCACGGGCCGTCATGTCGGCCCGGGTGGGCGGCGATGGCGGCCGGACCGGCGAGGGGCGGGGCCGGCGGTGGTCGGCCCGGAGGTGATCGGGCCCCTCGGCGGTAGGAACCGTCGGTGCTCGGGACTGCTCACCGGCATCGTCTGTTCAGTGCCTGCATCCGGGCGATGAGCCCGGCACCGGCGGGCGACCCGCCCAACTGGCCGGCGCCCTCGGTGCCGAACCGGCCGGCGCGACCGCCGGGCGCGTCGGCGAGGGGTGCGAACGGGTGTCTGTGGTCCTCCGTGGTTCTCACGCTCATGGCCACACTCTGACATCCGTCAGGTCACGATGGCATAAACATCCGTACGCCGTCGCCGCGCGGTCCTTATGTGTCCGGTACACCGCTCCCGTCCGCCGCTCATCGGCGGCTCATCAGCCGCTCATCGGCCGCTCATCCGCGCAGGTGGGCCAGGAGCCGCGCGTCCTCCGGGTAGGGCCGCTCCCGCGGCAGCAGCGCCTCCGCGGCCGCCGACTCCCCCTGCCGTACGAGCGCGTGGACCTCGCGGGCGAGGGCGGTGACGTCGGTGATGCCGACCGTCCAGTCGTCGGCGTAGCGGCGCGCGGCCTCCCCGGCGAGCCCGAGTTGGAGCGAGCGGTGCGGCAACGGCCGCAGGTGCAGGTCGCGTTCGGGGTCCCACTGGACCCGGGCCGGGGCCCGCTTCAACTCCTGCCGCCAGGCGCCGTGGTCGGTGTGGAGCGCGGGGTCGTAGTGCGCCAGGCAGGCGTGTTCCAGCGCCCAGGCGAAGCCCTCCCGGGTGATCTCGACGGCGAGGACGGTCTCCTGGCCCTCCTTCTCACCCCACCCGCAGCGGTACATCATCCACAGGAAGGACGGCTTGATCCACGTCATCCGGTCCCGCTTCCAGGCCGCGGGGAAGCGGCCGTCGCGCGCCGCGGGCTCGCCGATGTGCGGCGCGTACGCCTGGTAGACGGTCACGGTGGAGGCGGTGTGCAGGGCGCGTATCTGCTGCCGGGGTGCTGCCATGTCCCCCACCCTCACCGCCGCCGCCCCGCGGCCGCCACCGGTTTACGGCGCCCGGCGCCGCCACCGGTTCGCGTGCCGGCGCGCTACCGGTTCACGCGCCCGCCGCCGTACGGGACCGCAGGCGGCGCAGCATGCGGGGGTCCTCGAAGCCGACCGCGCGGGCGGCGGCGTCCGCGGTGGCGCCGTGGCTGATGAGGTGCTCGGCGCGTTCCAGGCGCAGGGCCTGCTGGTAGCGCAGCGGGGTGAGCCCGCCGGTGGCGCGGGTGAACAGGCGGGTGAGGGTGCGCTCGCTGACGCCCGCCGCCGCGGCGAGGACCGGCAGCGGCAGCGGCTCGGCGAACCGCGCGTCGAGCAGGTCCTGCGCCCGGTGCACGGTGTCGTCCGGGTGCGACCGGTGCCGGAACATGGCGCTGGCCTGCGGTTCGTGGCCGTTGCGCCGGGTGTGGACGACCATGTCGCGGGCGACGGCCGCGGCCGCGGCCGGTCCGTGCCAGGTGGCGACGAGGTGCAGCGCCAGGTCGATGCCGCTGGCGATCCCGGCCGAGGTGACCACCCGGTCGTCGGCGACGTAGAGGACGTCGCGGACCACCACGGCCGCGGGGTGGCGGCGGGCCAGCTCGTCCTGCACGTCGTGGTGGGTGGTGCAGCGGCGCCCGTCGAGCAGCCCGGCCCGGCCGAGCGCCTCCGCCCCCGCGCAGACCCCGGCCACCGTGCCGCCTCGCGCGTGGTGGTCGCGCAGCGCCCGCAGGACGGCCGGGCCGATGGCGGGGCCGGCCGGGCCGCGGGCGCCCGGCACGGCGGCCGGCGACCGCCAGCCGGGCACCACCACCAGGTCCGCCGGGCCGAGTTCGGGCCACGCGGTTCCCGCCACCACCGGCAGTCCCTGCGCGGTCCCGACCACCGGCTGCTCGGCGACGTACTCCAGGGTGCAGGGGTGCCCGAAGCTTGCCGCGGTGGAGAAGACCTGCGCGGGGCCGGCCAGGTCCAGCAGGTGGACGCCGGGGACGAGGAAGAAGACGATACGGCTCACGGTCCGGCCATCATGCCGGGTGCGCGCCGCCGTCGGCGGCGGGGTCCCGGTCCTCGGACGTTCGCGCGGCCGCCGCTTCCAGCTCCGCGACGGTCGCGATGGTGGCGAAACGCCCGGCGAGCGCGTACTCGGTCCGCCGGATGACCTCCTGCGCGCTCAACGTCCGCGGGTCCGCGAGCAGTTCGGCGACGCTCCGCCCGGCGGGCGCGTCGCGGTGCGGGATCGGATCGGTGGCGGTGGCGTCGACGACGAAGGTGACCTGGTAGCCGAAGTCGCTCGCGATCCGCGCGGTGGTCTCCACGCACTGCTCGGTGCGGATGCCGCACACGGCCACCTCGCGCACGCCGCGCCCGGTGAGGATCTGCTGGAGGTTGGTGGTGGTGAAGGCGTTGTGCGCGGTCTTGTGGAGCAGCGGCTCGTCGTCCCGGCGCCGCAGCCCGTCCATCAGGCGGACGTGGCCCAGCGCCGGGTCGAAGACGCCGCCGCTGCCGGGCTCGGTGTGCAGCACCCACACCACGAGGTCGCCCGCCTGCCGGGCGAGCTCGACCAGCCGGTCCACCCGGTCGGCGATCCGCGGGTCGGAGACCGCCTGCCACAGCGGGCGGGCGCGGAAGGACTCCTGGACGTCGATGACGATCAGTGCACGGGTCATGTGCTGATCCTGGCCGCGCGGCGCCCGGCGGTGACAGGCCCCATCGGGTCGGGAAGCGGACCGATCCGGTCAGGCCCGCGGGGTCCTCACGCGTGGAGGAAGCCGTCGATCCGCGCGCGCAGACCGGCCGGGTCCAGGCCGTGCGCGGCGATGTGCTCCTGCGCGGAACCGTAGCGCCGCAGCTCCTCGCGGCGGGTGCCGAGCGCCAGCACCCGGTGCGGCCGGTCCGCGAGCGCGTCGGCCGCGAACGGCGCGGAGGTCCCCGCGAGGTACGGCTCGACCAGCACCAGGTCGGCGGCGGCCGTACGCCCCACGGCCGCGCGCACCGCCGCCGCGTCGAAGGGCCGTACCGTCGAGGCGTAGAGCACCGTGACGTCGCGGCCCTCGGTCGCCGCCAGCACCGCGTCCAGCATCGGCCCGACCGCCAGCACGACGCCGGCGCGGCCCTCGCGCACCGTCTCGAAGCGGCCCGGGGCGACCGGGCGCGGCGCGCGGTTCGCCTGCTCGCTGAGGCGTACGTAGACCAGCCGGTCGCCGTCGGCCGCGGCGTGCCGCACCAGCGCCTCGGCCTCGTCGGGGTGGCCGGGCACGTGGACGGTCCAGCCGTCCAGGGTGTCCAGCAGCGCGACGTCGCCGGGCGCCTGGTGGGTGCGGCCGCCCGCCGCGACGTCGTAGGAGGCGCCGGCGCTCACCAGGACGGCGCCGACGCCCTGGTGGTTCAGGTCGAGCTTGACCTGTTCGAAGGGGCGCTCCACCAGGAAGCTCGCGAAGGTGTGGACGATCGGGCGCAGGCCGGTCAGTGCGATGCCGCCGGCCGCGCTGACCAGGAGCTGTTCCCTGATGCCGACGTCGATCACGCGGTCGGGGTGGGCTTGGGCGGCGTCCTTGAAGCGGTCGCCGGAGATCACGGCGAGTACGACCGCGAGGCGCGGGTCCTCGTCGAGGAGGGTGCCGGCGACCGTGCAGAAGCGGTCACGCATGGTGTCCATGGGGTGGCTCCGATGGGAAAGGGGGCGGGGTGCCGGGCGGGGTCGGCGCTGCGGGATGGGGCGCTGCGGGGGCGGCGCTGCGGGCTCGGCGCTGCGGGATGGGGGCTGCGGGCTCGGCGCCGGGATCGGCGCTCGGGCTCAGCTCTTGGGTTCCACCCGGGCGACCACCGCGTGCGGGCGGCCCGGGTGCGGCGCGGTGAACGCCTCGTACAGCGCTTCGTGGTCGCGTCCGTCCACGGTCACCGCGGACCAGCCCTCCATCGTGAAGCGGGCGGCGAGCCCGCCGGGCCAGCCGTAGGTCGCCGACTGGTTGTCCACGGCCACCACGTGCAGCCGGTCCAGGCCGACCGCCCCGGCGAACTGCACCGCCTCATGGTTGCTGCCCTCGTCCATCTCCGCGTCGCCGACCAGCGCCCACACCGCGGGGCCGGTCCGCCCCTGCGCGCGCAGGCCGAGCGCGCTGCCGACCGCCAGCGGCAGCCCGTGCCCGAGCGAGCCCGAGCCGATCTCCACCCCCGGCACCAGCGTCCGGTCCGGGTGGTACCCGAGCGGCGAGTCGTACGTCCCGAAGCCCGGCAGCCACGCGCGCGGCACGAAGCCCTTCGCGGCGAGCACCGCGTAGTACGCCATCGGGCCGTGCCCCTTCGACAGCAGGAAGCGGTCCCGCCCGGGGTCGTCCGCGGTGTCCGGCCGAACCCGCAGCACCCGGTCGTACAGCACCCACAGCACGTCGAGGGTGGAGGTGGCCGCCGGGCCGTGCTTCTCGTCGCCGCTCATCAGCGACATCAGCGGTTGGAGGTCCTGGTAGCCGTACGGCCGCCCGTCGGGGTGGCCCGCCGCGGCCGGCGCGGCTGTTCGCGTCGTCGTCATGCCCCGACTGTGCAACTTCAAGCTCGCTTGAAGTCAAGCGCTACCGTGGAGGACGTGAGCCTTTCCAGCCGTGACCGCCTGACCATCGGCGAACTGGCCGCCCGCAGCGGCAACGCCACGTCCGCGCTGCGCTACTACGAGGAGATCGGCCTCATCCGCGCCGAGCGCACCGCCGGCGGCCAGCGCCGCTACCGCCGCGCCACGCTGCGCCGCCTCGCCTTCGTCCGGGCCGCCCAGCGGATCGGGCTGAGCCTGGAGGAGGTGCGCGACGCCCTCGCGCACCTGCCCGTCGACCACGTGCCCAGCTCGGCCGACTGGAGCCGGGTCGCCCGGGCGTGGCAGCAGCGGATCGACGCGCAGATCGCCGAGTTGCAGCAGCTGAAGGAACAGCTCGGGGGGTGTGTGGGGTGCGGGTGCCTGTCGTTGAGCCGGTGCGGGTTGTACAACCCCGGGGATCGCGCCGCGGGGCAGGGTCCGGGGGCGCGGTATCTGCTGGGCGACAGGCCCCCGGCGGGCTGAGCCGTCGCCGGGGGCCGGGGCCGTACGTACGCGAGCCGGGGGCGCCCCGGCCCCCTCCCCCGGGGCGCCCCTCAGCCCTGCCCTCAGCCCTGCGCGCCTTGTCGGGGCCGCGCTACATCCCCTCGACCTTGAACGGGTCGTGCTCGGCGAGCAGCTTGTCCAGCCGGGCCTGGTCCACCCGGCTCGTGACCTGCCCCTCCTGCTGACGGTCCCGGACCACCTTCGACAAGGTGAACGTCGCCGTCACCACATAGAGCAGCCCCACCGCCAGGAACGCCCGTACCCAAGCGTCCACCGGCAGGTACGCCACCCCCACCACCATCGCCCCCAGCGCCAGCCCGAACGAGATCGCGGCCTGCGCGGCATACGCAGCAGTCGTCTGCTGCTGCGGAATCACCTTGGTCATGCCCCCACCCTCGCCCCGGCCGGCCCCGCCCCACATGAGTACCCCTACTCAGCGCCCACCCCGCGCCGCCCTCAATGTGCGGCAGAGCCTCCCCCCGAGTGCGATATAGTTCTCTTGCGCGATCACCCCGGGCCCAGCCCGGAAGATCAAGCATCGGGACGTGGCGCAGCTTGGTAGCGCACCTGACTGGGGGTCAGGGGGTCGCAGGTTCAAATCCTGTCGTCCCGACAGCCGGGGAAGCCCGCTGGCGGAGCACATCGCTCCAGCTCAGCGGGCTTCTTCACGTCCGCCGACGTCTTCAGCGAACAATCCGCAGCCGCGGCCCCGGACCGCTCCTTGGGACCATTTTGGGACCAGCAGGCGTTGAGGGTGAGTTGACCTTGCTCCCACTGAGGTGTGCGGACAAGGCGGCCCCGGCAAGAGCGATCGACCGCAGCACGTGCAGGGACACACCAGCATCCGCCATCCACGTCAGACCGGTATATCGAAGGTCATGCCGGCGCAGGTGCCCGTAGCCGAGCTGGGCAACCATCTGGCGGACTTCCGGCATGACGGCGAGCCCTCCCGGGAACGGGGTGGTCTGGCGGCGGCGCACCGCCCAGATCCAGTGGCTGAGGTCGATGTCCTTGACGCGGACGCCGGAGACCTCGCCGGTGCGGGCGGGGTTGGTACTGAGCAGGCCGTCGCGGACGGCATGCTCCATTACACGAGCGAGGACCGCGAGGGTGTTCTTGACCGTGGAGCAACCCACGCCGTCGGCGATCCAGGCGTAGACGGTGCGGTCGACGCCGCCGTTGGCTGACCATGGTGATGGGCAGGTGCTCCAGTGCGGGGACGACGCGCAGCCGCTAGCCGTTCATGTAGGGGTCGACCGTTTTGGGCTCCAGGCCACGCAGAGCCAGCGTCGTGTGAGCGTTGCCGTACTCCGCGAGGGTCCCGGTCGCCGAGGCCGGGTTGACCCCGCGGGCGGCCGACGTGAGTAGGGAGTCGATCCACTCCTGCGCGGACTCCTGCGTCAGGTGCATCCGGGCGACCGAGCGGCGGCGCTCGGTCTGGGGATCGGTCCAGCAAACACGGGGCTTGTAGGGGAGCTTGCGACCGGGACGGTGTTCGATGTCCTCGGAGAGGGCGACCGCGATGGGCAGTTGGTGGCGGTAGGCCAATCAGGCCGCCCTTCGCCGGGGACCGGGTGCGGTGTGACGGCCGTCCAGCCACGTCCGCAGATCGTCAGCACCGTAGAGGACGACTCGCTCGGACAGCCGGATGAACGGCGGTCCCTGCGGCGGTCGTTGCCCGCTCCAACGACGAAGGGACGGGGGATCAACACGTGGCAGCCAGGCTACCTCCTCGGTAGTCAGGAGCCGCGAGGCCGACGGGCAGGGCATTGCGGCATCAGCGGCATGCGAAGCCACTTCGGCATGCGTCACGGGGGTGTCAGGGTCTGGGGGCATACATTTCTTGCCCAATGGCTGCGGGCAACTGACTTGGCCGCTATTGCTGGCAAATGCGCGGAGGCACGCCTCTACCTGCTCCGCTGTTCAGCACTTCTGCATCCCGACCGCAACCTTCCCACTATCAGGTGAACGTGATCGGATTCTTCGAAGTGATCCAGATTCCCGGTATAGAGCGCGGGTGCTTGGTGGAGGAGGGGCGCCGACAGCTCGACCGCCAGAGCGCAGATCTGAAACGCATCCGGAACCGCGCCGGCGCCTTGGCCACAGTCTCCCTCGGGCTCACAGCCGCTGCAGTCGCGAAATCCGCTGATGTGTTCATGCCCTCGCTGGCCGATCATCGCGCTGCGGTGCGTCGTGCCTCCTCGCCTCCCCTGCTGTCGCAGGGGCCGCTGCAGTCCTCGCCGGTCGGCCGGTCCTCGGACGTACCGACACCCGCCTTGCAGGACAAAGCCCTCGCCCGACAGTCAAACACCTGGCCACCGCATACGTGCACGAGGTCGGCATTAGCGAAGAGATCGTCAGGACATTCCTGACCGCCTTCCGGGACGTGGTCACCCTGGCGGCGATCTCCGCGCTCATGTTCATGTCAGCACAGGCCTCTACGCTCAATGTTCACCAGCCCTCGAGACCGGATCCCACATGCCCGATATCGAACAATTTCTCACAGAACTCCCAACCATGACACCACCCCCAGGGCCTGTGCCGACACTGCCCCACCTCCGCCTCCGAACCCTAGGACGCATTGATTCCTAATGCGGTCTGTCAAGCCGCGAGCACGGTGGGTGGCACGGCCTCGTAGGTGCGTCCGTCGCGTAGGAGGGCCCAGAGGACGTTGACCCGGCGGCGGGCCAGGGCCAGGACAGCCTGGATGTGACGCTTGCCCTCGGCGCGCTTGCGTTCGTAAAACTGGCGGGACTGCTCGCAGTGGCGGATGCTGAACAACGCGGAGATGTAGAAGACGCGTTGGAGGCGGCGGTTGTAGCGCCGTGACCTGCGAAGGTTTCCGCTGATCTTGCCGGAGTCTCGGGGAACGGGTGCGACGCCGCCGAAGCCCGCGAGCCGGTCGGCGGTTCCGAAGGCGGTCATGTCGCCGCCGGTGGCAGCCAGGAACTCGGCGCCGAGGATGACGCCCAGCCCCGGCATGCTGGTGATTACCTCGAAGTCCCGGTGGTCGCGAAACCGGGCCTCGATCGCCTTGTCGACCTCGTTGACCTGCTGGTTGAGAGCCAGCACCTCCGCCGCCAGGGTGTGCACCATCTGGGCGGTGAGCTTCTCTCCGGCCAGGCTGGTGTGCTGTCGTCCGGCTGCTTCCAGCGCGGTCTCGGTGAGCCGGTCGGCCCGCAGGACCTTGCGGTTGCGCAGCCAGGTCTCCAGCCGCTTCTTGCCGGTCCGGCGGAGGGCTGCGGGGGTCTGGTAGCCGGTCAGGAGCACGAGTGGCCCGGTGTTGGTGAGGTCCAGGGACCGTTCCAGGCCGGGGAAGATGCTCGTGAGTTGGGCGCGGAGGCGGTTGACCGTGCGGGTGCGGTCGGCGACCAAGTCCATGCGCCGGCCGGTGAGGATCTTGAGGTCGGTGACCGCTTCGTCGCCGGTCCGTAAGGGGTGAAGGTCGCGGCGGATACGGACCTGGTCGGCGATGACGGCAGCGTCCTTGGCATCCGTCTTGCCCTCACCGCGGTAACTCTCCGAGGCACGGTGGATGGCCCGCCCGGAGATGTAGTGCACCGGCTGCGTGTAGTTGACGAGGATTGCGATCGCCAGGGCGGCTCCCCCGTCAGCCAGGTCGATACCCCAGATCACCTCGTCACCCAAGTCCAGGACGTCGGCGAGGAGTTCGAGGAGCTCGGGTTCGTCGTTGGCGACGCGACGCGACAGCAGCCGGTGGCCGTCCTCGTTGATCGCGACGCAGTGGTGGTGAGTCTTTCCTGCGTCGATGCCGGCCCAGATGGATGTCATATGGTGCCTCCGCGCGGTGTGGTGCTGGTCCCTGCCACGGACGACCTCGCTGTCGATTCCCTACTCAGCGATCATTCGCAATTCCTCATTGGCAGCCGAGTCGTCGTGGGGTGCCGGGCGGCCAATCAGTGCGAGCCACCTGGGGCAGAGCCTTTTGAACCACACCCGGCACCCCTGGGCGGGTCAACCATACGAAGGGCTCACCGCATCCCGCAGGAAAGCGTAGGGAGCCTTTTCAGCGTGGCCACTGATCGGGTGACGGGGCGGCTGCGGGGGCCGGGGCGCGCAACGGGCAGGGCTCCCGTGCCGTTGAGGTAGGTGTTCGCCGTCTCAACTCAGCGTCACAGAAGCCCTGTTGGTTCCGTATCCTGCCGCACTCGGCCTCCCCCACGCCCTGGTCGAATGGGTCACGATGATCGTCGTCACCCGTCAGGGTGGCCGGCGGTGCAAACTCCCCTCGCACCGCCGCACCGCCGCACCGCCTTGCGCTCGTCGCACTCGTGTACCTGCACCGCCACAACGCCTCGCCCGCATCGCCGCAGGGTTCGGGATATCCGTCGGCACCGCCCACGCCTACGCCGCCTCCGTCACCGCCCTGCTCGCCGAGCAGGCACCCGGCCTGCTGAAGACGCTGCGCGCATGACCCCGACTTCGTCCTCCTGGACGCCACGCTCGCAGAATGCGACCGCGTCGGCGACATGACGGATCCTCCGCCGATCACGGTGCAGCCCCAACCCAATGACGTCAATCGCCAACGCCGTACTCACTCTGGAAAGGCAACGCTGAAGAGGCTCAGTGGAATGCGGCGCCACCCCGAGGCCGGCGCCACCCCGAGACGACACTCGGGCCCTCAACCTGCCCAGCTTCCGCCCCCACTACAAGATGGTCCGCCGAATCCGTCGGCGGACCATCAAGAAAGATCGAGGTCAGGACGAACGCTCTAGGCTGGTAGGCGGAGATCCACGAGCGCGAGAGCAGGCACACTCATCGTGCTGCGTCCGGGTCGAGCATTTCATCACACACTTCAAGAATCGACAGGCATGCCCCGCCACCTCCGCCTATACGCGAAATTCTTACTCACAGCGCCGCCCATCCATCTCCCCTTTAACCCAACGAATACACTCCGGACGATCCCCAGTTCCCCGATGGCAAAATTCTTCAATCGCAATGCGAATTTTCGAGATCGGCAGAGTGCTCCTGGGATCAAAGAATCGAGGAATTCCCGGATCGGCAACTACGCGCGGATCGAAATTTGGAGCGACTTCGCCGTCCGAAATCCAGATGTATTCAGAGATTTCATCTCTCGAAACTCGATCCTGCGTCGCAAACCAAATCAATCCCCCGTAGCCAGTGGTCGGATTGGTCGAGATCTGAAGAGTGTTGTCAGGCCACCAGTCCCGCACATTTTCGGAATGTCGCCTGTCGGCAAACATGAAGAATGCATTCTCTCCGGCGCTAATCCATGGCGTGTCTAGGCGCTCAGACCGCAGCCCCTCTGTGACCTCCATCACTAGAGAACCCATCTCCGCACGGCTCTCGGCATAGCGATATCTGCCATGAATAATCGCATTCAAGATCATGGCGCAAGGGCCTCTCCACGTATCACGGTCGGATTTTCCGCGCCAGGGTACCATACGGTCATCGAAGAACCGACTGGGAGAATTTCTCGAATCGCCCCTTGGCATCCATAAGGCCCCCCACACACGCCAGCGGAGTTATTCATGACAACCGTAGCTGAAGTGACGCCATTCTGCCTCATCCACATAGCATACTGCGCCTCAACATGCTGAGCTGCCGGATACACCGCCGCGCGGGGATTTATTGGGTTTCCATGCTCTCTCAAATAGGAATCAGTGTCTGAAACCAAGTCACTCGATCCGCCAGCCTCTATGTCATCAGAAATAGCGTTCCCAGAAGAATCAATTATGCGCCCGGTTGTGACGCGCTTGCCTGCAAGCTCCCCCAAAATTCTATCTACACTTGATCCACAGGACGAATTATGCACCAACACAGGCGCATTACCTGCCAGGACATAGTACGTGTGCAGCTGCTGGACGGTCAGGTTGTACATGTCCTCGGCGCCCGCGCGGGTGCGGGCAGCGAGCAGACGAACGTGATCGTTGGTGGCGGTGTTGAGCGTGTGGCCGGGAGCCAGTTCTCCGGCGGGAACCCAGGATTGGAGGGTGTTGTCCCAGAAGGGGTGATTCGTTGTGGTGTGGAGGGTTGCCGACCGACCGGAGGGCTCGCGGATCGCGAGGTCGAGCAGGTCGTTGTCGTGGTGAACGAGCTGTGCCGTGACCCGGCGGTCACCTTGGCGTTTTCCGGTTTTGGGGTTTGCTGTCGCGACCTTGTCACCGGGCTTTACCTTGCCGATGGGCTTGGTTTTGCCGTCCTTCATGAGGACGGGTGTGTCGGGGGTGAAGCTGCACAGGATTCGGCGGGCCACGGTAAGTTCGTGGATGAAGCGTCCACCGTAGACACTCAGTGTGGCGAGGTCGCCGGATGAGAGCGCTTCGCCGGTGACATCGCATTCGTGCTCGTTCTTGCCGCCGGAAGCGAGGCACCTAAGGTAGGGCACAGCGAAGGTCATGTCGCCCAGTGCGGACAGCAGGGCTTTGTCCTGTGCCTTGTAGGCGTCCAATTCCGCCTGGGTGTAGCACACATCCCACTTGGGCGAGGGGTCTACGGGGTTACCGAAGCATTTGGCTGTCGTGTAGAAGTAGTCGTATACCTCTTGGAGTTGCTCCTTCTGCTTCTTTGTCAGCGTTGTGCCGGTCTTTGTGTCGCTGGTTTTCTTATCGTCCTTGGTCGGCTGGTAGTCCTTGATTCCATCGCCGTTTTTATCGTCCGTGGGGCAGGCGACGCCGCCGCCGTTGTTCCCGCCGCATTCGACGCGTAGCCCGGTGGGGTCGCTGTTGGTGACGGGGCTGTTGTCGCTGTAGCTGTATCCGTTGATCTGCTGCGGGTCGGACGTGTCCAGTACGGGGTCGACGCTGATGAAGCGGCCGGTTGCCGGGTCGTAGTCCCGCGCGCCCAGGTGAGTCAGTCCCGACCCGTCGTCCTCAACTCCACCAATGAACCCCTTGTTTCCTGGCCAACTGGCTGGTGCGTCGCCGCGTGCGGTCCCGAACGGGGTGGAGCGGCGCTGCTCCATGGTCAGGTCTGTGGCGTTGATAGCGAGTTGGGCGGTTCCCAGGTGGTCGCTGATGAGGAAGCTGAGGGTTCCGTCATCGGTGCGGATTGCCTGGTTACCGCCGCCGAGGTCGTAGTAGCGGGTTGCCTTGGGCTTGACATCACCGTTGGTGATGGTCAGTTGAGTGGCACCAAGGTAGAGAGTGCTGGTGTCTGCTGTGCGGCTGATCAGGCGGTTGCCGTCGGCGTCGTAGACGTAGGAGGCGACGGTCTTGGTGCCGCCGTTGCCGTCGTCTGCGGTGATCTTGGTGAGGTGCCCTTCGGAGTCCCAGGAGAGGGTCTGCTGGTCGCCCCCGATGGTGCGGGTTTGGGTGTTGCCCGCGGCGTCGTATCCGTAGTAGTCGGCCGAGGTCCCGGTGGGTGCGGTGGTGTCGACCTCGTTCAGGGAGTGGGGGTGGGCCTCAGTCGGGCCGGGCGTCTTGTAGGTGCGGTGGACGTCGTTGGCTTCGTTGCCGGCCGGGTCATGCAGGGTCTCGGTCTTGCGGTTTCCGCTCAGGTCGTAGGTGTACGACTGCCAGTACGACGCCGGGCCGCCCAGGAGCGTCGGGCTTGGGGCGGTGCAGCCCGTGGTCCCTTGCGCCCATGCTTCGGTAAGTCGGCCGAGGTAGTCGTACTGGAAGCACTGGTCATCAGTGCCGTCGCGGGAAACGTCGCTGATGGAGGTGACGTTGCCTGCTTCGTCGTACCCGTACGTGGAGGACTTGTCTGTGCCGGGAACGTCCTCGCGGTCGACCCGGGAGTTGTCCAGGCGCTGGGTGCCCCACTGGTAGGTGTTGGTGACCTGAGTCTTCTTGCCACCGCTCTGATACGTGTATTGAAGTGGCTTGCCGGTGTAGCTGTAGGTGGTGCCGGTGACGTAAGTGGTGCCGCCGGTTCCGGTCAGGGTGGTGGGGCGCAGAGTGTCGTCGTAGCCCGGAACGAGGCCGTCTGCGGGAAGGGAGCCGGCGGCGGGATAGCCGATGGATTGGACGGTTCCGTTGGCGTTGTACTTGGTGTTGAACTGGTAGGAGCCGGCCAGCGCTTCCTCGCCGGGAACCGAGGGAATTGTGGTCGTGGTTCGGTTCGGTCGGTAGAGGGTGTCGTAGAGGTTGTAGGTGGTGGTGTAGGCGTATCCGTCGGCGCCGCCGACGTAGCGGGTGGCAGATGCGAGTTGGCCCTTGTATCCGGCTGGGTCCCATACGTGCTTGGTCAGCAGGGGACCGGTGGCTGTACCGTCGTGGGTCTCGGTTTCGCGGCCGAGACCGTCGTAGACATGGGTGATGGTTTGCTTGCGAGCGTCGGTGGTGGACTGGAGCAGATTGCGGTCGTCATAGACCGAAGTCAGTTCGCCCTTGTCAGGGTCATCGGCAATGACCTGGTTGCCACGCAGGTCATACGTATAGGTCCACGCGCTGCCTGCGGGATCGGTGAGGGTGTGCAGTTTTCCATCGGGCGTGTAGGTGTAGTGCGTGGTGTCGGCGGTTCCGGTCGGCGTCGATCCGTGGTATTGGAGCAGGTCGGTGGTGTTGCCGCGTGCGTCGGTGATCGTTGTGGTCGGCGTTGCCCCTTGGGGAGGGGTGACGCTCGTCCGGTCGCCTCCGTACGTGGTGAGTGTGGTTGCGAGGACGGCTCCGCCATCGCTGTTGCCGGCGATCTGTCGGGTGGAGATGTTGCGGTTCAGGGCGTCGTAGGTGTTCCAGGTCTGGGTCTCGACGCCCTGTGCGTCATCCAGCGTCAGCAGAGTTCCGGAGGGTGGAGCGGTGTTGTAGTACGGGGCGAAGCTCTCTGCCACCAGCCCGCGTTCGTCGTAAAGCGTGTCGGTGAGCAGCCGCCCGCCGTCAGGGCCTGGAGCCTGGGTCTGCCGGGGGCGCAGGAATCCGTCGTAGATCGTGTAGGCGGTCTGTTGTGCGGAGTCGCTCTTGAGGGTTTTGGTGGCGACGGAGACAGCGCTGTTTTCGGTGGTGGTGTAGACGAACTGGTAGTTCGGGATGTCGTTGTTCGCCTTGGAGCGGTTGGGCAGCCACACGCGCAGATTCCGGCCCAGCGCGTCATACGTCATGTCCGTGTGCTTGCCGTTGGTGTCCACCACCGTCAGTGCGAGGCCGCGCAAGGCGTCGTAGGTCGTGGTGCTGCTCTGTGCGGTGCCGGCCACGCCGGGGGTGGCGGGCGGGGTGGTCGTCGTCAGTGTCTTTGGGAAGCCAGTGCTCGGGCTGTATGCCGTCGTCGTGGTGCGTCCGTCGGAGCGGTCGGTCCGCACCGGGTCGGTGGTCTCGGTCGCGGTGACCGTGCCGGTGATGTCCGTGGCGGTGAGCTGTCGTCCTACGGCGTCGAAGGTCGCACCGGCCTCGGTGTAGTGGGCTGTACTGCCCGCATAGGAAGCGAGGGTGGCGACGTGGGTGATGTCACCCTTGGCGGGCGCGGCCCCGTATGCCTGGCCGTCGTACGCGGTGCGGACATCGGAGATCACGTCGTCCGGCCGATCAGGGTCGGACGCGCACTTGACGGCCACGGTCTCGACTCGCGAGACGGTTGTCAGGATCCAGGCCGTCGTGTTGTCAACGTAAGTGGTGCGGGTGCACTGATCGTCGCCGGCAACCGACTCGTCACCGAAGTCGTCGGTCGCTGTGATGCGGCCGGCGGTGTTCTCGAAGCTGTTGACCTTGTTGGTGGTACGCCACTTGGTTCCCACACCATCGTCCAGTGAGGTCCAGGTGCGCGTGCCGGCGGTTCCCGTCAGGTTGGCCTTGGTGGTTCCCCAGCTGCGCGTCCGGGTCGCGGTGGTGTGCTCCCAGGGCGTGTTGACCGTCTTGTAGAGGACTTTCCCGGTGGGTCCGCTGTACTGCTCGGTCTTGTACTCGAAACCGGCGAAGGCGTCGTCGTCGGTGATCGTCCCGCCGTGGTCGTCGGAGACGGTGACCGGGTCGGTGCTGCCCTTGTCCCCGTCCATGCCGCGCAGGAAGTAGTGGTCGGTTCGGGTTTCCATCCCGACGGGATCCTGGCCGCCGGTCTCGACCTGTACGTGCCCGTAGCCGCGCCATGTCGACCAGGTCTTGTACTTCTCCTTGGTCAGCCCGTCATCGTCGTCGTAGTGCCAGGCGGCTCCGTCGAGATAGGAGTAGCGAGTCACCATGTCGGGCGAGGAGTTGGTGCGGTCTGTTTGTGTCACCGCATCGACAACGTATTTGTTGAACCACTGCAGCGTCGGGTCTTTGTCACCTTGCTTGGTGAAGTACACCGGGAAGCAGCGCGTGGTGTTGGACGATGGGGTGGGCAGATGTGCGGCGTCACATGTCGCGGTGGAGTAGGTGACGTCCAGTTGACCGCCTGACTCGTCAACGACCGTGGCCAAACGGTCCTTGATGAACGGTGCGGTGTCGTCGCCGGAGAGCTTCAGGCGGTTGGTGCGCTGGTCGTATCCGAACGTGACGGGGGGCAGAGGAACGGTTGGAGTGGTCGATTCGCCCGTGTGCTTGACGGACTTCAGCTCAAGCTGGTAGTCGATGTCGGCCATGCCCCAGCCCTGTTCCAAGTGCCAGGTGTCGATGGGGCTGTATCCGGAGCTGTCGGTCTTCAGGACGCTGGTGGTGACGTCGGTGAGCCGCTTCCGGGTCCAGAAGGTGGGAGATCCTGCGGCGTTGCAGTCTGCGCCGACCTTGCAGTTCAGGTCCCAGGGTGTGTCGTACCAGTAGAACGACTTGTCGTCGATTGTCCCCGGGTCACAGGTGACACCGGTTTCGGGTATGCATCGTTCGGCGGAGGTGAAGTCCACGCGTCCCAGCGCCTTGGCGCTGTAGACGGTGTTGTCGCGCAGGCCGTAGTCAATGTGGTCGAGCGTTCCGCCGCGGTCGTAGGAGGTCTCGTCCGCGGCCGTGAGGTTGCGGGCGTAGGTGTTCGTTTCCTTGTTGTAGTAGTACGCGATGGCGTTGCCGTGTACGTCGACGGCGTAGTCCAGGTTCCACTGCCATGCCTGCTGGCACCACGAGTCGGCGAACGTCGATGCGTGGCAGGGCTCGCCGGCGTCGTCACCGTAGACGGGGACGGTCCAGGTCGAGTTCGTCGTGGGGCTGCTCGCTGTCCAGCCCGGCAGACGGTTGTATCCGAAGTAGTACTGGGTGCCGTCCGTCGTTGTGACACGCCAGTATTCGTCGTTGTGGGCTCCGTTGGAGCGGACGTCGCTGGCGGAACCGTAGATCCGGTCGATCTTGGTGCCGTCGTCGTCCTTGAGGCGGAAGGAGTTGGTGCCGGTGGCGATGAGTTCACCGGCGTGACCGTTGAACGACAGCGTCGCGTTGTCGTAGGCCCAGCACATATCACCGGGCTTGTTACCATTCGCGTTGGTCACGTCGTCAGCGGCGCAGGACTTGTAGGAGCGCTCGATGGATCCTGACCACAGGCTGAATCCGTCGCCGACCCACGATGCCTGATTGTTGGTGTTGGAGGTTCTACCGTCGACGGAACCCGAGGAATATGCCAGTTTCACGGAGGGAGCGAACTTACCGGGAACTCCTGGCACGGACATGTCGTACGACCAGGAGAAGTCGCCGGTGTTGAGGTTGGTGTTCCATGCCGCCGACGGCGAGAGAGCGGTCGCCTTGTAGTCGCCCTGATCGCTGTCGGTCCCGGCCGAGACACCGAGGAGGACGGCCTGGCCGGTCGTGGCCGGCACGGCGACGCTGGCGGCAGTCAGCGTATGAGCTGCGGTGTCGTTGGTTGCGGCAACGAGGGTCTGCTCGGTGCAAGACTGCTTCTGCGGGCTCGTGGCCGCACAAGCGGGAAGGCTCACCAACCGCACCCGGGAGGCGTAACTCCCGCCGTACACCTGGGCGAATGCGCTGTAATCGACGCTGACTTGCACACTGCGACCGGTCGTGTCTGCGGTCCGCGCCAGGGAGAACACCATGCCGTCTACCCCGACGCGCTGTGCGCTCTTGTGGTCCCAGACCCCTACGGTGGCCTCGCCCGACGAGCTTCCTGTCATGGTCGAGCCGGACGAGGACGCCTTGGCCTTGGACCCTTTCGGCGACACGGCGGCCTTGAGAGAGACCGGGCTCTTGCCCACCCTGACAGCACTGCCGGCTGCGCCGGGTTGGAGGGGCACCGTAGTCGTACTCGCCGCAGGCCACGTCTTTCTCGGTTGTGTGCGCGGCAGCGAGGGAGCCCCCTTTGTAGTGCGGGGCGAAATCTTGAGGTCGTGTCCGCTGAGGGGCTTTTCCGATGCAGGTACGGCCGGCATGTCGTCTGCGCGGGCGGTCGGCACCGCGGCGCTCTGAAGTAGCGTGCCGATCAGCGCCGCGGAGAGCGCGAGCGCGATTCTGCGCCGTGTCCGTGCCAAGCCGTTAGTCCTGGTTGCCATTGCCTGCTCCATCGTCATGCCCGGGGCGGTACCGGCGTGAGGGATGCGGTCGGTGCCCCGTCGCGACGGGGCGTGATGCCGTTTAGCGGGTGGGATACCTGAGTGGGCGCGATCGACTTCCCCACAGGCTGGGCTGCGGGGATCTCGTAGCGGTGGATCAGCGCAGTTCAGGGACCGGGGTTAGTGGGCAGATCATCCCCACGACTGAGTTGCTTGACCTGCTCGTCGGTGGCTGCGCCCTGGAAGACCCATACGTCGTCGATCGCCCCGGACAGGTAGTCGCCGAAGCTGCCCGCCGCGGTACGGGAGCGGCCCAGTTGGAGGCCGCCGGTCGCGTCGAATGCGTGGGCGTCGGAGTTCCAGGAGACCTTTTCGGTGCAGTTCGGGTCGTTGGGGGTGCCGTCGTCATCGTCGTCGGCGCACAAGGTCTCACGGAGATCACCGTCGACGTACAGGCGCATCTGGGTGGCGAAGGCGTCGTAGACAACGGTGATGTTGTTCCAGTAGCCGTTGTCCTGGAAATTGGTGTGTTCGGCCATGGTGTGCGTGGCGGTGGCGCTGTCCGTACCTGCCAGGTCCAGTTGCCAGGCGCCGGCATTGTCCGGGTCGTCCGGGTCGGGGACGTAGCGGACGGCGAAGCTGCTGGTGTTGGTTCCGGCTTGGCTCATGACCGTCATGGGTCTGGTGGGCCGACCGGGGGTGGTGACCCATGCGCTGGCGGTGAAGCTGGTGTCGGTGCGGATCGGGGAGGTGGCAGTGGCGGCGTAGCTGCCGTCTCCGGTGAGGGACAGGCCGCCGGTGCCGACGAGGTTGCTGTTGCCGGTGGTGTCGATGGCGGCGCCGGGGCCGAGGATCATCGGGTGCTGGTCGGTGGTGGCTGCGATGTCGTCCGGTGAGACGGCCGGGGTGGTGCCAGTGGACGTGTCCAGTCGCCAGCGGCCCTCGACGAGCGGCCGGGCCTGGTACAGGTCGGAGGCTTCCGGTGCGGATAGGGCCCGGTCGTAGAGCTGGACCTGGTCGATCTGGCCGGGGAAGAAGGAGTCGGGGGCGCCGTCGTAGGAGCCAGCTCCGATCTGGACCGGTCCGCCGCCGTAGAAGGGCGCGGCGAATGCGGTGGTCTGCACGAGCGAGCCGTTGACGAACAGTTGCAGCTGATCGGCGACGGCGTCGTAGGAGCCGATGAGCTGGGTCCATACGCCGGCTGGTGACTGGGTCGTGTTGCCCTGGGTGGCGCGCACGGCGGTCGAGTCGTCGCTGTCGGAGACGTACTGGTTGAACGTCCAGCCGTAGGTGGCGGAGTAGTACAGCTCGAAGCCGGGCCGGTTGGTGCCGGTCTGGGTGGCGATGATCGCTGCGTGGTTGGGTTTCTCGCTCAGCTTCGCCCAGGCCACGACGGAGAAGCTCGCCTGGTTGTTGACGTGCGGTGAGGTGGTGGTGGCGTAGTCGTCGACGCCGTCGAGGGTGAGTGCGTGGTGGTCGACGCCCGGCTGCCCGAGTTCGGCCCCGTTCTTCAGTGTGGCGTCCTCGACGTCGGCGCGGCCGGAGAGCTGGGTGGTGGGGTTGCTGGCGTCGTCGGTGGCCGGCTCGTCGAGCGGGAAGACCGCGCGGGCCGGGCGGCCCGTGCCGATGGGCTGCTTGTTGTACAGGCGCGTCACGTCTGCGGCGACGAGGGGCTTGTCGTAGATGCGGACGTCGTCGATGGAACCGGGGAAGTACGAGGCCGGCACCCCCTCGTACAGTCCGGCGCCGATCTGCAGCCCCCGGCGGGCGTCCCAGGCGTTGGTGTACGCCGCCGTACCGGCCAACGTGCCGTTGACGTACAGCGAGAGCTGTCCGGCCGCCGCGCTGTAGGTGCCGGTGAGGTGGACCCACTGGCCGGCCTGGACGCCGCCGGCGGATGCCTGCATGGCCCGGACCGGGGTGGCGGTGGCGGTGTCGGCGGTGTACTGGTTGAACGCCCACCGGTCCAGTGCCTTGGAGTAGTACAGCTCGAAGCCGGGGCTGTTGTTGCCGGGCTGGGTGGCGACGACCGCCGCCGCGGACGGCATGGCCGAAAGCTTCACCCACGCGGCGACGGAGAAGCCCAGCGAGGTGTCCACGGTCGGCAGGTCGGACTGCAGGTAGTCGTCCGAGCCGTCGAACGTGACGGCGCTGCCCACCGCTCCGGGGTCGCCCAGGACCGGGTTGCCGTGGATGTCCAAGGTCCGCTCCCCCGCGGTCCCGGCAGCCGCGGCTGATCCTTCGGCGTCGTCGAGGTTCCACTCGGCGCGCGCCGGCTGGCCCGCCTTCACCTTGAACTCGTAGGTGGCGGGGGCGCTCCGCACACCGGAGGCGGTCATGGTCAGCGCCGTGATGAAGTTCGTGCCCGACCTCGTCGGGCGGAACCGGATCGTCTTCGCCGCACCGGCGGTGGTGGTAACCGTGTTGCCCGAGGACGGATCGGCGTTGACGCCGTACTCGTAGCCGGTGACGGACGAGTCGCCGGAGGTGATCGTGAAGGTGCCGTAGCGGCCGACACCGTCGTAGGAGGGGTCGTCGGGGTCGGTGTCGTCGACTGCGGGGTACTCGTCGGAGGCAAGCTGCGGGCTGGCCGGGACGTGGCTGTCGTAGACGAAGTAGCAGGCGGTGGCTGAACCGGTCTGGGACCACGGCGAGTAGCTGTAGTAGGCGCCCTGGTCGTAGTCGACCGAGCGGGCGGCCCACGCGACGGTCTTGCCTTCCGGCACGCTGGTGGGCAGCGTGGTGGAGAAGTCGGAGCCGGACGCCTTCGGACCGATCTTCGCCGACGTCCAGTGCGCGACCATGCCCTTGCCGTCACCGGCGTCCCAGTACGCCTGGAACTGGACACTGACCTGGTCCTTGTCCGGGTCGGTGACGTCGACCGCGCTCACCGAGGGCCGGATACGCACCGACACCTTGTCGGCGGGCTTCTTGCACAGCCCGCCCGGGTTCATCGACAGGTGCGCCATCGGGATCTGCCCGGGCGGGCGGTTGTACTTCACCCGCAGGTAGGCGTCGTCGGAGAACCGCTTCCACCCGTACTTGTCGTCCTCGTCGCTCGCCCTGAGCCCGAACGTCGCCGTGGAGGAGCCGACGTTCGCGGCGACCTGGACGGCCGACTTCGCGTCGAACTCCACGTCACCGGCCGGGCACGACGTCCCGCCCCCGTGGGCGACGTTCGCGGTCGAGAGCTTGTTCAGCCAGAACGCGTCGTTGTTCTGCGAGTTCCACGTCGTCGACGACGAGATGGCCTTCGTCCGCCACAGCTCGACCGGCCGGGCGTCACAGCTGGCCGAGTGCGTCTCGTGCGCCACGAACGTCGCGCTCAGGATGGTCTTGCCCGCGAACGTCGAGGCGGGGAACTGGTAGAACAGCCGCTTCAGGTCGTAGGGGGCGCAGTAGTCCCACCCGCAGTAGCCGACGCCCGCGTCCGCGTCGCCGTTGAACCGCCACTGCGGGGTGGAGGCCCAGTAGCGGGAGGCCATCGTCCAGGACGACGCCTTCGGCGTGTACGTCTCGGGGTCGAGGTACACCGGGAAGCGGGTATCCGCCGCGGACAGCATCTCCTGATCGGGCGTCAGCTGGAGTTGGCTGCCGTCGCTACTGACGTCCACCCCGATCGGGACGATCTTCGAGGCGTCACCGGGTCCCTGGCCGTCGGCCGCGGCGGCCTCCGTCTGCGCCTGCGCCGACCGTGTTTTCGCCGTGGTCGCGGACTCTGTGGTGGCGGTGTCCGTGCCGGAGTCCCACATCACCGGCGTGGGGGCTTCGAAGGCCAGACCGCCGCCGGCCTCGTCCCGGGCCTGAAGCCCGCCGTCCGGGGACTCGGCCAGCTTCAGCCCCGTGCCCGAGACCGCGAGCTTGAGCTGCGCCAGCGCCGGGTTCTGTGCCGCGGTCGCGGTGTTGACCACCAGCAACTGGTGGAACCCGTCGGTGTCGGACCGCATCTGCAGGTCCACATCGGGCAGCACGTCCTTGTACGTGGCGGTGTCGCCGTCCAGCTGGGGCGCAGGCAGCGCCGTCGGCCACGTGTAGGAGAGCTCCTTGCCCGCGGTCTCCAGGGACACCAACGGACCGCTGCCCCCGCCGGAGAACGTCATGCCGACCGTGGACACCTTCGGCGCGACCCGCCCGCCGGCGCCGGCCGCGAGGGTGTTGTCGACGTCCTTCCAGCCGCCATCCACGCGGGCCCGCACCGGCCGCAGATGCTGCACGGTCTCCAGCCGGCCGTCCGCGGTCGCGTACGTCTCGCTCGACTCCGCACGCAGCGAGGTGATCTCCACGTCCTGACCGGTCGATACGGCCTTGGACACCGCGGCGTCCTCCGTCAGCGCCGTCGGCTTGCCCGTTCCGGCCTTCGCCGCTCCGGTCCCGTCGGCCGGCGCCGTTCTCGGCGCGGCGACCGCCGCACTTCCCAGGCCCACCGGAACACCGACACCAGCCAGAACGGCGGCGACCACCCCTGCGACCAACACACCGCGTACACGTCCGCGCAGCACCGCGTTCAACTCCCGTCCCCGCCCCGCTCCAAAGCCCCCACCCCGGAGTCACAGGATCTTCACAAGTCGATGGAGCTTACAGTCACCACGCGTGTACAAGTCAAGAGCCAGTCTTCCAACACCCAAGCGCAGTACCGAAAACCGCCACGAGAACTGAAAGAGCCGCACCCCGCATCGCAGCAGGTAGGGACGCCCCGCCCGCCCGCTCACGCACGTGAACCGCCCGGAAGCAGGCCCCGCGGAGGCGCCCACCGCACAGGGCCACCCATCGCACGCAGGCCGGCGCCCTGCAGCAACTCCGCACAGTCCTGGCGTACGGGCGTTCGGCCAGGTCCTGGCACGATCGGCGAGCCGCGAAGCGAGCCGTGGAACCCGACACCCCTGGCGACGGGGAAGGAAGAGGTGAACAGGGCGCGCCAGGCCGTCTGGACGAGCGCCCGCCGGCACCACCCGGACATGCGCACGCGATAGCGAGGAACCCTCGGCGACCGATCGCCTCGACAAGCGAAACCAGCATCGCCTAGCGTGCGGGCATGCCCCTGCACATCACCGCAGAAGACGTACGGCGCCTCATACAGGCCGAGCCCGCGGACAACCCAGGCTTGTACATCGTCACCGACGACGACGGAACCGAACAGATCGCCGTTTGCCCCTGCGAAGTGTCCCACTACGGCGCGATCATCAGCCGAACCGAGCTCATGGAGCGCACCTCGGGGCACCCCGACGCCGCCGCCATAAGTGAATTCCTGCCAGAACTCCAAACGCGCACCGAAACCGTGCAGTCAGGAAATGTAGTCGCTGATTGGTAGGCCGCTGGCATAGCACCGCACCCAGGTGAGGAATCACCGGGCGCGGCCGGCATCCGATGGGGCGGGGTAGTGTCCGTGACATGTCGAAGGTCAAGGTCAGCGTCATCGTCCCCGTGTACAACACCGGGAAGTACCTCGCCGAGTGCGCGCCCTCACTCCTCGGGCAGAGTCTGCCCGAGGACGAGTACGAGGTCATCTACGTCGACGATGGTTCGACCGACGACACACCGAACCGCCTGAAGGAGATCGCGGCGGCCCACCCCAACGTGCAGGTGCACACCCAGCCCAACTCGGGCTGGCCGGGTGGCCCCCGCAACCTCGGCATCCGGCACGCCCGCGGCGAGTACGTCCAGTTCGTCGATCACGACGACATGCTCGGCAGCCAGGCACTGGAGCGGTTGTACGCGCACGCCCGGCGCAACAACTCGGACATCGTCATAGGCAAGCTGTCCACCACGATGGCGCGCCCCAGGCGCCTGTTCCGGCACACCGTGGATGTCTGCACCGTCGAGAACGACGAGCTGATGCAGGCCCTGGCCCCGCACAAGATGTTCCGGCGCGCCTTCATAGAGGAGCACGGGCTGCGGTTTCCGGAAGGGCCGTGGATCATGGAGGACATCGCCTTCGTCAGCGCCGCCTACCTCAAAGCCGACCGCATATCCGTCCTCGCGGACTACCCCTGCTACTACTGGCTCAAGCGGGACGACGGCGGTAACAACACCGGTCAGCGGTTCGACCCGCGGCACGACTTCTGGGGCAACCTGCGCACCATAGTGCGCCAGATCAAGGACGGCACCGCCCCCTCCGACGACATCGACGCACTCCAGAACCGGCTGCTGCACCGCCTCTACCACGTGGAGGTCCTCTCCCGGGCCCGCGAGCCCGAGATCCTGCGGGAAGATCCGGACCGGCAGCGCCCCCGATTCGAGGCCGCCCGCCAGGCAGCGCTGGAGGAATTCCCCCCGGCCGTACGCGAGGGGCTGCCCGCGGTATCCCGGCTCAGGGCCGAACTGCTGGAACGCGGCGACTACGACGGGGCACTCGCCTTCGCCGAGCGCGTCCGGGACGTCAAGGCCCACGGCGAGGTGAGCCCGCCCCGCTGGGAGGACGGCTGTCTGGTCACCGACGTCACCCTGGAACTGCGGCGCGGCGACGGCGAACCGCTCGCCCTGGTCGAACGCGACGGCAGGCAGTACCTGGACCCCGCCCTGCTGGCCGGCGTGCCGGGCACGGAGGACGGTTGGGAGATCCGCGACCCGTTCCGGCTGGCGTCCGCGGAACTGGTCGTGAAGGACCGCGACCGCGACGACTGGTGGTACCCGGAGGGGGACCTCGACCTGCGGCTCCTGCCAACCGGCCCAGGGCGCTCCCGCATCGTCGCCTCGGGCCGGCTGCGTATCGACCCGGAACGGCTGGCAGGCGGCCGGCCGCTCGACCGCGGAGTCTACGAGGCGTGGGCGTTCGTCCAGTTCCTGGGCATCGACCGGATGGTCCGGCTCACCGACCCGGCCGCCCCCGGCGCCCCCGCCGCGGGCCCCGCCCTGACCGGCGGGCGGATCGCGCTGCCGTACTGGACGAAGGGCCCGGGCCAGCTCACCCTCGACCTAGGCGAGCGGCTGCGCAAGCTCGGCCCGGACACAGCGAAGGCCGCCGCCGCCAACGACGCGCGCGGCGGCCGGTGGTTCCCGCTGCCGTACGTCGCGGCGACCGCGTCCGCGACGCCGGTCCCCCTCAAGGTCACAGTGGCCACGGTGACAGTCACCGCCCACCTGGTCCCCGCTCCCGACGGGACCACCGCCCACCTGCGGCTGCCCGCCCGCCTCGCACTCCCCGCCGGCCGCCACCCCGTCACCCTCCCCAAAACGGACGCCCCCCTCGCGTATGTCGTCGTCCGCGACGGCACCGTACTCCGCACCGAAGGGCCCGCCCACGAAACCGGCACCGGCCGGCGCATCCTGCACTCCCTCACCGACAACCCCCAGATCCGCCGCATCCGCAACCGCTTGCGTGGAGCCAACTGACGGCGACCACCCGGCCACCGACCTCTGGGGCACCCGAAACGCAGCACGCAGATATAAGGTTTCGACGACCCACACACGGCGAACAGCCAACGCCCAGTGCACCGTCGGACGGAAGTTCTGGGGACCGACCGCGGAGCACACGCCGCGCCCGATGATGAGCGACGCTCGCATATCCATCTGCCCGAATCGCGGCTGTTCCTCGGCGGCCCGGGACCGCGAAGCGAACGGTAGGACTCGGTCGGATTTCGGGTCCGCTCATCGTTGTCGTTGTGCTGGTCCGGTCCGACACGGTGGATCGCGGAACCCTCCCACGCAGCGGACGTGTTGCGCGCTGACACGGCCCGGCTTGACGCGACCCGCGCCTCGGTTGCCGCGCCGCGATCGTGCACACACGGTCGACGCATGCGCGGTCCACTCAGGAGTGTCGGCAGAGTTGCGATAAATGGGCACGCACGACCTCTTGAGGCGCAGTAAGTGTCGACAGTAAAGTCCCTTCAGTCCACCAGCCCGCCGTCCTCCTCCGCCGCACCCAGGTCGTGGCGGTGCCGGTCGGCCATGCCCGAATGCACTGGAAGACAAGGGAGTTCGCAGTGGTACGCACACGCAGTACGGACACCGACCGCCCCGCCGGCACCGGCACATTGGACCGCGAGGTCAGCTACCGGGCCCGCAACCGGGCACTGCTGGTCGCGGTCGGCGGCCTGGTGCTCGCACCGGCGCTGGCCACCCCCGCCGTCGCCGAGAGCGCACACAAAGGCGGGGGCCGCGGCGGCAGCGGCCGGACCCTCACGGTGCGGTCCGGGGAGACCCTGGAGCTCACCGCCACGACCACCGTCACCGAACTCACCATCGCCGAGGGCGGCGCCATCTCCGCCCCGGACGGCACCCGCCTCACCCTTACCGTCAACGGCGTGGAGACCGGCAGCAAGCTGGGCCGGCTCACCGACGGCGACGGGGGCGTGGCCACCGCCATCACGGCGGGCACCTACCGCGGCACGGTGGTCCTCGACGTCGCCGCGGCCAACGACGTCACCTACGACGCGATGTCCTTCCCGTTCCGGCAGGCCGTCTACGTGGACGCCGACGGCGTCGACGAGAGCCGCTCCGTGCCCTCCGACGTACGCGGCGGCACCGTCACCGACGACGAGGCCCGCGACATCACCCTGCGGTCGAACGGCGAGGCGTTCAACGGCGTCTACGTCACCGGCGGCGCCACCTACCGGCTCACCCGGCCGGACATCGCCTTCCAGGGCAACGGCCGCTGCGACTTCGTCGGGTACGGCGCCGCCGTGGTCGGCACCGGCGCGGGCACCAACCTCGTCATCGACGGCGCCACCATCAGGAACGAGGGCGTCGTCCGCACCGCGGTGATCGCCGACGCCACCGCCAACGTCGTCGTGAAGAACTCCACCATCCACTGCGCCGACGGCGACCACGTGCCCGCCGAGTACCCGGCCAGCGGCAGCGGCGACACCCGCTACATGATCACCGTCCCCTGGATGCTGGGCATCTCGGGCAACGTCCGGGCCACCAACCTGCTCGGCGCGAGCACCCGCGCGTCGTACATCAACTCCTCGATCTCCTCGGAGAAATGGGGCGCGCTGTCCGTCGACGGCGGCAGCAACTGCACCCTGACGGCGATCAACAGCCGCGTCGCGAACACCGGCGGCCAGGGCTACGGCTCCTACGCGATCGGCAACGTCACCGAGAACATCCTCGGCTGCACCTACGACGTCGGCGACTACGCGCTGATCCACTGGGGCGCCTCCGCGCACTACGGCGACAGCACCCGGGCGGCGGTCGCCGCGCTCAACGAGTCGCTGGAACTCGGCCTGACCGCGAGCGAGTTGCGCCGCCTGCCGGAGCGGGCGACGACCATCAGGGCCGGCCGGTTCATGGTGCTGTGGTACGCCGCCGGCTCGGTCCTCGTCGACGGCGGAACCCAGGTCGACACCGGCGAGACGACGTTCATGTGCAAGGCGGTCGCCGCGAACGTCACCGTCGACGGCTCCCGCGGCGCCCGCCTCACCCCGGGCAACGGCGTCATCTTCCAGCTGATGGACACCGACCGGCCCAGCAGCGTGGCGGTGACCGGCAAGCCGTGGTCGACCGAGATGCTCGGCACCTACACCGAGCCGACCACCGCCCCCACCAGGTCCGCGACCTGGGACACCACCACCGCCCAGAGCACCGACGCCAGGGCCGCGTTCACCGACATCGACCTGGCGGGCGACTTCTACAACGCCGTCCGCGGCGGCGGCAACGCGAGCCTGCAGGGCCAGAACCTGGTGCTGGACTTCACCCGCTCCACCGTCAGGGGCGTCATCTCCGCGACCAGCACCCGGCACCGCGTGGCCACCATCACCATCGACGAGTACCGCCAGATCAGCGAGGTCGCCAACACCCCGGGCGACGTCGTCAACAACGGCGTCATCGTCACCCTCGGCGCCCGCTCCACCTGGACGGTCACCGGCACGTCGTACCTCAGCTCGCTGACCCTGGCCGCCGACGCCGCCGTCACGGCGCCGCGCGGCAAGAAGGTGCGGCTGACCGTCGACGGCACGCCCACCGCGATCAAGGCCGGCACCACCTACACCGGCGCCCTCACCCTGACCGTGGGATGACCTGTGCGTGAGTCGGCCCGGGGCGGGTAGCAACGCCCCGGGCCGACTCGTTCGCTCGGCAAGGTGTCGACAATGGACCGAGCATCCGGGCGCTGGATCGAGCACACATGCGATAGTGTCGACACCGTTCCAAAGTCTGTGGGACTCGGACCGATCAAGGGGACACGGCGCATGGCCGGTCAGGACATGGACCTGGTGCTCGAACGCCTGCTGCGGCTGAAGGACCGGCGCGAACCGCTGGTCGCGCAGATCGCCGGGTGGGTCGCCGGCGGCATCATCGAAGGCCGGCTGGAGCCGGGGCAGGACCTCAACAGCGTCGAGCTGTCCCGGCGCTTCGACACCAGCCGCACCCCCGTGCGCGAGGCGCTGATGCTCCTGGAGCAGGAGGGCCTGGTCGAGATGAAGGCCCGGCGCCGCCCGAGGGTCGCCGCGCCCACCCTCGGCGACATCCGGGACACCTACCAGGTACGCCGACACCTGCTGTCGATGCTGGCCGGGCTGCTGGTCGAGCGGGCCACCGACGACGAGCTCGCCGAGCTGCGCGCGCGGGTCGCCGCGATGCGCGAGCTGGCCGACGCCGGTGATGTGGACGCGTACTTCTGGGGCCATGTGCAGCTCCAGGAGCGGATGACCGAGATCGTCGGCAACAGCACGCTCAAGCAGATCCTGGACTCCCTGGCGCTGCGGACGCTCATGCTGCGGCACCTGAGCCTGACCCGCCCGGGCCGGCTCGCCTTCAGCGTCGACGACCAGGAACGGCTGATCCAGGCGTGCGAGGAACGGGACGGCGAGCTGGCCTCCGCACTGATCGCGGGCGCGACCGTACGGGCCCTGCGCGCGGTGGAGGAGCAGATCGCGCAGGAGGCGGGGGCCGGCCGGAAACCGCCGCGCAAGCGCCGCGCGAGCGCCTGACCGGCCCGCGCCGGCCCCGACGCCCGCGGGCGCGCGGCTACTTGGCGAGCACCCCGCCGTCCACGGGGAAGTTGCCGCCGGTGACCCAGGTGGACTCGTCCGATATCAGGTAGACCGCGCACCAGGCGATGTCCTCGGGCCGTCCGACCCGCCCCAGCGGGATGCGGTCCAGCAGCGCCCGCTGCGTGGCGCCCTCGTGCGCGCCGGCCGACTCGGTGGCCGGTGTGCGGACCATGCCCGGTGAGATGGTGTTCGCCCGGATGCCCCGGGGGCCGCCCTCCACCGCGAGCTGCCGGGTCAGACCGAGCACCGCGGCCTTTCCGGCGCAGTGCGCGACCATGCCGAAGTTCCCGCTGCCGCGGAAGGCGTTCACCGAGGCGAAGTTGACGATCGAGCCGCCCCCGGACGCCACCAGGTGCGGCCAGGCCGCCTGCACGGGCAGGAAGACCACGTCGACCTCCCCCCGCATGGTCGGGGTCCACTCGTGCCGGAAGTCCATCTCGGCGGCGGTGGCCATGTGCGGGGCGATGGCGCCCGCGGTGACCAGCGCGTCGATCCGGCCGTGCCGCTGCCGCGCCTCGTCGGCGAAGCGCCGGGCGTCGGCCGGGTCGGTCATGTCGAGCGGGGCGGCGACGTCGAGGTCGAGTCCGCGCTCGGCGGCGAGCGTGCGGGTGCGTTCGGCCGCCGCGGGGTCGATGTCGCAGCCGGCCACGGTGGCGCCCTGCTCGGCGCAGAGCAGCGCGCAGCCCTGCCCGATGCCGGCGCCCGCGCCGGTGACCAGGACCACCTTGCCGGCCAGCCGGCCGGTACGGGTACGGCTGGGGGTCGTCATGTCGTCCTCCTGGGGGCGGGTTCGGCGGCGGGTTCGGTGGCGAGGCCGGCGGCGGGTTCGGGGCCGGCTTCGGGATCGGTTGCCGCGGGACCGGCGGCGGGTTCGGCGACAGGGTCGGCGGCCGGTGCGGGCAGTTCCACCTGGAGCGCGACCAGGAACCGGGACACCATGCCGTAGGCGGCGATCGTGGCGGTCAGCTCCACCACCTCCGCCGGCGTGAAGTGGCCGTGCAGCGCGTCGAACACCGCGTCGGGCACGTGCACGTGCCGGGTCATGGCGTCGGTGTAGGCGACCGCCCGGCGCTGCCGCTCGTCCAGGGCGCGGTGGTCCGCGGCGTGCTCGTCGCGCAGTGCGTCGAGGTGGGCGCCGGTCAGTCCGGCGGCGCGGGCCTCGCCCTCGTGGGCGACCCACTCGTACCTGGCCCGGTTGAGCACGGCGATCCGCAGGATCGCCAGCTCCCGGATGTCGGCGGGCAGCGCGGTGCGCTGCCGGATCGCGCCGAGCAGGCTGTTCCAGCCGTCCGCGACGGGCGGGCTGTGCAGGAGCATGCGGTCCAGGGGGCGCAGCGTGCCGCCGCGCCGGGCGCGGATGCGGTCCGCGACCTGGCCGCTGCCGTCGGTACCCGTCAGTCGTGCCACGGGTCGTCCTTTCTGGTCTGTCAGGAGGGGTGGGCGGGCGCGGTCAGCGCGTCCTCGTGCACGGTGTCGCCGAAGACCATGGCGCGCGTGGTGCCGGGTCCGCTGAAGCGCGGCCAGGGCGGTTCTCCGGGGCCGGCCGGGTCGCCGGAGGCGACGAAGCGGGCCCAGGCGCCGGCCATGGCGGCGGCCAGCCGGCGGTCGGCGTCCCGCCACGGCCAGCCGGGGCGCTGGGCCAGGTTGTCCAGTGCGTAGGGGAGTTCGGCGGTGTGGTGGACGCCGAGGTCGGGCAGGCCGGGCGGCAGTGGCGGCCGGTGCTCGAAGCGGTACACCCAGGTGGGCGCGCCGGCCGCGTGGTGCTGCCGGGCCCACTGCCACACCGGGCCCACGAAGCGGGCGTCGCCGACCGCCGCGGGGTCCTCGCCGGGCCGGGCGTACACGGTGCCCTCGTCCCGGTTGGTGCCGAGCAGCAGCGGGACCGCGTGCTGGCGGCCGGCGGCGAAGACGTCGTCGGTGGGCTCGGTGAGCAGCCGGCCGTCGACGACCGGCCCGAAGTGGCCGCGGACGACCAGTTCGACCCCTGAGATGCGGCGCAGCGCTGCGGGGTCCTTCGCGCCGAACGCGTCCGCGTAGGCGACGCCGAGCCGCTGGGCGTCGTCCTGGGCGGGCAGCGGGCCCTCGGCGCGGCCGACGCCCGAGGCGCTCTGCCCGATGGCGGCGCGGAAGTGGCCGCGGGCGGCGCGGGCGGCCATCAGGTGGCAGATGTGGGCGGCGCCGGCGGAGTTGCCCGCGAGGGTGATCCGCCCGGGGTCGCCGCCGAGGGCCGCGATGTTGCCGTGCACCCAGGCGAGCGCGGCGGCGATGTCGTACAGCCCGTAGTTGCCCGACGCGCCGGACGCGTCCTCGGCGGCCAGTCCGGGGTGGGCGAGGAAGCCGAGGGCGCCCAGGCGGTGGTTGAGGGTGACGACGACCAGGCCGCGGGCGGCCATGGCGCGGCCGTCGTGGATGTCCTGGGAGCCGTGGCCGTAGCGGTTGCCGCCGCCGTGCACCCACACCATGACCGGCAGTCCGCTGCCGGGAGTCGGCTCGGGGGTCCACACGTTGAGGTAGAGGCAGTCCTCGCTCATCACCAGGGCCCGCCGGTCGGCGAAGTTGGCGCGGTACATGACCGAGTCGGCGGGTGGCTGCGGCTGGAGGGGCGCGGGCCCGAAGTCGGTCGCGCGGCGCTCCCCGTCCCAGGGTTCGGCCGGTCGCGGCGGGCGCCACCGCAGGTCGCCGACCGGGGGCGCGGCGAAGGGGATGCCGCGGAAGGCGGCGACCGGGACGCGGGGCCGGGGCGTCGGGCCGCGGTCCCACTCCCCCACCAGCCGCCCGCCGCGGGTCCGGGCGCGGGGCGGCGGCCGGCGGCTCACGCGGGCGCCTTGTGCAAGGCGCCGTCCTTCATGACGGCCGTGAGCCGGTCGGCGTGCTGGAGGATGCGGATGTCCTCGAGCGGGTCGCCGTCGACCAGCACCAGGTCGGCGAGGAAACCCTCGCGGACCAGGCCGAGTTCGCCGCCCATGTCCATCACCTGGCCGCCGAGGTACGTCGCTGCGCGCAGTGCCTCGGCCGGGGTGAAGCCGAACCAGTCGACGAACAGTTCGAGGTCGCGGGCGTTGCGGCCGACCGGGTTCCAGGCGAAGCCGTAGTCGCCGCCCGGGACGACGCGGATGCCGCGCGAGACCAGTTCGGGCACGACCTGCCGGACCGCCTTCGCGGTGGCCTCGACCTCCATGCCGGGTTCGGGTTCGCTGCCGGCCTCGTACAGGTTGGCGTGGATGATGCCGGGAGTCGGGGCGACGAACAGCCGGTCGCGGGCCGCGGCGAGCAGGTCGAGGGCCTCCTCGTCGGCGAAGGTGCAGTGGTAGACCGCCCGGATGCCGTGGCGTACCGCCATCTTCACGGACTCGGCGGCGTGCGCGTGGGCGGTGAGCCAGACCCCGCGGGCGCGGGCGGTGGCCGCGGCGGCGGCCACCTCCTCGTCGGTGAACTGCACGATCCGCGAGGTGCCCTGCACGACGGCGCTCTCGCCGGACAGCGAGAGTTTGACGATGTCCACGCCGACGTCGGCCATCTCGTCGACGAACCGGCTAACCGACCGCGGGTCGGAGGGGCGGCCCTCGGTGCCGGGGAAGGTGTAGACGCCCGGCTCGCGCATGCCGGCGGTGCCCTCCCATGAGGCGGCCTTGTAGCGCGGCCCGGGCATCCAGCCCTCGGCGAACGCCTTGCGGGCGGCGACCTCGGTGCGCGGCAGCCGGTTGCCGCCGGAGTAGGCACTGGTGAAGCCGTGGTCGAGCATGACGCGGCCGGCGTGCGCGACGAGCAGCGCCTTCTCCTCGTCGGGTTCGTCCCGGCGGCGGGAGGTGTGCTCGGTGGTCGAGCCGAAGCCGAGGTGGGTGTGCGCGTCGACCAGGCCGGGGATGAGGGTGCCGCCGCCTCCGTCGATCACGCGGGCCCGGGTGAGCCGGGCCAGGGGGATGCGGTCGGCGACCTTGGTGATCCGGTTGCCCTCCACCAGGACCTCGGCGGGGAACGGGTCGCTGCCGGTGCCGTCGAAGACCTGGACGTCGGTGAAGACGGTGGCTTCGCCGTGGTTGCTCATGGTGCGCTCCTGAAGGTGTGCCGCATCTCGCCCAGTCCCTCGATCCTGCTCACGAGGGTGTCACCGGGACCTATGAAGCGCTGCGGGGTGCGGCGGTTGCCCACGCCTGCGGGGGTGCCGGTGAAGACCAGGTCGCCGGGGCGCAGCGGGCAGATCGCGCTGAGGTGGGCGACCAGCCGCGGCACGGGGAAGATCATGCGGGAGGTGCGGTCGTGCTGGACGACCTCCCCGTCGAGGGTGCAGGTGAGTTCGAGGTCGCCGGGGTCGGGGAGGTCGTCGAGGGAGACCAGTGCCGGTCCGGTCGGGCCGAAGCCGGGGAAGGACTTTCCCAGGGAGAACTGCGCGGGACGGCCGGCGAGTTGGGTGATCCGCTCGGACAGGTCCTGTCCCACGGTGAGGGCGACGACCGGGTCCCAGCCGTGCTCCTCCGGGACGCGGTGGGCGGGCCTGCCGATGACGGCGACCAGTTCGACCTCCCAGTCGACGTGGCCGGGCGGCAGGTCGACGGTGCCGCCGGGCCCGGTGACGCAGCTGGGGAACTTGGTGAAGACCAGCGGCTGGTCCGGGTCCTCGTAGCCGGCCTCGGCGGCGTGCGGCCGGTAGTTGAGCGCGACGGCGAAGACCTGCCGGGGCTCGGGCACCGGTGCGCGCAGGTCGGCCTCGTCGTACGGGGCGGCAGCGGCCGGGTCGACGCCGGCGGACCAGCGCAGCAGGGCGTCCCACTGGTCGAAGACGGCGGCCGGGTCCGGGTCGAAGCCGCCGTCGGCCACGTCGACGGCGCCGTTCCCGGTCAGCAGGGCGAGCCGGCCCGCGAGGTTGGCGATGCGCATGCCGTCAGGCCCCGGCGCCGGGGGCGGGCGACCAGCCGGCCGGGGGTTCGGGGGTGCCGTACGCGTCCTGCCAGGAGACGACCCGGTTGCGGAGGACGCCGAGCTTCTCGATCTCGGCCTCCACGACGTCGCCGGGCTTGAGGTAGTTCGTGAACGGGTCCGCGGTGCTGGCAGCCACGCCCGCGATGGTGCCGGTGGTGATGATGTCGCCGGCGCTGTAGGTCTGCGGCGAGTGGTAGGCGACCAGTTGCGGGATCGACACCGACATGCGGGAGGTGTTCGACTTCTGCCGGACATCGCCGTTGACGCGCAGTTCCATGTCCAGGTCGTGCGGGTCGCCGACCTCGTCGGCGGTGACGATCCACGGGCCGATCGGGCAGAAGGTGTCGATGGCCTTGGAGAAGGAGAAGACGCCGGACTCCATCTCCTTGCGCTGGATGTCGCGGGCGGTGATGTCGTTGAAGACCAGGTATCCGGCGATGTGCTCGGCGGCCTGCTCGGCGGTGAAGAACTTGCCGGGGGTGCCGATGACCACCGCGAGTTCGAGCTCGTAGTCCAGCTCCCGGGTCAGGTTGGCCGGGTAGACGATGTCGTCCTCGGGGCCGATGACCGCGTCGACGTTCTGGAAGAACACGATGCCCTTGTTGACCGGGTGGGACCAGTCCACGCGGGCCAGGTCCTCGTGGTGCTCCCGGAAGTTGCCGGCGGTGTGGAAGAACTTCTTCGGCACGATCGGGGCGCGCAGCCGTACGTCGGCGAGGGCGTGGGTGCGGCCGGTCTCGGCGACGCGGCCCGCGCGTGCGAAGTACTCCTGGGTGGTCGGCACGTCGAGTCCGACCACGGTGTCGCCGTCCAGGCGGCCCACGAGTCCGGCCTCCGGGCCGTCGTCGAACGTCACCAGCTTCATCAGGTCCTCCGCGTCCTCCGGGCCTTCAGCGCCCGACAACAAGTCATTAACTGTCGACACTCAGCCTGCCTCTATCCGATATCCGCGTCAACACCCTGGCAAAGTGTGGACACCTTGAATCCGTGTCGGCTACGGTCCCCCGCATGGAGACGATGTGGAACTTCGCCGGCGCCCGGGCGCTGGTAGCCGGCGCCGGCGGTATCGGCGGCGCCGTGGCCCGGGCGCTGGCACATGCCGGGGCCGACGTGATCGCCCTGGACCGGGACCCCGTCCGCCTGGACGAACTGGCCGGCACCGCCACTGCCGGACGGGTCCGCGGGCACAGCGCCGATCTCACCTCCGCGAGCGCCTGCCGAGAGGCTGTCGCCGGCGCCGCGGAGCTGCTCGGCGGCCGGATCGAGGTGTTCGTGCACGCCGTCGGCATGAACGACCGCCGCCCGGTGCTGGAGACCCCGGACGAGCTGTGGGACCGGATCGCCGCGGTCAACCTCGGCAGCGCGTTCTGGCTCGGGAGGGCGGTGGGCGCCCTCATGGTGCCCGCCGGACACGGCCGGATCGTCTACCTGTCGTCCGTGTCGGGCCTGCTCGCCCACCGCGACCACGCGCCCTACGCGGCCACCAAGGGCGGCGTCAACCAGCTGATGCGGGTGATGGCCCGCGAGTGGGCGCCACACGGCGTCACCGTCAACGCCGTCGCCCCCGGCTACACCGAGACCGGCCTCACCCGCGCCTACCTGGCCCGGCCGGGCGTGCGCGCGTCCATGGAGGCGCTGGTCCCGGCCGGCCGCCTCGGCACACCGGAGGACCTGGTCGGCCCCACCCTCTTCCTCGCCTCGGACGCGTCCGCCTTCGTCACCGGCCAGGTGCTCTACGCGGACGGCGGCCGCACTCTCGTCTGACCCGCACGGCCCAGGCACGACCCGAACCGCAGCCCGCAGCACAGCCCGCAGCACAGAAACGGAGTTCCCATGACCGTGTTCCAGCGATTCACCGGAAAGACGGTGCTCGTCACCGGGGCCGGCACCGGCTTCGGCGCCGAGATCGCGGTGCGCGCCGCCCAGGAGGGCGCCGACGTCGCCGTCCACTACCGCAGTTCCCGCGCCGGCGCCGAGGCGACCGCGGAGCGCGTCACGGCCCTGGGCCGCAAGGCGTTCGTGGTCCGGGCCGACATCGCCGAGCACGACCAGATCAAGCACCTGGCCGACGAGGTGTGGAGCCGCTTCGGCCGGCTCGACGTCGCGGTCAACAACGTCGGCGAGGCGCGCGAGCAGATGTCCTGGCGCGACGTCACCGAGGAGTCCGTCGACCACGTCCTGGCCGTCGACGTGAAGGGCACACTGCTGTGCACGCACGAGTTCGGCGCGCGGATGCTGGAGCAGGACGGCGGCGGCGCCATCGTCAACATCGGCTCCACCGTGGTGGCCCGCGGCAGCGCCCGCGCGCCCCAGTACGCCGCCGCCAAATACGGCATCATCGGCCTCACCAAGTCCTACGCCCACGCACTGGCCCCCGCGGTGCGCGTGAACGTCTTCGCCCCGGGGTTCATCGAGACCGAGGCCACGCTGGGCCGCGAGGACTGGCGGAGCGGGCGCGGCGACCAGCTGCGGAAGATGACGCCCATGGGCCGTATCCCGGGGCCGGCCGAACTGGCCGGCGCCGCGCTGTTCCTGGCCACGCAGGACGCCCACCACATCACCGGCGGGTTCCTGGTCGCCGACGGCGGCTACAACATGATCGGCGCCTGACCGCGGCCGGTAGCGGCGAAGCGGCCCCGGGGACGTCCCCGGGGCCGCTTCGCCGCTACCGGCCGGCGCTACGCGCGGTCCAGCAGCTCGATCAGGTTGCCGAACGGGTCGGCCACGAACGCCATCCGCGCACCGGGGCGCGGCGAGGCGCACGGCGGCATGCTCTGCGCGGCGCCGGCCGCCACCAGCCGGGCGAACTCCGCGTCCACGTCCGGGACGCACAGGCAGATGTGCCCGTAGCCGTGGGTGCCGGCCGCCTCCAGCGCGGTGGGCGCGGCGGCGCCCGGGCGCGCGGAGGGGCGGTGCAGCAACTCAATGCGGTAGCCGCTGGGGTGCAGCAGCATCACCCCGCTCAGGTCGGTGCCCGGGACCGCGAACGGCGGGGCGGCGCTGAGGCCGAGCGTCGCGCAGTACCAGGCGGTGGCCGCCGCCAGGTCCGGCACCGAGACGCCCACGTGGTCGAAGCGCGTCGTCATCCGCGGAGCACCGCCCGGGTGCCCCGGCGCTTCGCGGGCCCCGCGCCCCCGGCCTGCTCTCCTGGGGCCGGGTGCTGGGCCGCGCGGATCAAGGTCAGGACGCGGCTGCGCAGTTCGGTGAAGCGGGCGTCGGCGCGAGTGGTGATCTGGTCGCGTTCGGCGCCGAGGCCGACGGTGAGGTTGTCCACGACCGTGGTGGGGCTGCCGCCGAGGACGACGACGCGGTCGCCGAGGTAGACGGCCTCGTCGATGTCGTGGGTGACCACGACGACGGTGATGCCGAGCCGTGCGCGCAGCGACAGCGTCAGGTCCTCCAGGTCGAAGCGGGACTGCGCGTCGACCGACCCGAACGGCTCGTCCATCAGCAGCACCGGCGCGTTGTAGGCCAGGCCGCGGGCGATGGCCACCCGCTGCTGCATACCGCCCGACAGCTGCCACGGGTACTTGTCGCCGACGCCGTCCAGGCCGACGGCGGCCAGGCACTCCTCGGCGCGCTCGGTCCGCTCCGCCTTGCGCACCCCGGTCCCCTGGAGCGGGAACGCCACGTTCTCCCGCACCCGCATCCAGGGCATGAGGGAGCCGCGGTAGTCCTGGAAGACCACCGCGATGTCGGCGAGCGGCCGGGTGACCTGCTCGTCGCCGTAGCGCACGGTGCCGGAGGTCGGGCGGGCCAGGCCGGACAGGCAGCGCAGCAGGGTGGTCTTGCCCGCTCCGGAGGGTCCGACCACGCAGACGAACTCGCCCGGGTCGACCCGCAGCGACAGGCCCTCGATCACCCGGTGCTCGTCCGCGCCGTGGCCGAACGACTTGCAGACGTCCTCGACGATCAGGCTGTATCCACGTGTGTTCACGGTGTGACCTCGTTCCGGGGCTGGGGCGTGGCCCGCCGGGTGCGGGGCGGGCGCTGGTGGTACCAGCCGAGCAGCGCGTACTCGGCCGCGAGGAGCAACACGCTCAGGCCGTACCCGAGGATGCCGATGAGTACGGTGCCGGCCCAGGTCTCGGGCACGGCGAAGTCCGAACCGGACTGCAGGATGAAGTGGCCCAGGCCCACCGGCGAGCCGTAGATCTCGCTGACGACCATGAGGACCACCGCGATCGACAGCGCCACGCGGACCCCGGCGAAGATCTGCGGCAGCGCCCCGGGCAGCACCACCTTCAGCAGGCGCAGTCGCAGCGGCACCCGGTAGCTGCGGGCGGTCTCGTGGACGGCCGGGTTGACGGACTGCACGCCGCTGACGGTGTTGAGCAGGATCGGCCACAGCGAGCCGAGGGCGATCAGGAAGATCTTGGGGCCCGAGCCGATGCCGAGGGTGAGGATGATGACGGGGACGAACGCCACCGTCGGGGTGGCGCGGGCGAAGTCGAGCAGCGGGCCGACCGCCTGCCGCAGCAGCGGCACCTCGCCGATGAGCAGTCCGGCGCCGACGCCGACCGCGGTGGCGGCGAGCAGGCCCAGCACGATGTTCTTCAGGGAGTACAGCAGGTCGCCCGCCAGGCCCTCGTGGACGAGCTGCCGCCACAGGGTGGCCAGGACCTCGGTGGCCGGCGGGAAGTAGAAGCTGGTGCTGCCGGCGGTGGCCAGCAGCAGCACGGCGAGCACCACGACGGGCAGCCACAGCTGCCGCAGCGCGGAGGTCCAGAAGGCCCGCGGGCCCTTGCGGTTCAGGGACATGGTCGGTCCGCCCCCTTCAGTCGGTCTGCGCCGGCGGGCGCCAGCGCAGCAGCCGTCGCTCGGCGAACTGGGACAGCAGGGTGATCGCGTAGCCGATCGCGCCCGCGGTGAGGATGTAGGCGTACGCCCGGGCGGACGCCCCGCCCTGCTGCGCCTGCACCACCTCGTGGCCGATGCCGGGCAGCGTGGTGAGCACCTCGACGCCGATCGCCACGAGCACCGACGTGGTGGCCGCCAGTCGTATCCCGGTCATGATCGAGGGCGTGGCGCTGGGCAGGATCACCCGCCAGAAGCGCAGGAGGCGCGGTATCCGGTAGCTGTGCACGGTCTCCGCGATCATCGGGGTGACCGACCGGGCGCCGTACTGGGCCTGGAGGAAGACCGGGAAGACGCAGGCGAGGAAGACCACGGTGGACTTCATCGTCGGTGTGGACCCCTGGACCAGCAGGAACACCGGCAGCAGTGCGATCACGGGGAACGAGCGCAGCACGTCCACCAGCAGCCGCGAGGACTGCTCGGCGGCGGCGTACGTGCCGGTCGCGAGCCCCAGCGGCACCCCGACGACGCCGGCGACGACGAATCCGGTCACGGCGCCGCGCAGCGTGTCACCCACCGCCTGCCAGTACGCGCCGCTGCCGAACAGGCCCGGGAACGCCCTGCCCACCGACACCGGGCCGGGCAGCGCGGTGGCGCTGACGGCGCCGGACGCGGCGGCGCCGGCCCACACCAGCAGCACGGCGGCGAACGCGGCCAGCCGCAGCAGGAGCAGTCCGCGGCCGTGCACCCGCCCGGGGGCGGCCCTGCGGGCCGGGCGGGTGCGGGTCGGGGGCGGGCGGCGGCCGGTGGTGGAAGTAGCCATGGTTGTCACCTCTTCCGTCCGGTCAGCTGCCGCTGACGGTCGGGGCCTTGTCCCAGTAGATGGCGTCGTCCTGGGGTGTCGCGCTGAGCAGGCCGTACGCGTGCATCTTGGTGATGACGGTGCGCATGACGGACGTGTTGATGTTCTTGTCGTAGTAGGAGACCGGTGCCTTGTCGATGTAGTCCGCCGACAGCTGCGTGTACTTCTTGTCCACGGCCCGCACGGCTTCGGGGTGCGCGTCGGCGTAGGTGATGGCCTTGGCGATCGCGGCGGTGAACTTCTGGGCGGTGGCGGCGTTGGCGGACAGGTACTTCTTGCTGGAGAAGAGGACGCCCTGGGCGATGCCGGGCAGGTCGTTCATGCCGTTGCCGATGGAGCGCAGCCCGGCCTGCTTGCCGGCCGAGTAGAAGGCGCCGAAGGAGTAGACGGCGTCGGTCTTGCCGCTGGTGGCGGCGTCGGTGAGGGAACTGGTCGGCAGCGCGACGTACTTGACCTTGGTCGGGTCGCCGCCCTCCTTCTCGATCAGGTACTCCACGATGAACTGGATGGTGCCGCCCAGCGCGGTCAGCCCGACGGTCTTGCCCTCCAGGTCGGCGAAGGACTTGATGGCGCTGTTGTCCTTCACCAGCAGCCCGTCGGTGGGCTCGGTCCTGGTGGTGGCGGACTCCAGGCCGGTGGCGATCCGGATCGGCATGTTCTTGGCGGCGCCCTTGAGGAACCCGGAGCAGTCCGTCATCGCGAACTGCGCCTCGCCGTTGAGGACGGAGGGCGCGTTCTGGGAGGTGTCCTGCGCGCCGGCCTTGATGGTGACGTCGAGTCCGGCGGCGGTGAAGTAGCCCTGCTGCTGGGCGATGTACAGCGGTTCGAACAGGGCGCTGTTGGAGCGGAGCACGGTGATCTCGGCCTTGCCGTCGCTGGACGCGGAGGAGGAGTTCGAGCCGCAGGCGGCGACCGGGGCGGCGACGGCGAGGATCACCAGGGCGACGGGGGTACGGCGCAGCGTGGTTCTGGTGTGCTTCGGCATGAGGGGTTGTGCTCCTTTGCACGGTGTCTGCGGCTCGGGATGCCTGAAGTGGTGGCGCGGGGACGGCGGACCGATCAGCGGCGGGATCGGCGGGCGGAGCGATCAGCGGCGGGCGGCGGCGTAGGCGGTGGTGGACTCGGCGGGGGCCATGTAGCTGCGGAAGAGCCCGTCGGGGTCGTAGGCGGCGCGGACCGCCTCCAGGCGTTCGGCGTTCTCGGCGCTCAGGCCCAGGTCGTAGCGGTCGGCGAGGTTGTTGTCGGAGAACTGCAGGCCCTTGGAGAGGTGCTGCACCGCGGCCAGCAAGCCGTGCGCCCAGTTCTCGCGGGCGAGGTCCTGGTCCGGGTCGCGCCAGCCCGCGTTGGGCGAGAGGTACGCGGCGGCCTGGGTGGACCAGCAGGCGTCGTCGCGCGTCGGGTAGTGGCCCCAGAGCATCCACAGCACGAAGCTGTTGCCGTCCGGGATGGTGTCGAGGACCGGCGCCGCGGCGGTGAGGATCTCCTCGGCCGGGCCCTCGACCCACACCCCGTCCACGGCCCAGCGCAGCCCGGCCGGGTTGAGCCGGTCGGCGACGTCGTACAGCTCGTCCATGGTGGTCTGCTGGCCGACCACCGCGCGCACGGCCCGGTCCCGGAAGGGCGCCTGCTCCAGTACGGCGAGCGCTTCCGCGCCGTGCTCGGGGGTGCAGAAGGCGGTGGCGGTCAGCGAGACGGTGTGGGTGTCCAGGCCGGGGGTGAAGCCGACCTTGGCGGAGAACTCGACGTTCGTCGGCAGCGCGGGGAGGGTGTCGTAGGACCAGGCCAGCACCTCGTCGCGCAGGTCGACCGGGTAGCTGTGCACCGTCCGCACGATCGCCTCGGGGCGGGGGTGGGCGGTGAGGTGGAAGCGGGTGACGATGCCGAAGAAGCCGGGGCCGGCGCCCCGCGCGGCCCACAGCAGGTCGGGGTGGGTCGCGTCGGTGGCGTGCACGAGGGTGCCGTCGGCGAGGACGACGTCGATCGCGCGGATGCTCAGGCAGGCGGGGCCCAGGTGCCGGGAGTTCCAGCCGTAGCCGCCGCCGAGGATGAACCCTCCGATGCCGACGGTCGGGGCGTGGCCGGTGGGGAAGAACAGCCCGTGTCCGGCGAGGGCCTGCTGGAGGGCCGGGCCCTTGGCGGACGGTCCGACGGCCACCGTGCGGGCCCCGGGGTCGACGGTGATCTCCTGGAGCCGGGAGAGGTCGATGAGCAGGCCGCCGTCGCGCACCCCGTTGCCGACCCAGCTGTGTCCGCCGGAGCGGACCGAGACCCGTTGGCCCTCCGCGCGGGCCTGGCGTACGGCGGCCGCGACCTGCTGCCCGTTCTCGGCCAGGACGATGGCGTCGGGGTAGCGGTCGGGCTTGCGGGCGTTCCACACCGCGTCGAGGCGGGCCTGCTCGTAGTCCGCGTCACCGCGGCGGATCACACGGGCGCGCATACTCTGGGCAGGGCGCTGATCGGATGGCCTGGACAACTGCGGCTCCTTCGGTGGTGTGGACTGAGGTGACGTTACTGTCGACAGAAATTGAAGGTCAAGGGTCCGTATGGCCTTAATTTCGGCATTCTGTCGACACTATTCCGGCGCGGGCAGCGCCGGGAAGTCGAACAGCTCCGCCGGGTTGTCGACCATCAGCCGGCGCAGCAGGGCGGGTTCGGGGGCGATCTCGGCCAGCAGGTCGACCAGCAGGCCGTCGTCGGGGGCGGCGCCGTCGATGTTCACGTGCGGGTAGTCGGTGCCCCACACGACCCGCTCGGGCGCCTGCGCCACCAGGGACGCGGCGAGGCCGACCGCGTCGGCGTAGGGCGGCCCCTGCCGGGAGACCCGGTCCACGCCGCTGACCTTCAGCCAGACGTTCCCGGAGTCCAGCAGACGGCGCAGGGCCCGCAGCGCCGGGCTGTGCGGGCCGTCGGCGAGGTCGACCCGCGCCAGGTGGTCGACCACCACCGGGCCGGGCAGTGCGCGGATGAGGGACTCGTAGTCGGCGACCTCGCTGCCGGTGACGTGGAGTTCCACGCTCCAGCCCAGGCCGTCGACGCGCTCCAGCACGGAGTCGATCTCCTCGCGGGTGGGCGCGGCCCGCAGGTGCGGCAGGAAGTTGAGCCGGAAGCCGCGCACCCCCGCCCGGTGCAGCTCCTCGATCTGCGCTCTGGTGGTCGTCTCGCCGACCAGCGCGACCCCCCGCATCCGGCCGCCGGCCGCGGCCAGCGCGTCCAGCAGCGTGCGGTGGTCGGAGCCGTTGCAGGAGGACTGCACGACCACGGCCCGGCTCAGGCCCAGGTGCGCGTGGAGGGCGGCCACCTGCTCCTTGGGGGCGTCGACCGGAGTGAAGGTGCGCTCGGGCGCGTAGGGGAAGACCCCGGCCGGGCCGAGGATGTGGCAGTGCGCGTCGCAGGCGCCGGGCGGCAGCGGCAGGGCGGGCCGGCGGGGCGCGGGGTGCGGCGGCGGACAGCCGGGCGAGGGCCGGGCGGCGGCGGGGTGGAGGACGGGCTCAGTCACAGCGGGCCGTCATTCCGCCGTCGACGACGATCTCGGTGCCGGTGACGAAGCGCGCCTCGTCCGACGCCAGGAACAGCGCCGCGTACGCCGCGTCCCGGCCGTCGCCCATGAACCCCAGCGGGATGCGCGCCTGCCGCTGGGCGAGCAGCTTCGCCACGTCGCCGCCCGCCCGCTGGCCGGCCAGCCGCGCCTCGACCATCGGGGTGTGCAGCTGGCCGGGCACCACGGTGTTGACCCGGATGCCGTCGGGCGCGTACTGGACGGCGGTGACCCGGGAGAGCTGGATGACCGCGGCCTTGGCCGCCGCGTAGCCGACCTGTGCGGCCCCGGTCCAGCGCAGCCCGGACGCCGAGGCGGTGTTGACGATGACTCCCCCGCCGCCGCGGCGCATCACCGGCACCACCTCCTTGCAGGCGAGGAAGGCACTGGTGAGGTTGGTCCGCAGCTGGTCCTCCCAGTCCGCCAGGGGCAGTTCGGCCACTCCCCCGGCGCGGGAGCCGCCGACGTTGTTGACCAGGACGTCGATCCGGCCGGCGGCCTGCGCGACGCGCGCGAAGCAGGCCCGTACGGCGTCCGGTTCGGTGACGTCCAGCAGGCGGGTGTGCGCGGTACCGCCCTCCTCCCGGACCTGCCGGGCGGTGACCTCAAGGGACTCCTCGTCCCGGTCGGTCAGGTACACGGTGGCGCCCTCGCGGGCGAAGATCACGGCGGTGGCGCGCCCGTTGCCCCAGCCGGGGCCGACACTGCCGGCACCGCTGATGACGGCGGTCCGCCCGGCCAGGCGGCCGGGCCGCGCAGGGGGCTCATCGTGGGTCACGGTTGGTCTCCCTCGGTTCGGGTGGTGCGTGCCGACTGCCGGAGAGTTTCACTTAGTGTCGACAGAAAGTAAACACCGTTCGAAATATTTGCACTTCGACCCGCCTTCCTCTGAGCGGCGACGTCTCTAGTGTCGACAGAGAACGGGTGGTGATGGTTCAATGACGGTGCAGGAAACCGCCCGCGCAGACAGCCGCCCGGAGGGCCCATGGACAAGCCGGCCGTGTTCACCGACGAGGAGATCGCCCGTTTCCGTGCCGAGTTGGCCGGAAAACGCGTCCCCGGCGCCCATGCGCCCGGGCGCTGGTCGGTGAGCCCGCTCAACCGCCGCCCGGACGTGCGCGGGCCGATGCCGCCGTCGGTGCGGCTGCGCGACGCCACCCTGCGGTCGGTGGAGACACTGCCCGGCGTCGTCGCCTCCACCGCGGCCAAGGAGGCGTACCTGCGGCAACTCGTCGGCGCGGGCGTCCGCGAGGTCGTCACCGCGGGGCTGGCCGGCCGGGACGACAAGGCACTGCGCACCGAGGTCGAGGTCATCAAGGGCGAGAACGCCGACTGCCGCGCCCTACTGCCGCTGCTGCGCACCACCGAGGACATCGACCGGGCCGCCGACGCCGGCTACGACGGCGTGCAGATCTGGGTGCAGGGCCTGGGCGAGGCGTCGCTCATCTACCAGCCGCTCGTCTACCAGCAGGCGTGGCGCGGGCAGGACTGGCGCACCGCGGGCCCGGCCCGCAGCCGCGCCGAGGTGCTGGCCCGCGCCGTCCCGCTGATCCGCCACGCCCGCGACCGCGGCCTGCACGTGGTCGTGCCGATGCTGATGGTCTCCTACCTGACCGAGGAGGTGCTCCAGGAGTCGGTCGCCGTGCTCACGGAAGCCGGCGCCGCCGAACTCACGCTTTTCGACGGCCCGGGCGCGCTGAGCCCCGAAGCGTACGGCCACCTCGTCGCCCGCACCAAGGAGGCGGCCCCCGGCGTCGAGGTCGGCCTGCACCCGCACAACACCTTCGGGCTGGCGGTCGGTTGCGCGGTCGCCGCGGTCAAGGCCGGCGCGGACGTCGTCGAGCTGTCCGTCAACGGCTACTGCGGCGGCCCCGGCAACGCCGACCTGGCCGCCACCGCCATGGCGTTCGAGACCCTGTACGGCGTGGACACCGGCATCGAGACCCGGCAGCTGACCGGACTCGCGCGCGCCGGCGAGGAGCTGACCGGCTACCGCGTCGGCTGGAACCACCCGGTGACCGGCACCAGCGCCTTCTGCTGGGGCGGCCTGGACATCATCACCCAGGAGACGGCCGTCGACCCGCTGCTGCACAACTGCCTGGAGCCCACCCTCGTCGGCAACACCCGCGTGGTGCCCTTCACCCCCGACAGCGGGCCCTACACCCTCGCCGACAAGCTCGCCGCGCTGGGTGTCGACACCACACCCGCCCTGGTGGACGAGGTACTGCGACGGGCCCGCGCCGCCATGGCGCGCGAGGGCCGGCTGCTCACCGACGCCGACCTCGCCGCGCTGGCCCGCGAGGCCGCGGACGAGGCGGGCCCGCAGCGATGACCGCCGCCCCCGTCCACGGCGGCCGGCTGCCCCGCCCCACCCCGGACCGCCTCTCCCCCGAACAGCGCGCCCTGTACGACGAGATCACCGGCGGTCCGCGCGCCGACGGCCCCCAGCTCTTCGCCCTCACCGACACCGACGGCCGCCTCAACGGGCCGTTCAACGCCCTGCTGGCCAGCCCCCGGCTGGGCGGCGCCGTCCAAGCCCTCGGTGCGGCGATCCGCTTCGCCACCTCCCTTCCGCCCCGGGTGCGCGAGACCGCGATCCTGGTCGTGGCCGCCGTCTGGGACAGCGACTTCGAGCGGTACGCCCACGAGGCGGTCGGCCGGGCCGCCGGACTGACCGGGGACGAACTGCGCGCGCTGCGCGAGGAGGGCGACCCGGGCTTCACCGACCCCTTCGAACGCGCCGCCTGGCAGGCCGCCCGCACCCTGGCCGCACCCCCGCGGCCGCTGGACGACGCCTGGTACGCCGCCGCCCGCGCCGCCCTCGGCGAACGGGCCCTGTTCGAACTGTCCACCCTGGTCGGCTACTACGCCCTGCTGGCCCTCCAACTACGCCTCTTCGCCGTCCCCGCGCCGAGCGCGCCCGTCCCGGACAGGGAGCCCGCACCGTGAACAAGGTCTGCGCCGACGCCGCCGCGGCGGTCCACGACATCACCGACGGCTCGTCCCTGGCGGTCGGCGGCTTCGGTCTCAGCGGCGTGCCGAACGTGGTGATCGACGCGCTGTACGACCAGGGCGCCACCGGGCTGTCGGTCGTCTCCAACAACTGCGGCGTCGACGGAGCCGGGCTCGGCGTCCTGCTCGCCGCCCACCGCATCGCCCGGGTCACCGGCTCCTACGTCGGTGAGAACAAGGAGTTCGCCCGGCAGTACCTCGCCGGGGAACTGGAAGTCGAACTCGTGCCGCAGGGCACCCTCGCCGAGCGGCTGAGGGCCGGCGGCTGCGGCATTCCGGCGTTCTACACCCCGGCGGGCGTGGGCACGCAGGTCGCCGACGGCGGGCTGCCCTGGCGCTACGGCCCGGACGGTGCCGTCGCGCTCGCCTCGCCGGTCAAGGAGCGCCGGACCTTCGGCGACCGCACCTGCGTCCTGGAGCACGGCATCACCACCGACTTCGCGCTGGTCCGGGCCTGGCGCGGGGACCGCGACGGCAACCTGGTCTTCCGGCAGGCGGCCGCCAACTTCAATCCGCCGGCCGCGATGGCCGGCCGGATCACCGTCGCGGAGGTCGAGGAGCTGGTCGAGCCGGGCGAGTTGGCCCCCGGACAGGTGCACCTGCCCGGCGTGTTCGTGCAGCGGGTCGTCGCCCTCACCCGCGAGCAGGCGGCCGCCAAGACGATCGAGAAGAGGACGGTACGACGCTGATGGCCTGGACCCGCGACGAGATGGCGGCCCGCGCGGCCGCGGAACTGGCCGACGGCTCCTACGTCAACCTCGGCATCGGCCTGCCCACCACGATCCCCGGCCACCTGCCGCCGGGCGTGCGCGTCACCCTCCACTCCGAGAACGGCATCCTCGGCACCGGCCCCTACCCGCGCGAGCACGAGGTCGACCCGGACCTGATCAACGCCGGCAAGGAGACCGTCACCGCGCTGCCCGGCGCCTCCTTCTTCGACTCGGCGCTCTCCTTCGGCATGATCCGCGGCGGCCACATCGACACCGCGGTGCTCGGCGCCATGCAGGTCTCCGCCGGCGGCGACCTCGCCAACTGGGCCGTCCCCGGCAGGCTGGTCAAGGGCATGGGCGGCGCCATGGACCTGGTGCACGGCGCCCGGCGGGTGATCGTGCTCATGCGGCACACCGCGAAGGACGGCGGCCCCAAGCTCCTCGACCACTGCACCCTGCCGCTGACCGGCCGGGCGTGCGTGCACCGCGTCATCACCGACCTCGGTGTCCTGGACGTCACACCGGCCGGTTTCGCCCTGGTCGAGACGGCCCCGGGCGTCAGCGCGGCCGAGGTCGCCGCCCGCACCGCCGCCCCCCTGCACGGCGCCCCGGCGAGCCGTGTTCCCGCCGGTGACCGAGACGGCGTCAGCGGCTGAAGGCCGGGATGACGTGGGTGCCGACCCAGACGTTTCCCGAACGGAACTCACCCACAGAGCCAGACGTTCTCCTGCCGGAACCAGAGACAACTGCGGCGGTGTCTGATGGAGTGGACGTGGTGAAGGCACTGGTGTAGTGCGTGCCCCAGTTCCGGACTGATGTCTCAGGGGGGGAAGGGCGAGGATGCTGCCGGAGGCAATGGCTGCGCTGGCCGCGGCGGGAGGCACTGCGGTGGTGCAGGCCGCAGGCACAGACGCTTGGACAGCGGTACGCCAACAGGTGGCCCGTTGGTTCGGCCGGGGGAATCCGCAGCGCGAGCACGCCGAGCTGGAGCGCCTCGATCAGACCGCGGGCGAGCTGCAGGCGGCTCGGCCGACCGAGGTGGAGCGGGTGCGTATCCGTCAGGAGGCGGCGTGGCAGGGCCGGATCGAGGCGTTGCTGGAGAGTCTTGAGGACATTGAGCGGGCCCGGGTCGCGGATGAGCTGCGCACCCTGCTGGCCCAGCAGGCCTCCCACAGCAGTGTGTCGGCCGGCCCGAGCGGTCTGGCCATCGGCGGAGACGTGGACGTCCGGGCCGACCACGGGTCCGCTGCCGCAGTGACCATGGGGCATGTGACCCTGGGAAACCCTTCGCAGCCGGGTCCGTACCAGGACTGAGCGCACCCGGTGCCGTCCCGGCCGCGCCGCCTCACCACATCAGCGGCATCTTCGCCGACCACGGCAGCATCGCCGTCGGCTACGCCGGGCAAGTCCACCACCACGCTGCACCGCGCACACCAGCCGCCTGGCCGCACCAGGTCGGCGTGCTCCCGCCTCGCGCCTTGTCCTTCCAGCACCGGTCCGAGGTGGACCAATTGCGGATGGCGGCCGACGGCGGGGGTGCCACGGTGCTCGGCCAGGTCCTGGCCGGCACCGGCGGGGTGGGCAAGACGCAGCTGGCGGCCGACTACGCCCGCACCGCTTGGCACGGCGGCGAGGTCGACGTATTGGTGTGGATCAGTGCGAGCAGCCGCTCAGCGATCACAGCCGGGTACGCGCAGGCCGGCGTGGAGGTTCTTGCCGCCGACCCCAGCGACCCGGATCGCGCCGCCCGGGCGTTCCTGGCCTGGCTGGAGCCCAAAGCCGGCCAGCAGCCGTGCCGGTGGCTGATCGTACTGGATGACGTCGCAGACCCTGCCGACATCCGCGGCTGGTGGCCGCCCGCCAGCCCGCACGGCCGTGTCCTGGCCACCACGCGCCGCCGCGAGGCCGCACTGACCGGGGCTGGCCGACGCCTGGTGGCCGTGGGCTCATTCACCCCGCAGGAAGCCGCCGCCTACGTCACCGCCGTACTCGCCGCGCACGACCGCCACGAGCCAACCGACCAGATCACCGGTCTCGCCGCCGGCCTGGGACACCTGCCCCTCGCCTTGGCCCAGGCTGCCGCCTACATCATCGACGCGGACCTGACCTGTGCCTCCTACCGCGAGCTGCTGGCCGACCGAATCAGGAAGCTGGCCGACTTGCTGCCGGAGCCCGGCGCACTACCCGACGACCAGACCGCCACCGTTGCTGCCACCTGGTCCCTGTCCATCGAACGCGCCAACCAGGCCCGCCCGGTGGGCCTGGCCCGCCCCATGCTCGAACTGGCCGCCTTCCTCGACCCCAACGGCATCCCCACTTCGGTTCTCACCAGCACACCCGCACTGGCCTATCTCACCGAACACCGCAGTCAAGCCCACCTCGCAACGCCGCGCAGGGCGCGCTGGTGGACAGCACGGCAGCACCGCAAGCCGGTAGCGGCCACGGCCGACGAGGCAGTCAGCACGCTGCAGGCCCTGCACCGGCTGAGCCTGATCGACCACGCCCCCACCGCTGGAGAAGTTCGCGTCCACCAACTCATCCAGCGCACAACCCGCGACGCCCTCACCTCGCGACAGCGCAGTCAACTGGGCAGTGCCACCGCTGACGCCCTCACCACGGTCTGGCCCGAAGACGAGCGCGACATCGTCCTGGCGCGGGCCCTGCGCATGAACGCCGCCGCACTCACCCACCACAGCGAAGACACCCTGTACCAGAAGGACAGGACGCATCCTGTGCTCCACCACCTCGGCCTCAGCCTCGCCCGCACCGGCCAAGTAGCAGCCGCCGTGGACCACTTCGAGCATGTAGTCAGCACTGCGACGGATCGCCTGGGCCCGGGCAACCCCACGACGCTGGCCGCACGGGCAAACCTCGCCACCTGTCGAGGGAAAGCAGGTGACGCGGCGGGCGCTGCCACCGCCTTCGCCGAACTGCTGGCCGACCGGGAACGGGTTCTCGGAAAGCGCCACCCCGACACCCTGGCCACCCGGAACAACCTCGCCAGTTACCTGGGAGAGGCGGGGGACGCGGCCGGCGCCGCCACCACGTTCGCCGAGCTACTGACCGACGTCGAGCGAATCCTCGGCCCCGACCACCCCACCACCCTCACCGTCCAGCACAACCTTGCCCTATGGCGAGGGCAGGCGGGGGACCCGGTCGGCGCCGCCACCGCCCACCAAGAGTTGCTGGAGCGCGCGTTGCGGGTGCTGGGGCCCGAGCACCGGATGACCATCAACGTCCGGAACAACGTGGCTCGGTGGTTGGGGGAGGCCGGCGACGCGGCCGGCGCCGCCACCGCCTACGACGACCTGCTGCCCGATGTCGAACGGACCTTCGGTCCTGACCACCCCGACACTTTGGCCATTCGGAACAACGCCGCCCTGTGGCGTGGCAAGGCGGGCGACGCGGCCGGCGCCGCCGGAGCCTTCGCCGAACTGCTGCAGCACGCTCTGCACGTCCTTGGCCCGGATCACCCGGACACCTTGTCCAGCCGCAACAGCCTCGCCACCTGGCGAGGGGAGGCCGGCGACGCGGCCGGCGCCGCCAGAGCGTTCGCCGAACTGCTGACCGACCGCGAACGGCTCCTCGGACCCGACCACCCCGACACCCTGACCAGCCGCAACAACCTCGCCACCTGGCGAGGGGCAGCGGGAGACGCCCCCGGCGCCGTTACGGCGTTCGCCGGCCTCCTGACCGACGTCGAGCGAATCCTCGGCCCGGACCACCCCACCACCCTCACCGTCCGCAGCAACCTCGCCTTATGGCGAGGAAGGACGGGGGACGCCCGCGGCGCCGTTACCGCGTTCGCCGACCTACTGACCGACCAGGAACGGGTCCTCGGGCCCGACCACGTCGATACCCTCGCCACCCGCATCGGCCTCGCAACCTCGCAAGGGGAGGCGGGGGACGCGGCCGGCGCCGCCACCACGCTCGCCGAACTGCTGACCGATGTCGAACGCGTCCTCGGCCCCGATCATCCGGCGAGTCTCACGGTCCGTGAAAACCTCACTCGGTGGCGCGGGGAGGCAGAAGACGGGATGGTTGATCAATCGCCCGATTCCTGAACGAGATCACCAAGCGGAGGCGCGCAGCCGGAAGCAGTGGTGACTCAAGCAGGCGAGGTAGGTCATGCTGCGACAAGTCCACCGTGCGCCCCTCGGGGGTCGAACCGCCCGTTCACTCCGGACCGCTGCACGGTGGCCGGGTGCCGCGGTGGGGGCGTCCGGGACCGCGGCCAGGCGGGTGCGCTGGGGCGGGGTGCCGCCCCAGCGCCGGCGCGGCTACTCCCGCAGGTACGTTTCGCTGAAGCTGGTGCCGCTGGAGCCGAGCGCGCTGGTCCGGGCCTCGTACGCGCCGTTCGACGGGTCGAGCGCGGTCGGGCCGTAGGAGCCGAGGGAGTTCCCGTTGACGGTGGCCGAGGTGAAGTTGAGGGTGCCGAAGTTCGGGTAGGCCCCGGTCGGCGACTCGATGATGACCTCGGCGCTGGCCCGTTGGGAGGAGAGGGACTTGTTCGTGCTGTAGGTCCAGCCGCGCGTGGAGTCGGTCAGCTTCAGGGCGTACGTGCTGCCGCTGGTGTTGGTCACCGAGGCGGTGATGTGGTCACCGGCCGAGACCGGGTACGAAGTGCGGCTGAGGTAGACCGGGTTGGCGGGGTACATCTCGTACCAGGCTTGGTGAACGGGGCTGCCGCTGGAGCAGTCGGTCTCCACGCCTGTCTGCTCCACGGTGGACGAGCCGTACCCGTCGATGCCGACCCAGGGGGCGTAGAGGTCGTTGGTGGAGTTGCAGGTCGCGTTCGCTTCGGTCCAGGCGGCCGACACCGAGGTGAAGCCGCTGCCGGTGGCGGCGTATCCGCCCCAGTTGTAGCCGTTGATGTTGTAGTGCAAGGGGCGGAAGGACAGTCCCGGTGCGGCCGCCGCCGCGGTGGCCGGCGCGGCCGGAGCGGCAAAGGCCGCCGCAGCCGCGAGGGTGGCGACGCCTATCAGGAATCTGCGCATGCTGGCTCCTTCGTGGGGGGTGCAGGATGCTCAAACCGCCGGCCTTTGGTCGTGCGCGGGACGTGGCGCGGCAATTCAGAATCTTCGACGGTCATGGACCTGTCAATACGGTCTCTGTGTGACGCCGCCATCCCCGGCAGGAGGCCGAACGCGCGCTCGACGGGCGCGGCGAACCGCGAACGGCGTTGTCGTACCCCCGAGGTAGCGCCGAGGCGGACGAAGTCGCCGACGCCGTCAGGGCGAAGTGCCGGTAGGGCGACTGCCAGTGCGGCACCGAGGACCATGGGGAGCACGCCCCTTGCCCGGCTCGTCGGCCCGCCCGAACCCTGCCCCGCAGCTACCTCCAGCTACGCCCGCGCGCAGCTCCGCGAACGCGTAGGCGTCCATGTCGAACGTGGTCGGGAGGAGGACGCGGGAGGAGGTCGCCTCAACAGTGAGGCGGTCGCCTCGATCCCGTCCATGCCGGACGTGCGCGCGTCCATCAGGACCACGTCGGGGCGTTGCCTGCGGGCGCGGCCTCGACCGCACGGATACCGGTCGCGGCGCCCAGGTCGCCGTCGAACATCGCGACGCGTTCCCGCATGCCGGTGAGGCCGCTGCCGGCCGGCGAAGAGGGCGGCGGCGCGCCGTCGTCGGTGATGCGGAAGCCCACCGCGTCGGCAGGCCGGGCCCGGACGCGGACGCGGCCCGGACGGTGCGACCGGGGTCGCAGTAGCGCGTAGTACCGCGGTACGACCCGGGGGGCGCGGATCGGTCCGCGGTACCACCGGATCAGGGGGTTCGGGCTTCTAGCGTTGTCGGTGAGGCGTCCAGAGCGGCCGGCGGGCGCCGGCTCCGAACAGGAAGAGACGCGCATGATCGACGCACAGCAGTTGACCAAGAGGTACGGCGAGAAGACGGCTGTGGGCGGGCTGGACTTCGCCGTGCGGCCGGGTACGGTGACCGGCTTCCTCGGGCCCAACGGCGCGGGAAAGTCCACGACCATGCGCATGATCGTCGGGCTCGACGCACCGACGGCCGGCTCCGTGACGGTGAACGGGAAGCAGTACGCCCGTCACGAGGCGCCGCTCCAGGAGGTGGGGGCGCTGCTGGAGGCGAAGTCCATCCACCCGGGCCGCTCGGCCTACAACCACCTGCTGGCGCTCGCCCTGACGCACGGGATTCCCCGCCGCCGGGTCGACGAGGTCATCGAGATGGCGGGGCTGGGCAGCGCGGCGAGGAACCGGGCGGGGGCCTTCTCCCTCGGGATGGGGCAGCGGCTCGGCATCGCGGCGGCGCTGCTGGGTGATCCGCAGACGGTGATGCTGGACGAACCGGTCAACGGGCTCGACCCGGAGGGCGTCCTGTGGATCCGCAACCTGCTGAAGGGCCTCGCCGCCGAGGGCCGGACCGTGTTCGTGTCGTCCCATCTGATGAGCGAGATGGCCCTGGTCGCGGACCACCTGATCATCGTGGGGCGCGGGCGCCTGCTGGCCGACACCACGGTGGCGGACCTCGTACGCGATGCCGGCGGGGACACGGTGCAAGTGGCCACCCCGGAGCCGGCGCGGCTGCGGGAGGTCCTGGCCGGGCCCGGGGTCGACATCACCGGCCGGGCCGGCTCCGAGGAACTGCGGGTGACGGGGGCGAGTGCCCGCGAGATCGGCCTGAAGGCGGCCGAGCACGGGATCGCGCTGTTCGAACTGACGGCACGGACGGTGTCGCTGGAGGAGGCGTTCATGAACCTGACCCGGGATGCCGTGGAGTACCACGGCACCACGACCGTCGAGTCCCTTGCCACCGTCGGGAGGCCCGCATGAGCACGCTCACCACGACCGTCGAGGCGCCCACGTCGGTTCCGGCCCGCCCCGCCTACCGGGTGACCGGGCGGCGCGTGCTCGCCTCGGAGTGGGCCAAACTGTGGTCCCTGCGTTCCACCTGGATCACCCTGGGCCTCGGCCTGCTCTTCCTCGTCGCCTTCGGGCTCATCGCCGCGGAGCACTACAAGTCCGGCGTCGGCTCCCCGCACCAGGACAAGGACTTCGCCACCGCGACGGCGGTGAGCCTGTCCCTCTTCGGCACCAACTTCGCCCAGCTGGCCCTCGGTGTGCTCGGGGTCCTGGTCACCGCGGGTGAGTACTCCACCGGGATGATCCGCTCGACGCTCGCGGCCGTGCCCCGCCGCCTGCCCGTGCTGTGGTCCAAGGCGGCCGTGTTCGGACTGGTCGCCCTGGTGGTCGCCACCCTCGGCGCGTTCGTCGCTTTCGGGTTCGGCAGCGGCATCGTCTCCGGCACCCCCGCCGCCATGGGCTTCACGCACACCGGGGTCCTCCGCAGCCTGCTGGGCGCCGGCCTCTACCTCGGGCTGGTCGGCGTGATCGGGACCGCGCTGGGCGCGCTGCTGCGCTCGGTGGCCGGCGGCATCTCGGTCCTGGTGGCCTCCCTGATGCTGGTCCCGGGGCTGATCTCCCTCCTGCCCAGCTCCTGGCAGGACAACATCAGCCCCTACCTCCCGAGCAACGCGGGCGAGTCGATGTTCGCATTGACCCACGACGCGACCGCCCTGTCACCGGGCGCCGGGTTGCTGGTCTTCCTCGGCTGGACGGCGCTCGCGCTCGCGGGGGCGGCGTACCGGCTGGTGCGCAGCGACGTCTGACCACCTGCACCATGGGCAGGTGACGACCTTGACCACCACCACGGACACCGGCGACCTCGGCGGGATGGGACCGCTGGCCGCCCGGTTCGCCCGGGCCGGCCAGCGGCTCCGGCAGGCGGACCGGGCGCACCCGTGGGTCCTGGACACCGCGGTGGTGGTGGTCGTCTACCTCGTGTTCTGCCTGCCGGACCTGCTGCACCACGGCGGCGCGGGGGACGGCGACGGGGACGAGCAGCACCGGTTCCAGTTCTCCTTCACCCAGCTGCCGCTGGCGGCGGTGCTGCTCCTGCAGGCCGGTCTGGTGCTGCCGCTCCTGTGGCGGCGGCGCCGGCCCATGGCGGCCTTCGTCGCCATCGGCGTCGTCTTCGTCCTCCAGTGGTCGCTGGATGCCGCGCTGCGCGCGGACGTCGCCCTGTTCGTGGCCCTGTACAGCCTGGCCCTGCACGGGCGGCTGCGGCTGCTGCCCTGGGCCTGCGGGGGCATGGCGGCGGGGATGGTGCTGGTGGCGGTGCGGATCTCGCCGGCGGTGTCCGTGTGGGACACCCTGTTCTTCCTGCTGAGCACGGTGATCGCGGCCCTCGCCGTCGGCCTGATGGTGCGGACCCGCCGCGCACAGCTCGCGGGGCTGCGGGAGCGGGCAGCGCGGCTGGAGACGGAACGCGACCAGCGCATCAGGCTCGCGACCGCGACGGAACGCGCCCGGGTGGCACGGGAGATGCACGACATCGTGGGCCACAACCTGTCCGTCATCATCACCCTCGCCGATGCCGGCATGTACGCCGCCGAGACGGCTCCCGCACGCGGGAAGGAGGCGCTCCGGCTGATCGGCGACACCGGGCGGACGGCCCTGAGCGAGCTGCGCCGGGTGCTGGGCGTCCTGCGGGAGGCGTCGGACGGCGCCCGCCAGGTGGTCGAGCTCAGCCCGCAGCCGGGTCTGGCGGACGTCGAGGCGCTGTGCGACAGCGTGCGCGGCGCCGGCCTGGAGGTCGTCTACCGGACGGTCGGCGAGACGGGGACGCTGGACCGGGGCGTGCAGCTGACCGTCTACCGGATCGTCCAGGAAGCCCTGACGAACACCCTGAAGCACGCCGGGACCGGCACCCGGGTGGCCTTGTCGGTCATCGTGGACGACGAACGGCTCGTCCTGCGCATCCGGGACAACGGCCAAGCCGAAAACCCAGGACCGGGCAACGAGGAAGGACACGGACTGGTGGGCATGCGCGAGCGGGCGGCGCTGTACGGAGGGACCGTCGACGCCGGTCCCGCATCCGACGGGGGATGGGTCGTGGAGGCCACGCTCGACGTGGCACCCCAGGGAGGCGCCGCGTGACCACGGTGCTCGTCGTCGACGACCAGCAGTTGCAGCGCTACGGCTTCCGGGTGCTCCTCGACTCCCTCCCCGAGACGGAGGTGGTCGGCGAGGCCGCGAACGGGGTCGAGGCCGTCCGCAGGACCGCCGAACTGCGTCCTGACGTGGTGCTGATGGACGTGCGGATGCCCGGAATGGACGGCATCGAGGCGACGCGGCGGATCGCCGAGGCCGGGGGGCGTTCCCGGGTCCTGGTGCTGACCACCTTCGACGTCGACGAGTACGTGCACGCCGCGCTGCGGGCCGGCGCCAGCGGTTTCCTCCTCAAGGACGCCCGCCCCGAGGAACTCCTCGCCGGCATCCGGGCCGTCGCCGAGGGCGACGCGGTGATCGCGCCGGCCCTCACCCGCCGCATCCTGGACGAGTACACCCGGCATGTGCCGTTCAGAACGCCCGGCCAGGGCGAGGACCCGCGACTGGCGGCACTCACCGAACGCGAGCGGGAGATCCTCGTGGCCATCGGCAAGGGCTGGACCAACGGCGAGATCGCCACCCGCTTCGTGGTCAGCGAGTCCACCGTGAAGACGCACGTCGGCCGGGTCCTCGCCAAGATCGGCGCCCGCGACCGCGTCCAGGCGGTGATCTTCGCCTACGACCAGGGGCTCGCCCGCCCCGGCAGCGGCTGAGCCGGGGCAACCGAACCGGGGCGGCGGCGGGTCCTCGCGGCAAGGACAGCGGCCGGCGCCGGTCAGCCGGTCGGGCGCGCGGCAGAGTGCTGCGCCGGCCGTGCGGGGTGGCGATCTCCTGGGCGATGGCCGGCCCGGGACCGCTCGTTCCGCTCCCCCGCTCCCCCGTTCCCGGCTCGCGTCGAGGCGGTGGCTGAGCCGGGCCGGGGGCCGGAAAGCGCAGGCCGGGTCACGGCTCCAGACGCAGCAGCCGTTCCGCGTTGCCGTGGCTGATCTTGGCCCGGTCGGCGTCGCTGACCGGCGCCTGCTCGAGGAACCGGACGGCCTCGGCGGTGTCTTCGAAGGGGTAGTCGACGGCGAACATCACGGCGTCGGCGCCGATGGCGAGAACCGCGCCGGCGAGCGCGGCCGGGGAGCAGACCCCGCTGGTGGTGATCAGGATGTTGCCGCCGAAGTACGCCGACGGCTTCCGGGCGAGCGGCCGGTGTTCCTGCCGGGCGTAGCGGGAGTCGAGGCGTGCGAGCTGGAAGGGCAGGAACTCCCCCATGTGGCCGAGGATGAGCCGGGCGCGCGGATGCCGGTCGAAGACCCCGCCGAGGACGATCCGCAGGGCGTGTCCGCCGGTCTCCGCGCCCCAGCTCCACAAGGGCCCCTGGAGCTCGGGGCGACCCTGGAGCACGCGCCACGGCTCGGCCGGGGGTGCGCCCGGGTGCAGGTAGAGCGGCACGTCCAGCTCCTCGAGTGCCGCCCACACCGGTTCGTGGCGCGGATCGTCGAGGTACGTGCCCGCGGTGTGGTCGTTGACGAGGGCCCCGCTGAGCCCGAGTCCGGCCACGGCGCGGTGGAGTTCGGCCACCGCCGCCTCGGGTTCCTGCAAGGGCAGGGCGGCCAGGCCGCGGAAGCGGTCGGGGTGTCCGGCGATCACCTCGGCCAACTGGTCGTTGGCCGCCCGGGCATCGGCGACCGCCTGCCGGGCGTCCGTCAGGCCCTGGATGCCGGGGGCGGTCAGGGACAGCACCTGGATGTCGATGCCGTGCTCGTCCATGTCGGGCAGCCGGTAGGCGGTGAAGTCGGCCAGCCGCTGTCCCCAGTCCCTGATCCAGCCCGCGGCGGTCCCGGTCCTGGGCACCGGGAACCTGGCCTGGAGCCGGGGGATGGCGAACGCCTCCTCCATCGCGATGACCCTCACGCGCGCCGCCCTCCGTCGACCGACAAGGCGATCCCGGTGACGTAGGACGCGGCGTCCGAGCACAGCCAGACCGCCGCCGCGGCGACCTCGTCCGGCGTCGCCAGCCGGCCGAGCGGCGTGATCGCCTCCTGACGCGCGATCATGTCGGTCTCGCCCGCGAACTGCTCGAACCCCGGCGTGCGGGTCGGCCCGGGGCAGACGGCGTTGACCCGGATGCCCTCGTTCGCGTAGTCGACCGCGGCGACCTTGGTGAGGCCGACGATGCCGTGCTTGGCAGCCACGTAGGCGGTGGCCTGCGGGATCGCGTACAGGCCGCCGTTGGAGGCGATGTTGACGACCGACCCTCCGCCGCCGAGTGCGGGCAGCTCGTACTTCATGCACAGGAAGGTGCCCGCCAGGTTGACGCGGACCACCCGCTCGAACTCGGCCAGGCTCGTCCGGTCGAGCTTCTGGTGCGAGGACATGCCGGCGTTGTTCACGGCGAAGTCGAGACCGCCGAACGCGGCGGTCGTGCGCTCGACGGCGGCCCGTACGGAGTCCTCGTCGGCGATGTCGACGCTGGCGGCGAACGCGGTCCCGCCCTCGGCGGCGATCATCTCGGCGGTCTCGGCCGCGGTGTTCTCGTCGATGTCGAGTACGGCGACCGACGCGCCGCACCGGGCCAGCTCGATCGCCGTCGCACGGCCGATCCCGCTGCCCGCGCCGGTGACCAGCCCGACCTTCCCGGACATGCCGCTCACCACGACGCCCCCGTCGTTTCGATGCCCACAGGGTACTGGTCGGCGTGGCCGACCGATGCGGATGATTCGATGAGGTCGTGACAACCGACCCGTGGATCAAGGTTCATGGGTCCATGCTCGCGCCGTACGACGCCGGCGTCCAAGACCGGTTCGGCACCCAACGATAACCTGGAGGCATGATCGCCCCAGCGCCCCGCCAACCCGTACACGTCCCCGCGGTCGGCGGCGACGTGGTCGAGATCACGGCGGGGGCGCACTCGACCGATGGCCCGCTAGCTGATTGAATCCTGTACATGAACCAGCGCAAGGGCCTCACGCGTCGACGCCACGTCGATCTCGTGCGTGTGTCCAGCGGTCTCTGTTCGTCCCGCGCCGCCCGCTGAGCGGGCCTTCCTCCGCGCGTTCTCCTTCGTCGCGACCCGTCGTGAGTGACTCTCAGGTGCCGGCTGCCCGGCTCTCCTCCTGACGTCCCGTCGGTCCGGCCTTCCTCCTCCGCTCAATCGCCATCGCCCGTGTCCGGTGTTCCGGCGCGGGCCGCCGCCCTGCTCTGCCCTGCCCGCTGTGAAGGAGCTCCCATGCCCACCGTGCTCTCCGTCTCGGGAAGCCCGTCCCCGACCTCGCGCACCGGCCGCCTGCTGCGCCACCTCGACGCGCGCCTGACCCGGCAGGGCCACCACGTGGTCCCGCTCGACGTGCGCACGCTGCCCGCCGAGGCGCTGTTGGGCGCCGACCCCGGGCACCCCGCGATCCAGGCCGCGGCCCGGCTGTTCGAAGAGGCCGACGGCGTGCTGATCGGCACGCCCATCTACAAGTCCGCGTACTCCGGTCTGCTCAAGACCCTCCTGGACCTGCTGCCCCAGTACGCGCTCGCCGGCAAGGCGGTGCTTCCGCTGGCCACCGGCGGCAGCCCCGCCCACGTCCTGTCCCTGGACTACGCCCTGCGGCCGGTGCTCACCTCCATGGGCGCGGACCATGTGCTGCCCGGCTGGTTCGTGGTCGACAAGCACATCACCGTCGCGGCGGACGGCACCGTCACCGTGCAGGAGGACACCGCCGGCGAGGTCTACCGGGTCGCCGACGCCTTCTCCGCCGCGCTGACCGCACGTCAGCACACCGTCGTCGCCGCCTGATTCCGCAACGGGGGGCGGCAGCCTGCGCTCCCGGGACCGGGTCCGTCGCGACAGTGCCGGCCACCGCCGTTCACCTACGGGGGCGCCAGCCGAGCAGCGGCGCGACCTCCCGGGCGGTGGCGGCGAGCAGGCGGAGGTGCTCGCCGTACTCGGGCACGCCGGGGACGAAACTGACGAGCAGTTCGGTGGCCCCGGCGAGGGACGGGTCGGCGGCGAGGGACTCGGCGACGGCCTCGGACGGCCCGAGCAGTGACCGGTCGCGCTCCAGGTACTCCTCGATGCCGAGTTCGGCGACGCCACCGCCCGGGGATGCCCAGGACTGCCAGCGGCGCACGCCTGGTGCGACGGCGCGGATCGCCGCGGCGCGGTCGGGATGCGGGTAGACCGCGCGCGAGATCTGCACGCGCGGGTCGTACCCCGCCTCGGCGGCGGCGGCGCGGTACGCGGCGACGATCTCCGCCTGCCGCTGGACGCTCTGCCGTCCGGGCCAGTCGCCGGCCCGGGACAGCTGCAAGCCGTCGCCGGCCCGCGCGGCGGCGACGGCCGCGCCGACGGCCCGCGTCGGCTCGCTCGTGGTCGCCTGCCACAGCCGCCGCCGCACACCGGCCCCCGGGGGGTGCAGCACCTCTCCGGCACTGTTGACCGGATGCCCTTCGAGGACCCCGTGCAGCCTCGCCACGCTCTCCTCGAACAGCCGGTACCGGTCCTCCAGGTCGCGGCCGAACGCCTCCCAGGCGGTCGGGAACGGACCCGAGCCGACCCCGAGTTCGAGCCTCCCGCCGCTGAGCTCGTCGACCACGGCGGCGTCCTCGGCGACGGTCAAGGGGTCCGCGAGCGGCAGGACCAGCACGCCGGTGCCGAGCCTGATCCGGGTGGTGTGCTCGGCGATCGCGGCCAGCAGGACGAGCGGGGCGGAGACATGCTCGTTCCCCTGGCGGAAGTGGCGGTGGATGACCCAGCCCGAGTCGTACCCGAGCCGTTCGGCGGCGACGAACAGGTCGATGGCCTGGCGGTACGCCGCGGCGGGGGCGAGATCGGAGTCGAGGTGGAGCAGGAAGCCGAGCCGGAAGGGCCGGCCGTCCGCCGCTCCGACTCCCACCGCGCCCGCCGTCTCGGCCGCGGGCGCCGGTCCTGTGCTCGCCGTGCCGGGGAATGCCTCAGTCGGAGATGTCATGGATCACGGTCCGTTCCGTTCGTGGGCGTTCGTGGATGAAGGAAGCCGGCTCGGGAGTTCGGGAGGGAGGCCGTCGGCCGTCTCGTCCGCGCACCCCGTGGGCGGGCCTGCGCGAACCGGGCGGGCGGGGGCGGGTCAGCCGGCTTCATCGGGCCCCGACTGTGCGGGACGGGGGTGGCGGAAGCGCTCACCGGAGCGGCGGGTACGGGCCTGCGGGTGCCCCGGCCCGGGGCGCCCCGGGCCGCCCGTGGGGGCGGCCCGGAGCGCCGGGGTGCGGCGGGGTCCCGGCGGGGTCAGCTCCGCCGGCCCGTTCCGTGCACGCCGTACTCGTCGATGACGGCGAGCTCCTCGTCGGTGAACTCCGGGCCGTTCAACGCCCCCAGGTTGTGGTCGAGCTGCTCCTTGGAGCTGGCTCCTGTCAGCGCCGACGTCACGGCGGGATTGCGCAGCACCCACTGGAGGGCGAGTTGGGCGAGCGACTGGCCGCGGCCCTCGGCAAGCTTGTTGAGCTGCGCCGTGCGCCTGCGGTAGGTCTCGTCGATCTGGTCGGGCGTGAGGAAGTCGCTGTTGCGGGCGCGGGCACCGTCCGGGATGCCCTCCAGGTACTTGTCGGTGAGCAGGCCCTGCGCCAGCGGCGAGTAGACGATGAGGCCGAAGCCCTCCTCGACGGCCAGGTCGGCGAGGCCGTTCCGCTCGATACTCCGGTCGTAGAGGGAGTAGCGCGGCTGGTGGATGAGCAGCGGCACGCCCTCGGCCCGAAGCAGCCGGGCGATGGCCTCCGCGCGGTCGGGCTGGTAGTTGGAGATGCCGACGTACAGCGCCTTGCCCGTCCTGACGGCCGTGGCGAGGGCACTCGCGGTCTCCTCCAGCGGCGTCGTCTCGTCCGGGGTGTGGTGGTAGAAGATGTCGACGTAGTCGGTGCCGAGGTCGCGCAGGCTCAGCTCCAGCGAGGACAGCAGCGCCTTGCGGCCGCCGCCGCGCAGGTTCGGGTTGGGCCCGAAGACGCCGCCCGCCTTGGTGGACAGGACCAACTCGTGGCGGTAGGGCGCCAGTTCCCGGCGCAGCAGGCGGCCGAGGGTCCGCTCGGCGGCGCGGTGCGGCGGGCCGTAGCGGTTGGCGTTGTCGATGTGGGAGATGCCCAGGTCGAAGGCGTGCAGGATGATGTCGCGCTGGGTGTCGTAGGCGTAGTCGGCGCCGAACTTCTGCCACAGGCCCAGGGAGAGGGCCGGCAGGTCGAGTCCGGACCGGCCGGTGCGGCGGTAGGGCAGGGACGCGTAGCGGTCGTCGGCCGCCTTGAAGACGTCCTCGTAGTTCGGGTACTGCTCACTCATCGGGTGCTCCGTAAGTCGCCTGTCGGGCTTGTCGGTTGGGCCGGGCCTGTAGTGCCTGGTGGTCGGGGCTCGCGTGCCGGGAGGGGCGGGAACGCTCAGCTGCGCAGCGCGGCCGGCAGCAGCGAGGGGGTGTCGCGACCGGTGTCGCGCTCCAGGAACTGGGTGCCGGGTTCGACGATCTCGTCGATCGCGTCCAGGATCTCCGGGACCAACTCGACCGTGGCGGCCTTGAGGTAGGTCTCCAGGTGGGCGTGGGTGCGCGGGCCGATGATCACGCTGCTGACCGCCGGGTGGTTGAGGGCGAAGGCGACCGCCAGCTCGGGCAGCGTCAGCCCGTTGTCCTCGGCCAGCCCGGCGAGCGCGTCGGCGGCGGCGAGCTTGCGCCGGTTGCGCGCGAGGGAGATGTCGAAGCGGCCCGGGATCAGCTCGGCGCGGGCCGACCGGGGCTGCTCGCCGCCGAGGCGGTAGGTGCCCGACAGCCAGCCGGCGGCCAGCGGGCCGTAGGACAGGACGCCCTCGCCGTACTTCCGGACGGTGGGGAAGACCTCGCGCTCGGCGCCGCGGACGAGGAGCGAGTACGGCACCTGTTCGGTGTGCGGGGCGATCAGGCCGTGCTTCTCGGCCAGCCAGTGCGCCTCGACCTTCTGGTGGGCCGGGAAGACCGAGGTGCCGTAGTAGCGGATCTTGCCCTGCCGGATCAGGTCGTCGAGCGTGCGGAGGGTCTCCAGCAGGTCGGTGTGCTCGTCGGGCCGGTGCGCCTGGTAGAGGTCGAGGTGGTCGGTGCCGAGGCGGCGCAGGCTGTTCTCGACGGCCTGGACGATCCAGCGGCGGCTGTTGCCGGCGTGCTGGGGGTTGTCACCGACCTGGCCGTGGAACTTGGTGGCCAGGAAGAGGTCGTCGCGGCGGTGCCTGATGGCCTTGCCGACGATCTCCTCGCTGCTGCCGTGGCCGTAGACGTCGGCGGTGTCGATGACGGTGATCCCCGCGTCGAGCGCGGCGCCGATGACCTCCAGGCTCTCCTTCTCCTCGGCGTAGCGGCCGAAGTTCATGGTGCCGAGGGTGAGCGGTGTGACGCGGACGCCGGTGCGGCCGAGGTGGCGGGTCAGCCCGATGGACATGGGTATCGCGGTTCCTTCCGGGGGCGGTCGTTCGGAGGGCGGTCGTTCGGAGCGGGCGGTCGTTCGTGGGCGGGCGGTCGTGGGCGGGCGGTCGTTCGGAGCGGTCAGAAGAGGCCGCTGGTGGGGGGTTCGGCGGCGCCGAGCCGGTAGGCGCCGGCGACGGCGAGCTTCCAGTCGCGCGGGTTGTGGTTGGCGACGACGCGGGCGTTGCGCCAGTGCCGGTCGTATCCAAACTCGCGGTCGGTGAGGCTGCCGCCTCCCACGTCGAAGAGGAGCGGCGCGGCCGAGAGCGCCGCGTCGATGGCGACGACCGCGGCCTCCGCTACGGCGACCGCGGCGCTGGCACCGGCACGGTGGGCTTCCTCGCCGTGCAGGCCGCGCACCTCGTCGAGTTCCTCCGCGGCGAGCACGACGGCCGAGCGCGCCGCGCGGGCATGCGCCGCGATCTCGCCGACGCGGCGCCGGATGTACGGGTCGTCGACGCTCCGGTCGGCCGAACTGTGCTTGATCGGCCGGGCCTTCTCCCGCACCCACCACAGCGCGTCGTCCAGGACCCGGGCGGCGATGCCCGCCTCGATCGCCGCGAGGTGCAGTTGGGGGTAGCTGCCCTGCCACGGGTTGTCGGGGACGGGCGTGTCCTCGTCGATCAGGACCGCCTCGTCGTCGCCGACGAGGACGTCGGTCAGGCGGGTGGTACCGCTGGCGGTGAGCCGCTGGCCGACCGCGTCGAAGTCGTCGAGGCGTTCGACGCCCGCGCGGTCGACCGGCACCGTGAACCGCAGGACGGCGCCCTCGGGGGTCTTCGCGGTGCCGCCGAACCAGTCGGCGTACAGCCCGCCGGTGGAGTAGTACTTCTCGCCGTTCAGCACCCAGTGGTCGCCGCTGCGCACGGCGGTGGTGTGCACCGAACCGCTGGCGCCGCCGCTCCGCTCGTTCCCGGTGCCGGCCAGGATGTGCCCGCGCCGCAGCCGCCCCAGCGTCTGGTCGCGGTGCGGGGCGTCCGGGCGGGACACCACGGCCCAGGCGGACATGAACGTGCCGCGCAGCGCCTGGGCGACGTTGGAGTCGGCGCGCGCGATGTCGATGACGACCTCCACGGCGTCGCGCAGCGAGCCGCCCGCGCCGCCCTCCTCGCGCGGCACCACGGCCAGGGCAGCGCCCGCGCGGGCCAGGGCGCGCACGTCGTCGAGGGGGTGTTCGCGGGTCTGCTCGCGCCGCGCGGCGGAGGCGGCCAGCCGCGCGAGGACCGGCGCGATCGCGGGACGCAGCCGGGCCACGGTCAGCGGCTCGGCGGGAGTCGACGGGCTTTCCGGCACGGCGTCTGCCACATCCAGAGTCATGAGAGCCTTCCGAGGGGTGTGCGACGGACTTCGTCGAGCGGCATGCGGGGCGGATGCCCGTCGTGGGTCGCGGTCACTTTCCGGCCGTACTCGCGACAGGGCGGCGGGCCGAACGGGCCGCGGGCAGCGGGAGTCCCAGGCGGTCGCGCAGGGTGCCCTGCGGGTACTCCCGGTGGAACAGGCCGCGCTCCTTGAGGATCGGCACCACGAGGGTGGCGAAGCGTTCGAGGTCGACGCGCGTGTCGGCGAACATCACCGTGAAGCCGTCGGCGGCTCCCTGGCGCCACCACGACTCCAGGTCGTCGGCGATGTGCTCCGGCGAACCGGCGACCAGCCGGTGGGTGCCGATGCCCGCGGTGTGGGCCACCAGTTCGCGCAGCGTGCGGGGGCCCTCGGCCAGCACCGCGCGCGTGTTGTTGTACGTACCGACCGAGAAGGCCCCGAGGTTCGGCTCGGCCGGCAGGTCCGCCGACCGGATCACGTCGTCGGGGCCGAAGGCGCCGGCCGGCAGGCCGAGCGAGGACAGCAGCGCCGAGACGAGGTGCTCGATCGGGGGCAGCGTGGCGTCGAGTTCGGCGTGCCGGCGCTCGGCGTCCTCCTGATCGGTGCCGACCAGCACGATGACGCCGAGCGAGTACTTGATGCTGTCGGCGTCCCGGCCGTGGGCCCGCGCGCGGGCGCGCACGTCGTCCCGCGAGGCCCTGGCCTTGGCGACGGTGTGGCCGGCGGCGAAGACCACGTCGGCGTACTCGGCGGCGAGTTCCAGGCCGGCGGGCGTCTCGCCCGCCTGGGAGACGACCGGGCGGACCTGCGGCGAGGCGGGCACCGGCAGCGGGCCGGCGACGTCGAAGAACTCGCCGTGGTGGTCGACGGCGTGGATGCGGCTGCGGTCGCCGAACCGGCCGGTGGCCTTGTCCGCGACGATCGCGTCGGGTTCCCACGACTCCCACAGCCGCGTGATGACGTCGAGGAACTCGTGCGCGCGGCGGTAGCGGACGTCGCGGTCGGGGTGGGCGGACGCCCCGAAGTTCGCGGCTGCCGCGGGGTTGCCCGTGGTCACCACGTTGAGCGCGGCGCGGCCCCTGGTGAGGTGGTCGAGGGTCTGGAAGCGCCGGGCCAGGCTGTAGGGCGTGCTGTAGGTCGTCGAGACGGTCGGCAGCAGGCCGATCCGCTCGGTGGCGCCGGCGATCACCGCCAGCAGGGTGAACCCGTCGAGGCCGCCGGAGGTTCCGGTCGCGATGTCGGGGCCGAGCGCGGGGCTGTCGCCCTGGAACACGGCGTCGATGCCGGCCTCTTCGGCGATCCTCGCCAGGCGCACGTAGTGGTCGACGTCCAGGTAGGCGTACGGGTCGGCGTCGGCCAGCCGCCAGGCGGCGCGGTAGTGGCCGGGCGACATCAGGGAGAAGTTGAGGTGGAACTGGTCGCTGCTCATGGAAGGCTCCGGATGGTTGCCCCGGAAACGGGCGCGGACTGGCGGAGTGGCGGGCGGACGGGCGGACGTACGGATGTACGGCCCGGGACGGTGGTTCAGCGGGAGGGCAGCCCGCGGCGTTCGAGGCTGTCGCGCAGCGTGTCGCGGCCGGCCAGGCCGGCGGCGCCGGCGAGCCGGCCGAGGACGCGTTCCGACCACGCGCCGGTGAGCCCGTGGGCACCGTTGTAGGCGGCCAGGCGCTCGTCGTACGCCGGCAGGTCGGTGTCGGCCCGGCCGGCGTCGTAGGTCTCGCGGTGCAGTACGGCGCTCTGCGGCAGGCGGGGTTTGGTGCCGGCGTCCTCGGCGGGGTCGGGGTGCCCGACGGCGAGGCCGAAGACGGCCGCGGTGTGCGGCGGCAGGCCCAGTTCGGCGGCGAACTCCTCGGGGTGGTTGCGGACCGCGCCCACGAAGACCGACCCCAGGCCGAGCGACTCCAGCGCCACGACCGCGTTCTGGGCGGCCAGCGCGGTGTCGATGACGGCGAGCAGCGTGGACTCCAGGTAGACCGTGGCGTCCAGCGGCTTGCCGTGGCGCTCCGCCAGGCGGTGGTTGCGGTCGAGGTCGGCCACCCATACCAGGAACAGCGGCGCCTGGACGATGAACTGCTGCCGCGCCGCCAGGTCCGACAGCCGCCGCTTGCGCTCGGGGTCGGTCACCGCGACGACGCTCCAGGCCTGGAGGTTGGAGGACGTCGACGCGGACGACGCCGCCGCCACGACGGCCCGCAGCTCCTCCTCGGTGACGGGGGCGGGCAGGAACGCGCGCACCGAGCGGTGCCGCAGCTGGTGCTCGATGACGGGCGAGGTCGCGTGGAGGACGAAGCCGGGGTCACCGTAGCGGGCGCCTGCCCGGCTGGTCGTCGCGGCGTCGGTGGGGGTCATGGTGCTCGGGGCCTCTTCCGTCGGGGGGATCGGGACAGCAGTCGGAACGGGGATCGGCGCGGGGATCGGCGCGGGTTGGGCGCTCACCGGGTGCCCTCCTGTGCGCGGAGCTTGGGCAGCAGCTCGTCGCCGACGCGGATGATCTCCTGCTTGTAGGGCGTGTCCGACAGGATGAAGTGCGAGATGCCCAGCTCGCGGTAGCGCTGGAGCGCCTGCGCGACATCGTCGGCCGAGCCGACCAGCCAGGTGGTGCCCGCTCCGCCGCCGCCCACCGTGCCCGGCGTGGTGTAGAGGCAGCTGTCGAGCACCTCGCCGCGCTCGGCGAGTTCGAGCAGGCGCCGCTGGCCCACCGCGGTCCCGCGGTTGCCGACGGCGGCGTCACCGGGGCGGCCCGCCTCGGGCTTCCGGGCCATGACGGCGACCTTGGCCTCGGCGTCGCGCCATGCCTCCTCGGTGGTGTCGCGGACGAGCGTGGTGATGCGCAGGCCGAACTCCAGCGGCTTGTGCCGGCGTTCGACGCGGGCCGCCAGCTTGTTCAGCCGCTCGATGCGCCCGGCCAGCCCCTCCAGCGGTTCGCCCCAGAACAGCTGCACGTCCGCCTCGGCGGCCGACACCCGCTCGGCGGGCTCGGACGCGCCGCCGAAGTAGAGGGTGGGGTGCCGGTCGGGGTAGCCGTCAGGGTGCGGCAGCACGGTGGAGCCGTCGACGGCGAAGTGCTCGCCCTTGTAGGTGACGTGCTCCTCCGTCCACAGGCGCCGGACCAGCTGGACGAACTCCCGGGTGCGCTCGTAGCGGTTGGCCGGGTCGGTGGTGTAGTCGCCGTAGGCCGCGAGGTTGTCGAGGCCGCTGACGATGTTGACGAGCACGCGGCCGCCGCTGAGGTGGTCGAGCGTGGCGGCGGAGCTGGCGAAGTGCGCGGGCTGCCAGTAGCCGGGCCGCACCGCGATCAGCGGTTTGAAGGTCGTGGTCCGGGCGGCGAGCGCGGCGCCCAGCGTGAAGGTGTCGGGGCGGCCCCAGCCGGTGCCCAGCAGCGCGCCCTCCCAACCGTGGTCCTCGGCGGTACGGGCCAGGTCGGTGGAGTGGTCGAGTGTGCCCCAGCCCTCGCGCTCGCTCGTGTCGTCGCCGCGGTGGCCGGGTTCGATCTGGTTGGGTATGTACCACAGGTAGCTCATGTCGGTGTCCTGTTTCGCCGGGTGCTGGTGGACGGGCTCGGGCGGCTGCTCCGATGGCTGCTCAGGTGGCTGCTCAGGCTCAGGGGAGCCGTGGAACGCTGTCGGCGATCGAGTCGAGCTGTGCGGCGCGCTCGGTCCTGGTCTGGCCCTGTACCTGGAGGAACAGCACGGCGCGGGCGTGCAGTTGCGCGGTGTCGTCCGCGGGCAGTCCGCGGCCGGCGCGTGCCACCACGAGTGCGCGGCTGAGCGTGGTCAGGGCCTCCCGGGCGCGGACCTTGAGCGAGAGCCGTGCCGTAAGCGAGGCATCCGGGTCGCCGCCGTCGAGCGCCGCGTCGGCCAGCTCGTACGCCCGGGCGCGCAGGCTGCGCAGGTACGGCAGCCAGGCGTCGGCGACGCCGCCACCGTGCGGTTCGTCGGCGATCTCGTCGAGGATGCGCCTGCCCAGCCCGAAGAACTGCGGGCCGGCGTTGCCGGCGGTGGAGATGTCGTCGTGCCGCCAGTCGGCCAGGGGCTTCACGGCGAGCACAGAGGCGTCCGGGACGACCGCGTCGAGGACGCGGACGCGCTCGGTGCGGCTGCCGGTCACCGCCTGGAGTTCGAGCGGCGTCGCACGGAAGTGCTCGTCGATCGGGATGAGGGCCAGGACGACGTCCTCGGACTCCGGGTCGACCGCGGCGAGGATCGCGGCCTCGCTGAGGCCCCAGCCGCTGAACCACGAGACCGTGCCGTTCAGCACCCAACCGTCGCGGGTGCGCCGCGCGGTCAGGTGGCCGGTGGGATAGCGGCGCACGTCGCTGAGCGCCGCGCCGATCAGCACCTCGCCCCGCAGCACGGGTTCGACCAGGGGGTGGGTGCCGCCGGCCCCGGTAGGCGGTGTGCCGGCGATCCTCGCGACGGCCGGGGCGTGCTGGGCCCATATCAGCCAGACGTTGAGGTCGGCGTAGGCGAGCACCTCGTGCAGCCGGCGGTCGGCGTGGCGGTCGAGGCCGGCGCCGCCGAACCGGGGCGGTGCCAGGTGGTTGAGCAGCCCCAGGCCGCGGAGGTCCTCGACGGTGTCCCGTGAGACGCCTTCGCGGTCGGTCCGCAGTGCCGCGGGGGCCAGATGCTCCAGGGCGTACTTCTTCGTGCGCGCCACCAGTGGCTGCCCGTCGGCGGCGTCGACCGCGGCCGCGGCGGCGGTCGTGGTCCCGGTCGTCGTGGTCTCGGTCGTCGTGGCGTCGGCGGTCGTGGCGTCGGCGGCTGGTTGGGCCGGCATCAGCCGCACCTCCTGAACTGTGCGTCGGGTCCTGGTCGGACAGGTGGGGATCGAGCGGTGCGGGTCGCGACGCCTCAGGCGGGCGGCGTCCGGCGGCCAGCGGCCAGCGGCCAGCGGTCGGCGAACGCCGTGGGCGATCCGTGGACCGGTCAGGCCGGATACGGCAGCGAGAAGGCGCCCCGCAGCGTCTCGCCGGTGCTGGGCCCGAGCGCCGGCACGGCATCGGCAATCAGGGCGAGCACGTCGTCCTTGCCGCCCGCGGGGGCGAACTCGACGCCGTCCAGGCCGTGTTCGGCCACGAACGTCGGCAGGTCGGCCGGCACCGCCCGCGCCCCGGCCACGTCGACGCGGACCACCAGCGCGACGTCCTCGCGCGCCCGGCCCGCCCGTGCCAGCGCGGCGGACAGGTCGGCGCCGGCCGTCGGCGCCGCCTCCGGGTCGACCACGACGACATCGGCGTTGCGGGCGACGGCGTCCCACCCGAGGGTGTCCGGATCGTCGGCGACGAGCAGCGGTCCGCCCTGGGGCGAGGCGGGGCCGTCCAGCGGCCCGGCCACCCGGTAGTAGTCGCCCTCGAAGTCGATCGGTTTGATAAGGGTGTGCTCGGCGAAGACCTCGCCGTCCTGGTCGCCGACGAGCGCGGCGGGCGGGAAGGACGCCCACAGGCCCTTGAGTATCCGCGCGTACTCGTCCCAGCGGGCCGACCGGTCGCCGCCCGGCCGCGGCGCGACCGGGTCGCTGACCTCGTCGCCGTCGCCGGCCCGCAGCGCGAGCGCCGTACGTCCGCCGGTGGCCCGGTCGAGCGAGTTCGAGCGGCGCGCGAGGTTCGTCGGCGCGTTGCCGTCCGTCGGGGCCTCCAGAATCCAGCCCGGGCCAGGCCGCGGCGCGGCCTGCGTACCGGCGAGGTAGGAGGCGACGACGGAGGCGTCCAGGGTGCGGCCGGGCGCGCCGTCCCGTACGCGGATCGCGGTGACCCCGGCGTCCGCGGCGGCCTTGGTGATGTCGGCGGCCTCGGAGAGCGGAATGGTGCTGCCGATCGCGAGACCGACGATGACGATGCTCATCAGGTGTTCTCTCCTGGCTCAGCGTGCGGTGGCGAGCGCCTGCTCGGGCACGTCGAAGGCGATGGGGGCCGGCGGGATCGGGAAGCCGAGGTGGCCGCGCAGCGTGTCCGCCTGGTACTCCGTGCGGAACAGGCCGCGGCGCCGGAGTTCGGGGAGCACACCGTCGACGAAGTGGTCGAAGCCGGACGGCAGGACGTCGGGCATGACGTTGAAGCCGTCGGCGGCGCCGTGGCGGAACCAGTGCTCGATGTCGTCGGCGATCTGCTCGGGTGTGCCGACGACGATGCGGTGGCCGCTGCTGCCCGAGAGCCGGCGCAGCAGCCGGCGCAGCGTCGGGTTCTCCTTCTCGATGATCGCGCGCACGATCTTGTAGAAGCTCTGCGAGCCGCCGGCCTCGTCCGGGTCGGTCAGCAGTTCTCGCGGGATCGGCCGGTCGAGGTCGAGGTCGTCGAGCGGGAAGCCGAGCTGGCCCGCGAGCCGGGTCCGGCCGTACGCCAGCGGCAGCAGGTCGTCGAGCAGTTCGCGGCGCTCGCGTGCCTCCTGCTCGGTGCTGCCGACCACGGTGGAGAGGCCGGGCAGGATCACGACGTCCTCCGGGCGGCGTCCGAACTCGGCGGTGCCGGCGCGGATCTCGTCGCGGAAGGCCCTGGCCTCGTCGATGTCCTGGGCGGCGGAGAAGACGACCTCGCCGACCCGGGAGGCGAGCCGCCGGCCGTCGCGCGACCCGCCGGCCTGCACCACCACGGGTCGGCCCTGGGGTGAGGTGAACTCCTCGCGGTCGGCCCACTGGCGCACGACGCGCTCGGTGAAGTCGCCGGCGCGGCGGTAGCGCAGCGCGTGCTCGGGCTCCTCGTCGCGGCCGAAGTTGCGGGCGGCGGCGGCGCCGGCCGTGGTCACGACGTTCCACCCGATCCGGCCGCCGCTGACGTGGTCGAGGTCCCCGATCCGGCGGGCCAGTTCGGCGGGGTCGTTGTAGCTGGAGGAGAGGGTGCCGATGAGGCCGATGTGTTCGGTCCGGGCGGCGATGCGGGCCAGTACGGTCGACGGCTCGAAGCTGTTGCCGGGACGGTGGCGGATGATCGGTTCGATGACCGGGCCGTCGGCCAGGAACACCGCGTCGAGGGCGGCCTCCTCGGCCTTCTTGGCGATCGAGGTGTAGTGGTCGATCGAGTAGGCGGCGAGCGGGTCGCTGCCGGGCAGGCGCCAGGCGCCGCCGAAGACACCGGAGTTGAGGATGTTGACGTTGATGTGGAGCTGCTTGGCCATGCGGACCTCTCAGTTGTCGGCGGCCGCGGACGCGCGGCCCCGGTCGTAGCCGTTGACGGGGCCGGCTCCGTTGACGACGAAGTCGCCGATCACCCGGGGCTTGTAGACGACGGGGTTGTGCGAGGCCAGCGTGCGGGCGTTGCGCCAGTGGCGGTCCAGGTGGGCCCGCTCGCGCACCGCGGAGGAACCTCCGGCGTGGAAGGCGAGGTTGGCGGCTTCCAGGACGGTGTCGACGAGCGCGACCTGCGCGGCCGAGGTGTCGACGTAGGCCTGGGCGAAGGCGCCGGGGGTGTCGGCGGCCTCGGCGGCCTCGAGTGCCTCGGAGACCTGGCGCAGCAGGGCGTCGGCGGTGAAGCGGTGGGCGTACAGGCGCCCGACCACGCCGAGTACGTCGGGGTCCGTGGCGGCCTGGCCGGACAGGGCGTGCAGGCTGGTGCGGCTGCGGGCCCGCACCAGGGCGGCGGTCTCGGCCACCAGACTGCGGGCGATGCCCGTCAGGTTGGCCAGGTGCACCAGCTGCACGAAGGAGTTGAGCGACCGCAGGTCCTCCTTGTAGCGGCCGAGTTCGCCGTGTTCGGCGACGGGTACCCGGTCGAAGACCGTGGTGCCGCTGCCGGTCAGGCGCTGCCCGATGCCGTCCCAGTCGTCGAGGTGGGCGACGCCGGGGTGCCGGGCGGGTACGACGGCGAACCAGCGGTTCCCCTCGTCGTCCGCGACCGCGACGCGGATGTAGTCGGCGTACAGCGACCCCGTGGAGTAGAACTTCGTCCCGGACACGAGGTGCTGCCCATCGACGGACTCGACTCTCGTCGTGGTCTCGAACGCCGGTCCGCTGTGTTCGGACTGCGCGTTGCCGAAGACGGCGCCGGCGGCGACCTTGCGCAGCCAGTGGGCAGCGGTGTCCCGGTCCTCGGCGTGCCGCAGGATCTCGACGGTGGTGAAGTGGCCGCGCAGGATCTGCGGCACGTTGGAGTCGGCCTCGCCGGCCTGCGCGAGCAGCTCGAACAGGGTCGGCAGGTCCACGCCGAAACCGCCGAGCTCGACCGGTACGCGCAGCCGGCCGAAGCCGGTGTCCGCCAGGGCCCGGACGAGGGCGACGGGGTTGTCGCGGTTGAGGTCCCGCTCCCCCGCTTGGTCGGCGAACTCCGCGAGGACCGCGGTGAACGCGGCCCGCGCCTGCTGGAGGGAGGGTGTGGCAGCAGTGGTGTTCATGATCCTCGCTCGTTAGAGGTGGACGAGTTTCCGGCCGGCGATCGCCCCCAGCAGGTTCTGCGTGTACGGCGACGACGGCCGGCTGAAGACGTCGTCGACGGGCCCCTGTTCGACGATCCGACCGTTCTGCATGACCGCCACGTGGTCGGAGATCGCCCGCACGACCGCCAGGTCGTGCGAGATGAAGACGTAGGTCAGCCCGCGCTCGCGCTGGAGGTTGCCCAGCAGGTCGAGGATCTGCGCGGCGACCGAGACGTCGAGCGCCGAGATGGGCTCGTCGAGCACCAGGATCTTCGGCTCGACCACGAGCGCCCGGGCGAGGGCGACGCGCTGGCGCTGGCCGCCCGAGAGCTCCGCCGGTCGCAGGTCGGCGAACGACGGCGGCAGGGCGGCCGCCTCCAGCGCGGCCACGACCCGGTCGCGGTTGGCCTTCCTGCGCTTCCACGGCAGTTGAGCGGGTTGGAAGGCCCGCAGCGGCTCCTCGACGACGTCGAACACGTCGAACCGCGGGTCGAAGGACGAGTACGGGTTCTGGTGGACGATCTGGACGTCCTTGCGCAGCGGCCGGTAGCCGCGCCGGTCGAGCCCGGTGATGTCCGTGCCGAGCACGGACACCGAACCCGAGGTCGCCTCCATGAGCCCGACGAGCACGCGGGCCGTCGTCGACTTGCCGCTGCCGGACTCGCCGACGATCGAGAACGTCTCGCCCCGGCGTACCTCGAACGACGTGCCGGCGACCGCGTCGGTGCCGCCGTAGGACTTGCGCAGGTCCGTGACGGTGATGACAGGCTCGCGCTCCTCGGTCGCGGCGGCGGCGCGGACGGGCGCCGCGCCGCGTCCCGGCACCGCCCCGACGAGCCGCTTGGTGTACGGGTGCCGCGGGCTGGTGAAGATCTGGTCGGGGGTGCCGACCTCCACCAGCCGCCCGCGCTCCATGACGCCGATCCGGTCGGCGCGGTCGGCGGCGACCCCCAGGTCGTGGGTGACCAGGACGACGGCCGTGCGGTGGCGGCGGCACAGGTCGCCGATGAGGTCGAGGACCTGCTTCTGGACGGTGGCGTCCAGGCCCGAGGTCGGCTCGTCGGCGATGATCAGGTCGGGCTCGCCGGCGATCGCGGAGGCGATCAGGACGCGCTGCTTCATGCCGCCCGACAGCTCGTGCGGGTACTGGCGGTACCGGAGTTCGACGTCGCGGAAGCCGACGGTCTCGAACAGCTCGTGGACCCGTCGCCGGCGCTGCGTGGCGCTGAGGCCGCTGTGCAGCAGCAGCGTGTCCTCGACCTGCTCGCCCACGCGGCGCAGCGGGTCGAGCGAGACGGTCGGGTCCTGCGGGATCAGGCTGACGGCACGGCCCCGCAGCGCGCGCCAGCCCTTCGGGGACAGTTCGGTCAGCACCTGGTCGCGGAAGGTGATCCGGCCGCCGGTGACGCGCCCGTTCGCCGGCAGCAGTCCGAGGACGGCGTGGCCGGTGGTGGTCTTGCCCGAGCCGGACTCGCCGACGAGCGCGATCACCTCGCCCGGGGCGACGCTGAAGCTGACGTCGTGCAGGGTCGGCTTGAGCCGCCGGTCGACCTGGTAGGCGACGTGGAGGTTCTCCACCACCAGCAGGCGTTCGCCGCTGGTGTCGCCGGCGCTCCCGGGGGCGGAGCCATTGGTGGGGGTCATGCGCTGCTCCGCTTGCTGATGAAGTGCGAGATGTGGTGGGTGGCCAGCACCGCCACGGTGATCACGACGGCCGGCCAGAGCGTGAGCCAGTCGGCGGTGGCGATGTAGTTGCGGCCGTCGGTGACCAGGCGGCCCCACTCGGGCTGCGGCGGCTGGGCGCCCAGTCCGAGGAAGCTCAGCGAAGCGATCCACATGATGGCCACGCCGAACTGCAACGTGATGAGCGAGATGGTCGGGGCGATCGAGTTGGGCAGCACATGGCGCCGCAGGATCGCCGACGAGGAGGTGCCGCTGGTCACCGCCGCCTCGACGTAGGTGCTGGCCTTGGCCTTGAGCACCTCGCCGCGGATCAGGCGGGCGAAGGTGGCCGAGGAGGTGAGGCCGACCGCGACCGCGGCCTGCATGATGCCGAAGCCGAGCACCACGACGATGACGATCGCGAACAGGAAGCCGGGGATCGACAGCACGACGTCGATGCCGCGCATGATCACCGCGTCCACCCACCGGCCGAACCACCCGGAGACCGCGCCGACGAGGGAGCCGACGACGACACCGATGGCGACGGCCAGGGCGGAGCTGGCCAGCGACGGGCGGGCGCCGTAGATGATGCGGGTGTACTCGTCGTGGCCGAGCTGGTCGGTGCCGAACCAGTGCTGGGCGGAGGGGTGGAGGAACTTCTGCGTGGGCGCGATGGCCAGCGGGTCCTGGCTGGTGAACAGGCCGGGCACGATCGCCCACAGCAGGATGAGCGCCACGATCGCGACGGCCAGCACCAGGCTCCAGTGCCGGGCGAGCCACACCAGGCCGGTCACGGCCCGGGACCTGCCGCGTTCGGCGGGAGCCGGCTTTCCGGGCCCGGCGTCGAGGAGGTCGGCGGTTTCTGTCGTCGTGGTCATGGCCTTGCCACCTCAACCGGGTCGCGCGTACCGGACGGTTCAGCCGCCTCGGCGGGGTCTGTGCCGGGTACCTGGGCCATCGCGGCCCGCCTGGCGCGGGTGACGCGGGTCGTCCTCGCGTCGAGCGCGATCCGCGGGTCGATGACGGTGTAGACGATGTCGGTGGCAAAGTTGACGGTCACGTAGATGGCCGTCGTCAGCAGCACGATGCCCTGGACGACCGGCAGGTCCTGGGTGTTGACCGAGGTCACGATCAGCTGTCCCAGGCCGGCGCGGCCGTAGACGGTCTCGGTGACGACCGCGCCGGCGAGCAGTTCGCCGATGGTCAGGCCGAGCAGTGTCAGCACCGGCAGCAGGGAGTTGCGCAGGACGTCCTTGCGGAAGATGTAGCCCTCCCCCGCGCCCTTGGCGTGCATGACGTGGACGAACGGCTGGCCCCGGGTCCGCCGGACGGAGTTGCTCAGCACCTGGGACAGCGGCCCCGAGACCACCAGCCCCACCGTCGCCGCCGGTGCGATCAGCGCCGTGAAGGTGTGGTCGTCCACCGGCGGGATCACATGCAGGTCGAAGGCGAAGACGTTGAGCACGACGATGCCGATGACGAAGATCGGCACCGAGGTGAACAGGGCCGGCAGGAAGCTGAGGGCGTCCCGCAGCCAGCCGAACTTCGCGTAGTTGATGAGCAGCGCGACGATCACCGCGAAGACCAGCCCGAACACCAGGCCCAGACCGGTGAGTTTCGCCGTCGAGGGCAGGTTGAGCGTCAGCAGGCTCCACACCTTGCCGCCGTTGGTGATCGAGTAGCCGAGGTCACCGGTGAACAGGCCGTACAGGTCGCGGAAGTACTGCTCGACCAGCGGCCGGTTCGATCCGTAGTAGTCCAGGAGCGTCTGCGCCTGCTGCGGTGTCATCAGGGAGTCCGGCGCGTTGATCCGGTTCCTGATGGCGTCGCCGGGCAGCACGCTCAGGAGGATGAAGGACAGGGTGTAGGCCGCCCACAGGACGGCGAGCGCCTGTGCCAGTCGGGTGAGGAGGTAGCGTCGCATGTGCTCGTCACCGGCCCCTTCGCCGGTTTCCGGGCGTCACTTGCCCAGCCAGGTGTCGTAGAGCCAGGCGCGGGCGGTCGACTCGGTCCCGAAGCCGTGCACCTTGGACGACAGGCCGAAGACCTGCGTCTCGTCGTAGAGCGGGATGCTGTAGCCCTGCTGGTACAGGTACTCGCCGGCTTCCTTGACGGTCGCGGCGCGCTTGGCCGGGTCGAAGGCCTCGGCCTGGTCGCGCACCAGCTGGTTCAGCTTCGGGTCCGGGCTCTTCGCGTCCTGGCCCAGGCCGTTGGCGCGGGTGGTGTCGTAGTCGACACGCAGGACGTTCGGGTCGGCCGTCGAGGTCTGGGACTGGCTGAACGAGAACTTCTCGCTGCCCGTGCCGCCGGCCGCGCTGATCGCCTCGTACTGGTCGAGCGAGACGCTGTGGATCGACAGTTTGACGCCGACCTTCTTCCACTCCGACTGGAGCACCTCCAGCACCTGCTCGGAGACCTGGTAGAACGGCGCGACCCAGATGTCGAAGTGCAGCTGCTGGCCGCCCTTGTAGCGGTAGCCGTCCGACTTCGCCGCCCAACCGGCGCTCTCCAGCAGCTGCTTGGCCTTGCCGGGGTCGTAGGCGAGATAGCTCGACAGGTCGGGGGCGTCCGGTGTGCCCTTGACGAGCGGGCCGATCGGGATGCCGTAGTTCGACGACAGGACGGCCTGGTTGATCTCCTTGCGGTCGGTGGCCGCGTTGAGCGCGAGCCGCACCTGCTTGTCGTCGGTGATGAGGCCGGGTCTGACCTGGACGGCGAGCGCGTTCGTCTCGCCCTGCACACCGAACGACTCCAGCTGGCCGCCGAAGGAGCCGACGGTCTGCTCGTCGGTGGGCGACAGGTTGCGGACGACCTGCGCCTGGCCGGACTGCAACGCGCCGATGCGGGTGCTCTCCTCCGGGACGTACTTGAAGTCGATCTCGTTCAGGTACGCCCGGCCGGTGTGGGCCGAGCCGGTCGGCCAGGAGGTGTAGTGCGGGTTCGGCTTGAGGACGACCTCGTTGACGCCGTCACCGCCGGCGTACCTGAACGGGCCGGTGCCGACCCAGTTCTGGACCTTGCTCTGCCCGGCGAGGTTCAGCTTGACGTACGACTCGGCGAGGATCGTGGAAGCCCGGTAGTTCGACAGCACCTGGAGGAAGCCGGCGTCCGGCGTGTTCAGCCTGATCTGGAACGTCGTGGGGTCGACGACCTTGGTGCCGGCGTAGCCGTTCCAGAACTGGTCGGCGGGGATGCCCAGTTTCTTGTCGCCGAAGCCGTGCTGGTCGAAGTTGTCCTTGACCACCTGGGAGGTCAGCGCGGTGCCGTCGGTGAACTTGACGTCCGGCTTGAGGTGGAAGGTGTAGGTCTTGTGGTCGGCGCTGACCGACCACGACGTCGCGAGCCACGGCAGCAGCTTGCCGGTCTTGGGGTCCTGCCAGATGAGGCGTTCGCCGATGTTGTCGGTGACCTGGCTCACCGACCACAGCGAGTTGGTGGTCTGCCAGTCCTCGTACTGCACGGGGTCGTAGAACGTCAGCGTGCCACCGGTCTGCGGCGAACCGCCTTGCGAATCCGACGAGTTCGAGCCGCCGGCTGATGAACCGCACGCCGTGAGCAGCAGGGCGGAGGCGGTGGCGGTGGCAATGGCGCCGAGCACGAGCGAGGGGCGGCGCGGACGGAGCATGGTCATGGCCTGGACTGTCTTCCTTCTTGGGCCGCACGGAACCGCCACCGGTGGGCGCGACGGCGCGCACAACGGCGGGGCATGGCGGCAGGCAGGGGCGCAGCAGGAACGGGGAGCGCGTGACGAGGAGTTCACACGTACGCGGTGGGCACCACGAAGCGCACACCGGCGACACGCGGCGCGGCCGCAGGCAACGCGGCGGGAAGCAGCGCAGCGGGAACGGACGGCGCGTTACGAGAAGTTCATGACGGGGAAGCGGGTTCGCTCACGCATCAGGGCCGCGAGAACGGGGCGGCGGGAGCGGCGGAACGAAGGGGGTGGACGGTCTGACGGAATCCGGCGATCGACCGGTGAGAACGGTCGGCGGGAAGAATCGTCAGCAGAAGCGACACGCGCTGGTGGCGATCAGCATGTAATCAACCACCCGGCAGCTGGTCAGCGGGGTCCACGGCATGAGCCAGAGACTGACATCCGCGGGCAGGAACGGTCAAGAGCGGGACCAGATCGCGAGACGCGCACCCGCTCTGCCCGGCGGCCTCCCCACGGGAAAAGCGCGGCCCGGCCCCCGCGCGCCGAAGGATGAACACGGGCCGGGGCCGGGCGGACGGGGACCTCCGGGACGGTCAGTTCTGCCGGAGTGCCGGCATCGGCAGGGGGATGTCGAAGGCGGTGGCGCCGGCCCCGACGCCTCCCTCACAGGAGTCGGGCGGGGTGGTGGTGACGCCGCGGGTGGAGGGGCGCTCGGCAGCCCAGAACATGTAGCCGAGCAGGCCGTTGGTGGTACCGGCTCCCGCGGGAGCCGCGCCCTGCGTCCAGGAGCCCGTGGCGTTCGTCACCGACGACGGGAAGTCGGTGCACTCGGGGCGGACCTGGGAGCCCTCGGCGATGTAGAGGCTGCCGGTGAACTTCGCCGGGGCCAGTGGCGGGATGGCCGGGCTGTAGTTGGCCTTGCCGTCCAGGTGCTCCTGCCAGTTGGACTCCGCACCGCTCGCCGACGGCTGCTTGCTCGGCACCATCGCGTTGGCGTAGTCCAGCACCGGGTTGCCGGGCGTGAGCCAGTGGGCGGTGGCGTACTGGTCGAGGTCGATGAGCCAGCGGTCGCCGGCGGCGACGTCGATGGTCAGGCGGGCGGTCGGGTCGGCGCCGGACGCGTCGTAGGGGTGCGCGGCCCGGTAGGCGTCGATGAAGGCCTGTAGTCCGGCGGTGTTCGGTCCGGAGCTCTGCTCGTAGTCGATCTCGATGCCGACGCCGAGTTGGGACGCCAGGGCCGCTGCCTTCTGCCCCAGCAGGGTCGCGTTCTGCGCCAGTGCGGTGTTCCAGTCGTCGGTGTAGGTGATGCCGCCGATGGAGAGCATCACGCGGATGCCGTGGCTGGTGAAGTAGTCCACCACGGCCTGGTTCATCCCGACCGGGACACCGTCGGTGTTGCCGCTGTTCGTCGTGCCGTTCAGCAGCGTCAACGGGTTGACGAAGCTGAGCACCACCAGGTTGACCGAGGGGCGTCCGTCACCGCGGTCGACCAGCCAGTGGTTCGCCTGGTCGAAGTCGGTCATGTCCCGCACCGTCGCCCATGTACACGCGTCGTTGCCGCACTGCCAGGCGCCGTAGACCTGCGGCGGTGTCGCCGCCGCGCTCGCCGAGGCGGCCGGCGCGGCCGCGGGCACGACGACCGCGGCGGCCAGCAGCGCGGCTGCCGCCGCGAAGGACTTCACATTTCCGAACGGCACACGCATGAACGCCTCCTGGCGATCAGGTGGTTCTCCGTGAAGGGGTGGCACAGGGTGGTGGATTGGTCTGGACCTTGTCAAGGAGTCGCCCATGCACCCGCATACCGCGACAAGAAGGGCAAAAGGCCCGGCATCGGCAGGCTGCGGGCGCCCTGCGCAGCCCCCGGACTTCGATGCCGCCGCAGCCGGAAGGGGGTGTAACACTTTCGGCGACCGCTGCGTCCCCTGTTCGACACGCATTCCCACGTGGAGCGGCAGGGATGGGGTGGTGGACTTGGTCGCGGAGCAGGGGGCGGACGCCCTTCCCGTGGTCCCGCGGTCCGGACCGTACTTGGCGGCGGACTTCGTGGCCACGGTGCGCGAGCGGTCGGGGCTCGCACTGGACTACTCGCCGGGCAGCCTGGCTCTGGTCGACCGCATCATCGACGGCCTGCGCCGGGGCGAACCGCAGGCCGCGCACCTGGCCCGCACCCTGCTGACCCTCGGTGCCTACACCGGTGAGGTCCTGGTGCGCAGCGCCGGCGCGGTGTGGGTGGAATTCGACACCGGGCAGCGCGCTATCTTCGGACAGCCGCTCGGTGTCCGGACGCCCGACGGCCGCTTGTGGAACCCGCTGGGCAAGGCGGTGAAACGCTACGAGAACGGGTCGCGGGACAGCCTGCGCCTCTTCTGCCTCGCCGTGGCCGGCCGGACCAAGGGGTAGTTCCGCGGGGCCGGGAGCACAAGAGGGCCGGCGCCGGCGGCGGGTACCACCGTCCCGGCGGCCGACGAGCACGACGAGGACAGGTGGAAAGAGCGCAGGTGCCCCGGAGAGGCGCGACGGACGAGGCGGCGTTCGCCGCTGCCCTCGCACAGGCGCGTGCGGGTGACGAGGCGGCGTTCGCCCGCCTCTACCGCACGCTCAACCCTCGCTTGGTGGCCTATCTGCGCGGCCTCGTCGGCAACGACGCCGACGACGTGGCATCCGAGACGTGGCACGACGTGGTGCGCGGCCTGGACGGCTTCCGCGGGGACGGGCCCGCCTTCCGTGCCTGGACGGCGACGATCGCCCGGAACCGCGGGCTGGATCACCTGCGCAGGGGCTACGTCCGACCGCGGACCACCGAACTCGGGGAGGCGGTCGCCGAACTGCGGGCCGAGAAGGACTCGGAGGGGCTGGCCCTGGAGAGCCTCGCCACCGCGCACGCCCTGTCCCTGATCGCGGCGCTGCCGCGCGATCAGGCCGAGGCCGTCCTGCTGCGGGTGGTGCTCGGGCTCGACGCCCCCATGGCCGCCCAGGTCCTGGGCAAGCAGCCCGGCGCCGTCCGCACCGCCGCCCACCGCGGCCTGAAACGCCTCGCAGAGCGCATGCGCCACGCCGGCGGCACCGAGGAGAAGTGACGACAGTGACCACGAACGAGCGCCCGGAACAGCGGAAGGGCTCCGCCCCCGACGAGCCCACTGACCAGCCCGCCGACCAGCCCGCCGACCTGCCGGGACCGCTCCGGGGCGCGTCGGCGGGGCCGACCGGCTGGCTCGATGCCCGGACGGCGGAGCAGTTGCTGGACGCGGGGCCCGACGCGTCTCACGACGACCCGCGCGCCGCGGACCTCGCCCGGCTGCTGGCGAGCGCCGTCGAGGAGGCGGACTCGCTGCCCGCCGGCACGAACGGCGAGCAACTCGCGCTCCAGGCGTTCCGCGACGCCCGTCGCCGCGCCCGGACACCGGCCGGCCCAGGGTGCCGGCGAGCCCGGTGGCGGCGGGCCTCCCGCCCGACGAAGGTGCTGGTCAGCGGCATCGCCGCGGTATCGGTACTGAGCGGGGTGGCCATCGCCGCGACGACCGGGACGCTGCCGGGTCCGTTCCGCACCGGTGGGGGCACGCCCGCCGAGAGCCGCTCGGCTTCCGCGGCATCGCCCTCCGCCGGCGCCTCCGGTGCCGCCGGCCCCCAGCGGCCCGTCCCCGACCCGAGCGCCACGGCGCCGACCGCCTCACGACCGGCGTCCACACATCCTGCCGCGCCCGGCGAGAGCACCGCGGCACAGCCGGGCCTGAAGGGACTGTGCACCTCCTACCTGCGGGCCCCCCAGCGCGGTGAGCACCTGGACGCGACGGCGCAGCGCCGCCTCGACGCCGCCGCGGGCGGCGCGGCCAAGGTCGCCTCGTACTGCGCACAGCTCACCGGCGAGCGCACGCCCGGCCACGGCAGACCGACGACGGCAGCTTCGCCGACAGCGGCTTCGCCCGCAGCGGCGGCGCCGTCGGCGTCCCCGCCGCAAACCGCCACGCCCCGCGCCGCCCGGCCCACGACGCCTGCCGCCGCGGCGAGCCCGACAACGTCCCACGGCCACGCGTGACCACGCAGACCGGGCCGGAAGGGGGATCTCCCTTCCGGCCCGGCGACCGGACGTGCGGCCGGCGTCAGAACGCGCCGATGCCGTTCGGCGTGCCCAGGCCCGTCGGACCGTCCCAGCCGGCGCGGGCGTTGCACCACTGGGTGGTCGTGCAGCTGCCGTTGCTGCCCGACGTGACGTCGTTCAGCGAAGAGGAGTGCGTGTACGGGTAGTTGTTGTCGATGGAGGCCGTGTTGCCGGCCAGCCCGTACACCGACGCGATGATCGGGGACGACACACTCGTGCCGCCGAAGACCATCCAGCCGACGTAGCCCTGGTAGGCGGTGCTGTCGTAGACCGCGACACCGGTCGAGGGGTTGGCGACCGCCGAGACGTCCGCCTCGGCACGGTTCGCACAGCCCGTACCGAACGAAGCGGCGCCGCTGAGCGCGGTGTTGGACGCCGAGCAGCCGCTGCCCGCGCCGCTCCACGCGGTCTCGGACCAGCCGCGGGAGTTCGACGCCGTCGTCAGGCTCGTGCCTCCGACGGCGGTGACGTAGTGCGAGGAGGCCGGGTAGCTCGCGCCGTACCCGTTGTCACCGGAGCTGGCGGTCACCGCGATGCCCGGGTGGTTGTAGTAGGAGCCGTAGCTCGCGTCGGAGGCGTCCGAACCGCCGTAGCTGTTGCTGATCGCCACCACACCGGGGGTGGCGGCCGCCTGGTTCACCGCCGCGCCCAGGTTGGCGAAACTGGAGCTCTTCGCCTCGACCAGCAGGATGTGGCAGTTCGGGCAGATCGCCGAGACCATGTCGAGGTCGAGCGAGATCTCCTGCCCCCAGCCGCCGTCCTTGCGGGGATACGTGGTCCCGCCGCTCTGGTCGACCTTCTTGAAGCAGCCGTTCGCGGTCGTGCAGGCCGGCAGCCCGAACTGGCTGCGGTACACGCCGAGATCGGCCTCGGCGGTCGGGTCGTCGTACGCGTCGACGATCGCCACCGTGCGGCCCGCACCCGCCGTCGCCGACGGCAGCGCGTACGCCGACTGGAGGCTGGACGGGCCGAATCCGGACGGCGTGGCGTTCGGCGACACCTTTTCGGCCTGCACGACATCCGTGCGGACGATCGCCTTGCAGGACGCGTATCCTGCCTTGGCCGTGGCGCAGGAGTGCGCGGTCTTCGCGGTCGGTGAGGCCGCTGCCTGTGAGGACCCGGCGGGGCCGAGGACCGCCAGCGGGATTCCCACCAGGGCCGCTATGCCCATGCCCAACAGCTTTGCGCGTGAGCGCAGTTGCATGTGACTCTCCTCAGGGGGTCATGGCCGATCGGGGTGTCGGCCTCGGCAGCCGGCCCGGCTCGCAGCCGCCTGGTGAGGCGGGGCGGGCCGGGCGCTGCCGCGTCAGGGGAGGACGGCGAAGGGCAGGGGACGCCCGGGCCGCCGAAATCGCCTCAGCAGGCGCCGCCTTCCTCGGGCCGCCCGGGCGCCGGGGCCGCGTGGTACGGGCGCTTGTCGATTCCCGCGTTCCAGAACGACACGACCAGCTCCTCCACAGCGGTTGCCACCGACGGCATCGCGGACAGGGCGCACTACGCCGCGGACGTGACAGCGCACGCCGACAGCGGCCCATAGGAGGGAAGTTGCCGCAGGTCCCGTATGGACGCGTGCAGTGTGCGGGATTGGCAGGTACAGCGCAAGCAGCAACGCAAGTCCGGCAAATGGGAAGTCAGGGTCGCAACCGCGTGATCGATGCCGGTCCGCCAGGGCGCGCCGGCCGGCGCCGGCGTCCGGCGCGCGCTCGGCGACCACCGCGCGGGCGGCGCCGTACGCCGCGCTCACCTACGACGTGACCGACCACGTCGCTGACGGCGACAACGCCATCGGGGCCTGGCCCGCGGACGGTTGGTACCGCGGCCGCGGCCGTCTCGGCGCGAGCACACCAGCTCGCCGGCACGGCCGCCCAGGAAGGCGCGTCGTGAGGGTACGTCGCCGCGCCGGGACACCCGTCCGCGTGGCGGCGGCCGGGCGTCTTCGGCGGTCATGCGCTCAGGCGACGAGGTCGGTGGGACGGCGCGGCGCCGCTGCGCTGCCGCGGACCGCCCGTCAGTCGCCTTCCGTGCGCTCGGACTCGGCGCGGCGGTATTCGGCGTTGATGCGCCGGGCTTCTTCGAGCTGGTCTTCCAGGATCACGATGCGACAGGCGGCCTCGATGGGGGTGCCCTGGTCGACGAGTTCCCGGGCACGGGCGGCGATGCGCAACTGGTAGCGGGAGTAGCGGCGGTGGCCGCCGGCGGAGCGCAGCGGAGTGATCAGGCGGGCGTCGCCGATGGCGCGCAGGAAGCCCTGGGTGGTGCCGAGCAGTTCGGCGGCCCGGCCCATGGTGTAGGCGGGGTAGTCGTCGTCATCAAGCCGGTTGAACGAGTCGTCTGCCGTCATCTTGCCTCTCTGTGGAACACGCTGGAGGGGCCCTGGTGCCATACCGGCACCAGGGCCCCGAAGGAACTACAACACCATCTGTCGGCCTGGTACTGCGCCGACCTACTGTGTCCGCACCGCCGCACGGGAGCGTGGCAGCGGGTACGGGGATCGCGGTTGCTTGACCGGAGACCACCTCACTATCGATGTCCTGCGGTACCCGGGCCCAAAGCTCCACCCGGGCGATCCTGATGGCGTGTCGACTCCTCCGTTCTTCCCTCTGGGTGTTTACCGAACGGGTACTGCGCGGCGGCCCCTGAGCACTGCGGGCCACCCGGTCCGGTCGTCAGTCCCGTCGCCGTCAAAACAAGCTCCTTGGCTTCGGAACTCCACCACCGGACCGTCCTGCGTCGTGCGGTACTGCTGCCCGGCAGTTCATCTCTGCCGGGCCTTGTCGATCTCGGCTACGAGAGAAACCATAGCCACGCCGCCGTGCAATGTCTACTGCGGCCGGCATAGATTTTCGCGTGTCCGGTAGTGAGGATCGGGCGGTCCGGCGCGTCGAGGAGCCGTGGGGCGAGGCATCGGGACCGGGCACGTGCCGCAGTCGGTGCCGCACCGGCGCCGCACCGGTGCGAAGGCGACGGAGGGGGCCGACCCGGAGGCACTTCGGCTCTGCACCGGCGCGAATATCTGGTGCCGCGACAAGAGAAATTCATGCCGCGCGAAGCGAAGTGATCCGCGGATACCCCACGGAATTAGCGCCGCCCCGGGCACTGCGGCCCACCCCGTGCTACTCTGGCGAGCAGTTGCAGTAGTGGTTCCCAAAACTTCAAGCGACCTCACCGGATTTTCGTCGGGTAGGTCACTTTGCGTGCCGACACTCTCGGACGGGGCAATCATCACGGCGACACTGGGGCTCGCACAGTGCGGGCACAGGACACCGCCCCGAAGGAGAGCACAAATGGCTAGTGGCACCGTGAAGTGGTTCAACGCGGAAAAGGGTTTCGGCTTCATCGAGCAGGACGGTGGCGGCGCTGACGTGTTCGCCCACTACTCGAACATCGCCGCGTCCGGATTCCGCGAGCTGCAGGAGGGACAGAAGGTGAACTTCGACGTCGCGCAGGGCCAGAAGGGCCTGCAGGCGGAGAACATCGTCCCCGCCTGACACCGACGCGTCACACCGAGCTGGGGCCCGCACCTGAGGGGTGCGGGCCCCGGCTTTTGTGCGTCACAGGATTTTCCCCGTGTCCGGCGACGGCCGCACGGGCCGGCGGAGACAGCCGATGGCACAACACCCCCGTAGATGGCGGCAGGGGCATATTCCGCCACCGTCTTTCGCTCCGGAATTCACGTCTTCTTCGACGACTTCCGCCCCCCGCCGCCGCGAAAAGGGAAGCCTCGCTCTTCCCCGTTTTTCTTTTCTTCGGTTCGTACGTGCGATTCTCCCAGGCGGCTCACCGCCGCGGAGGTTCCTCGATACGTGCCGTGTCGAGGAAGGTTCCGCATGAACCGCACCATTCGCACGAACGACCGCTCCTCACGGAACGGCGGCTCCACTGGCTCCACCGGCTCCTCGCGGGGCGGCGGCTCCCGCGCCCGGTCCGCACGCCCCTCGGGCGCGGGCCGCTCCGGTGGCCACGGGCGCCGCCCCGTGCGGCAAGGGGAGTTCGCGCTGCCGACGACCATCACGCCGGCGCTTCCCCCGGTCGAGGCCTTCGGCGATCTCGACCTGCCCGCCCCGCTGCTGGCCGCCCTCGGCGCCGAAGGCATGGCGGTGCCGTTCCCGATCCAGGCGGCGACCCTCCCCAACACGCTGGCCGGCCGGGACGTCCTGGGCAGGGGCCGCACCGGCTCGGGCAAGACCCTGGCCTTCGGCCTGGCGCTGCTGGCCCGCACCGCCGGCCGGCGCGCCCAGCCCCGGCAGCCGCTGGCCCTGGTCCTGGTGCCCACCCGGGAACTGGCCCAGCAGGTGACCGACGCGCTCACCCCCTACGCCCGGCCGCTGAAGCTCCGGATGGCCACCGTGGTCGGCGGCATGTCGATCGGCCGGCAGGCCGGCGCCCTGCGCGGCGGCGTGGAGGTCGTCGTCGCGACCCCGGGCCGCCTGAAGGACCTGGTCCAGCGCGGGGACTGCCGCCTGGACCAGGTCGAGACCACCGTGCTGGACGAGGCCGACCAGATGGCCGACATGGGCTTCATGCCGCAGGTCACCGAGCTCCTCGACCAGGTGCGCCCCGGCGGCCAGCGCATGCTGTTCTCCGCCACCCTGGACCGCAATGTCGACCTGCTGGTGCGCCGTTACCTCGACGACCCGGTGGTCCACTCCGTCGATCCCTCCGCCGGCGCGGTCACCACGATGGAACACCACGTGCTGCACATCCATGCCGCCGACAAGCGCACCGTCACCCTCGAGATCGGCGCACGCGCGGGCAGTGTGATCATGTTCCTGGACACCAAGCACGCGGTGGACCGCCTGACCCGGGATCTCCTGAGCAGCGGGGTGCGCGCCGCGGCGCTGCACGGCGGAAAGTCCCAGCCGCAGCGCACCCGCACCCTGGAGCAGTTCAAGACCGGGCACGTCACCGTGCTGGTCGCCACGAACGTCGCCGCCCGCGGCATCCACGTCGACCACCTCGACCTGGTGGTCAACGTCGACCCGCCCACCGACCACAAGGATTACCTCCACCGCGGCGGCCGCACGGCCCGCGCCGGCGAGTCCGGCAGCGTCGTCACCCTCGTGATGCCCGACCAGCGCCGCGACATGACCCGGTTGATGGCCCAGGCCCGCATCACCCCGCTCACCACCCAGGTGCGCTCCGGCGAGGCCGAACTGAGCCGCATCACGGGCGCCCGTACCCCGACCGGCGTCCCCGTCACCGTCAGCGCACCCGTCACCGAACGGCCCGGGCGCCGCCCGTCCGCGTCACGTGGCCGGGGCCGCGGCACCACCCAGGCCCGACGCGCCACCGCGACGCCGCGTACGGCGCCCCGCGGCGCCGGCCGCAAGACCGCCGGTACCGCCGGCACCGCCGCCTGAGGCGGGCTGCCACCGCCCCCGAACCCGCCCGCCCAGCCCACCCGCCCGTGGTCAGAGGCTCCACGTCAACCTGTGAGGCATCATGCACTGTGTCATCGCGCGTTTCTCCTTCAACCTCATCAAGAGCGAAGTGCTGGAAGCGATGAAGGGCATCAAGCCCGAACCCGTGACCGGTGCGTCTGTGACCATCGGCCGCCGCACCTACCCGGTCAAGCAGGTCGGTGAAGTGCTCACCAGGCAGGACCGCCGCGACTTCTCCGCGGACGAGGTCACCCGTGCGATGAGCCGCCTCGGCTTCACCTGCCACCCCGCCCCGGAGTCCCGCCCGGCCCCGGCAGCCCCGGCCCCGGCCCCGGCCCCTGCGTTCGGCGGAGCCGAGTAACCCCGGGGGCCCGCCCGGCCACCGGCGGGGCGAAGGGACGGGATCGTTCACGGCGGTGGGCTCCTCGGTTCACGGCGTTGGTGGTCCCGGTTGCGGCGGGACCACCAACACCCCTTCGGGCCGGCCGGGTTGGTCAGGCCGGCACCGTGGGGGTCATCCGGCGCAGACCGTCACGTGGATCGTGGCGCCCGCGCGGACGACCGTCGGAGCGTGCGGTGAGACCGCGATGACCGTGCTCTGCGCGCAGTCGGTCACCGGCCTCCGGGTGAAGTCGGGCGTGAGCCCGCGCCGGACGAGGGTCTCCCTGGCCTGCGCCGAGTCCATGCCGGTCAGCGGGACGGTGACGGTCCCGCCGTCGCGGGAGCGCAACAGCACCGTGGTGCCGTCGGAAGCGGCCGAGCGCGCGGCGGCCGCGTGGGAGGCGTGCCCACCGCTGCCGACCACGCCGGCCGCCAGGGCGGTGCCCGCACTGGCCACGACGAGGGCGGCGGCGATGCCCGCGATGGCCGTCGCCTTCTTCCGGCGGGCCCGGCGCACGATCGCGGCCGTGGCGAAGTGGGGTGTCTCGGTGGCGTTCACGAAGTCGTTCATGGCGTTCACCAGTTCCTGTTCGAAAGGTGTGCAGCCGGAAGGCCGCGAGTCGTGGGGAGCCATCACAGTCCTTCCGTGGTCTGCTGCGGCGAAGGGTGGGACAACGCGGGGAACTGGCCCCGGAGTTTGCCGATACCGCGAGCGAGCTGGGACCGCACGGTGCTCGGTGAGATCCTCAGGTCGGCCGCGATCTCGTCGTCCGAGAGATCGTGGAAGTACCGCAGCACCACCACCGTCCGCATGCGCATGGGCAGACTCTGGAGCGCCCTGAGCAACTGGTCTCTGGTGTCGATCTGCCCGTACTGGTCCCCGGCGGCGGCGCGTTCCACGCCATCGTCGTGCGGGACCGTACGGCGGAACCGCCGCCAGCGGTCGTTCGCCAGGTTCACCATGATCCGTCGCACGTAGGCTTCGGGGGCGTCCTTGGCCGCGATGGTGCGCCACTTGCGGCAGGCCCGCTCCAGCGTCTCCTGGACCAGGTCCTCCGCGGCCTCGCGGTTGCCCGTCAGGATCAGAGCGCCCCGGAACAGTACGGCCGAGCGGGCGACGACGAACTCGTCGAACTCGTCGAAGGCCCGCTCGCTCCTCGGTTGCGCCGGTACCGGCCTGCTGCTGCCGACACAGGTGTCGTGCTCGGTTGCCAGCCTCACGTCCCCTCCCTTCCTGTCACCCCTCCTCGACGCACAAGCCGCCGCGCCTGCTGCACGCGGGTTGTGAGACGTGGGTCACATGGAGGGGGGCGGCAGGGGCAGGGCCGGCAGGCAGGAGGCCGGCACCTCGGTCAGTACGGGCGCAGCCGCTTCCCCGCGGACGGGAGGTCCCCGAGTGCCGCGGCCGCGCGGCGCTCCTGCACGGCGTGGAGGCGGCCATAGCCGTAGGTGTCCGCTCCTTCACGGTGCGCCTGCGCGGCGAGCTCACGCAGTTCGCCCTTCGCCACGACCGCGTCCTGGTGCGCGCCGAGCACCCCCTGAAGGGCCTTGGCCCGCTTGCGGTACCGCTTCGCCCGCTTGCCGGCGTAGGGCAGCGCGGTCTCCGCGGCGTGCCGAGCCCGGCGGACGGCCTTGCGCGCCTGGTGCATCGCCTTGTCGTGTACGGGCCCGTCGGGAGCGTTGACCGCGGTCTTCATCCGCTTCGCCAGACGGTCGTGGTCGCGGCCCATGACCTTGCGCAGGTGCTTCTTCGCGGGCCTGGCGTTCCTGGCGGGACGCAGCGGAGGTTCGGCCCGCAGGCCGTCGAGGGCGTCGAGCAGGGCGTAGTAGCGGGGCCGGTCGAGCCAGGCGACCGCGGCGCGGTGCGCCTCCTTGTGCCGTCCGGCTTCCTGTGCGGCGACCCGGCGGGCGAGCGCGGGATGCTCCGGCCCGGTCAGGCGGGCGGCCTGCGCGGGCAGGTCCGCGGCGAGCACCTCGTGGTCCCTGGCGCCGGCGAGCGCGCGGGTGAGCCGGCGCAGGTCGTCGGCGACGGGGTCGGTGCGCCGCCGGTCGAGCAGGGCCCGGTTGTCGCGCAGCAGGTTGCGCAGCCGGCGGCTCGTGGTGCGCATCCGGTGCACCGCGTCGGGTTCGTCGGCCCGTGCGGCCGCGTCGGTCTCGAGCAGGACGTCGATCTGCTCCGACAGTCGGCGCATGAAGCACTCGCCTGCCGAGCCCGGGCGGGGGCGAGGCGGCGGGGCGGGTTGCGGCGGCAGGGCCAGCGCGGCGCCCAGCGCGTGGTCGAGCTTGCCGGACCGGGCCGGGCGGCTGCCTCCCTGGGCGCGCAGCCGGCGTTCGGCGGCACGCAGCAGCGCGTCGTCGCCGCGGTCCTTCTCGACCTCGACCTCGGACCAGTGCACCACCCGGGTGCTCGTGCCGCCCTGGGTGCCGCCGCGCCCGGCGGCCGCGCGGTCCGGGGTGGCGGGCAGGGCCGCGGTACGCAGCCGCTCCACGTCGAGGACGTGCGCGTCGACCTCGTCCTGGGCGACCTCCGCGAGCGAGCGGCCCTTGCGGTCCAGCAGCAGGTGGCGCCGCCGGTGCGTGCGCAGGTGGGCGACGGGCCCGAGCGGGCGGCCCCGGGTGTACGCCCGGACCCTGCGTTCCAGCTCGCGGGGCACCTTTCCGGGCTTGCCCGCCCGCAGTGGCGCGTGGACCTCGCGCCTGCCGCCGTCGGCGGGCAGCTTGAGGTGCCAGCCCTCGTCGTGGCCGCCGCTGCGGCGGCGCAGGGTGATGCCGCGGGAGAGCAGCCGCAGTTCGGCGGTGTCGTAGTAGACGGCGTCGAGGTCCTCGCGCGGTGCCTCCACGACCTTCTTCACCTTCGGCAGCGCGCACAGGCCGGTGGGGTCGAGCGGGCCGACGCCTTCGAGTGTCACTTCCTGTTCGAGATGGGTAGCCGTCATGGGGTTCGCCTGCCCGGTCGCGCGCCGTCCGAACACGCCGCGGACGCCCCCGGGGCGCCCTCGCCCGGGCCGCGGGGGCCACCGGGACCGCCGCCCCGGGCCGGGGGCGGCGGCCGGGCGTCAGGAGGGCTGGGAGGCGCTCGGGCGGCGCCGGACGACCGCCCGGGCGACGGGCTCCCGGACCAGCGCGACGAAGATCACCACGGCGGCGGCGAGCAGCGACAGCAGCACCTGCTTGCGGGCATCGTGGTCGGTGAGCATGTATCCGAGCACGAAGACGATCATCGCGATCGTCGCCCACGTCAGGTACGGGAAGAACCACATCCGTACGACGAGCTTGTCCGGGTCGTCGCGGAGGATCATCGCGCGCATCCTCAGCTGGGTGCAGCAGATGACCAGCCAGATGAACAGCGCGACCGCGCCCGAGGCGTTCAGCAGGAAGGCGAAGACGCTGTCGGGCCACTTGTAGTTGAAGAACACCGCGAGGAAGCCGAACGCCACCGACGAGAGGATCGCGACCTGCGGGACGCCGCGCGGGCTCGTACGGGCGAAGGGCTTGGGGGCGTCGCCGCGCACGCCCAGGGAGAAGGCCATCCGGGAGGCGGTGTAGAGGCCGGAGTTGAGGCAGGACAGCACCGCCGTGAGCACCACGACGTTCATCACCTGCCCGGCGTGCGGTATCCCGACGGAGTCCAGCGCCGCGACGTAACTGCCGTGCTTCGTGATCGACTTGTCGTTCCACGGCAGCAGCGTGACGACCACGAAGATCGAGCCGATGTAGAAGACCGCGATGCGCCAGATGACGCTGTTGGTGGCGCGGCTGACGGCCTTGCGCGGGTCGGCGGACTCACCGGCGGCGAGAGTGACGATCTCGCTGCCCATGAAGGAGAAGACGACCATCAGGATGCCGGTGAGGATCGCGCCCGGGCCGTTCGGCAGGAACCCGCCGTGGGAGGTCAGGTTGGACAGCCCCGCCGAGCTGTGGCCGGGGCCCGTGCTGTCGCCGTGCAGCACCCCGCACAGCGCCAGCACGCCGATCACGATGAACGCGGCGATCGCCACCACCTTGATCCCGGCGAACCAGAACTCGAACTCGCCGTAGGAGGCGACCGACGCGAGGTTCGAGGCGGTGAGCACGGCCATCACGATCAGCGCCCAGCCCCACTGCGGCACCGCCGGCATCCAGCCCTGGAGGATGGTCGCGCCCGCGGTCGCCTCGACGGCGAGCACGACGACCCAGAAGAACCAGTACAGCCAGCCGATGGAGAACCCCGCCCAGCGCCCGAGCCCCCGGTCCGCGTACGCGGAGAACGAGCCCGACGTCGGGTACGCGGCCGCCATCTCGCCCAGCATCCGCATCACCAGGACGACCATCGCGCCGACCAGGGCGTACGAGATGAGGATGGCGGGGCCGGCGGCGGCGATGCCCGAACCGGAGCCGACGAACAGGCCGGCGCCGATCACACCGCCGATCGCGATCATCGACAGGTGCCGGCTCTTGAGCCCCACCCGCAGGCCGCCCGAGGACGGTCCCTCCGCACCGGGGGGCGCGGCGTCCGGGGCCGGCGGCTCGGGGCCGGAAGCGTCGGTCGTCTGCTGTGTGCTCATGGTGTCCTCAGCAATCGGTGGGGGACGGTGAGGGGCGGCCTGCCGCTGCGCGGAACGGGCGGGTGGGTGGGGGGGATCGGCGGTCCGGTCCGGTCCGGTCCGGTCCGGTCCGATGCGGTGCGGTGTGGTGCGGTGCGGAGGGCCGGGGACGGATCGGGCTCGGCGACCGGGTGGGCCGGATGTGCCATGGTGGCCCGTGCGCATCCGGCTGCGCGAGACCGCCGGTGAAGTCTCCGGGCACCGGCGGGGACCGGACCGGCTCTGGTCAGGCCGGTTCCACGCGGTACGCCGCCGAGGTCGGCGGCCGCCGGGTCGGCGGCGGGACCCGCCGCCGTGGCGCACGTCGCGCACCGCCGCGGGTGCGGTGCCGATGCCGGCGCCGGCGCTCCGTGGCGTGCACGCGCCGCACCTCCCCGCTCCGCGAACCGGACCTGGACTGCCCGTTTTTGACCGCAGGAGATTTATACAGCGACCAACGCGACCGTTGATGATCCGTGTTGATCAGACAACTGACCGGTTGTGCGTGCGCCGCGGGGAAGTCCGCACAGGTCAGCGCGGTGCTCCAGCGCAACGGGCGGCACCGCTCCCCCACGGCTCCTCCCGCGCCGCCCGGTCCGGGCAGGAGCGCTCCGGCGGACGGCCGGCGCGGGCCGCGGCACCTCAACTGCCGGACGCGGCCACGGCGCCGGCGGTCGCGGCGTCCTGGCGCTGCCACAGGGAGAGCACCACGAGGCCGGCGAAGACCTGCGCGGGCAAGGGTACGGAGCCGAGTTCGGCGGTCACGCCCCGACCGGGGCGGATACGGGTGAACGTGCCCAGGTCCCGCCCCTGGTGCACGAGCCGCCACGGCCGGCGGAACCGCGAGACCCGCTCCAGACGGTATGCGGCACCGTCGCAGACCACCTCCCACGTCCGCCCGGCGCGGTGGGCCGAGGCCCGGACACCCTCGGCTGCCCGCAGTTCGTAGGACCGGCCCCATCGGGCGACATGGAACTCCGAGGTCTCCCCCGCCAGTTCGAGCGGCCCGCCGGAGCGTCTGCCGCGCCGCCGCCAGTGCCCCACCGCGACGCCGTCGAGGACGATCTCGTGGTCACGGCTCCATCCGTGCTTCTGCGTGATCTCCAGCATGGCCCGCCCGCCCGGTCTGGTCACGCCCTCGGTCGAGGGCCTACCCCGAGCCTGCCCGGACCGGCGCGGCACACCCATGCCCGCTCCGTTTCCCCCGCGCCCCCGCCCCGCCCGGTGGTGTCCGCACCGACGTGCCCCGACCGCGCACCGCCGCGCGAGGAGCCGTTCCGGGTTCCGGCCGTCCATGTGACCACCGTGGAGGTCAACGGCACCATCGCCAACCTGTTCTTCCGCGAGTACCACGGGACGGACTGGGTGGGCTTCGAGGCGTATCCGGCCGCGGCGGGCTCAGCGGTGTACGAGGAGCTCGTCCGGCAGCGCCGGCAGCCCGGGGGCAACTGGCGGGCGTGAACCCGCCGCCACCGGACCGCGGAGGGCGGCGCCACCGCGCTGCTCACGCGCTGGGCGCGCCGAGCAGTGCGGGGAACGTCACCCCGGTGAGTTCCTCGGAGACGGCCCACAGGCGCTGCTGGGCGGCCGCGTCGTAGGAGTCGGCGCTCGAGGCGACGGGCCTAGGGTAGCCGCGGATCTCCCCGCGTCCGCCCGGGCCGTAGTACTGCCCGCCGGCGGCCTCGGGGTCGGTGGCGGCGCGCAGGGTCGGGAGCGCGCCCATCTCGGGCTTCTGGGTGAGCAGCGGCGCGAGCCAGGTGACGGGCATCCGCAGCGGCGCGGGCGTGTTGCGGACGAGTTCGGTGTTGGACACGCCGGGGTGCGCGGCCACCGCGACGGTGGTGCCGTGCGGTGCGAGCCGGCGCTGAAGTTCGTAGGTGAACATCAGGTTGGCCAGCTTGGACTGGCCGTATGCGCCGATGCGGCTGTACGAGCGCTCCCACTGCAGGTCGTCGAAGTGGACGGCGGCCCGGATGCGGTGGCCGGTGCTGCTGACCGTCACGACGCGGGAGCCGGGGACGGGCAGCAGCCGGTCCAGCAGCAGGCCGGTGAGGGCGAAGTGGCCGAGGTGGTTGGTGCCGAACTGCAGCTCGAAGCCGTCGGCGGTGGTCCGCCGCGGGGTGTACATCACGCCCGCGTTGTTGACGAGCAGGTCGATGCGCGGGTGGGCCGCGCGCAGGTCGGCCGCCGCGGAGCGGACCGACTCCAGGGACGTCAGGTCCAGGGCCTGGACGGTGACAGGGCCCATGGCAGCGGCGGTGGCGCCCGCGGCGATGCGGGCCGCCGCCTGCCTGCCCTTCTCGACGTCGCGGACGGCCAGGACCACCGCCGCCCCGCGCTCCGCGAGCATCCGGGCGGTCTCGAAGCCCAGCCCGGTGTTGGCACCGGTCACGACCGCCACCCGGCCGCGCTGGTCGGGGATGTCCCGCTCGGTCCAGTTGTCACCCATGGCGCACTCCTAAAGAACCAGTGGTCTGTTACCACCGCCAACGTAAGAGACCGCCGGTCTCATGTCAAGAGACCGGCGGTCTGCAAGCTAGGCTGAGGACGTGACCTTTCAGCGGGCGAGGAGCGAGGAGCAGCGGGAGATCCGCCGCCGGGCGATCCTGGACACGGCGGCGGCAATGCTGGACGAGATGCCCGTCGCCGAGGTGAGCCTCAATGAGCTCAGCCGGCGGGTGGGCCTGGCCAAGTCGAACGTCCTGCGCTACTTCGAGTCGCGCGAGGCGGTGCTGCTCGAACTGCTCGACGACTTCATGGGCCGCTGGCTTGCCGAGCTGGCCGGCGAGCTGGCCGCGGGCATCGAGGCGGACGCCGCACCGGACGCACGGGCCGGCCGGCTGGCCGAGATCCTCAGCCGGTCACTGGCCGACCGGAAAGTGCTGTGCGACCTCTTCGGCGCCCAGGGCGGCGTCCTGGAGCACAACGTGTCGGTCGAGGTCGTCAAGCGGCACAAGCGGTCCTCCCTCGCGCGGCTCGCGGACATGACCGCACTCGTCCGCCGCCACGTGCCCGAACTCGGCGACGACACCCAGCTGTTCTGCCTGATGGGCCTGGTCTCGGCGGGCGCCCTGGCGGCCTACGTCCCGCCGCCCCCCAGCCTCCTCGCCGCTTACGCGGAGGAACCCGCGCTCGGCGTGCTCCACCTGGAACTGCGCGACGCCCTGCGGGCCTCCTTCACCTCCGCGCTCCTGGGCATCCTGCCGCGCACCTGACCCCCGCCCCGCGCCGCACCCGTTCGGCCCCCCGGTCCGGGGGAAGAGGGAGGTGGTACGGCCTCCCCGTCAGCTGGTCAGGGCCGTTTCCGGGTCCTGCCGGCGGCGCAGCCACTGCGCCCGGGTGATCTCGTACCGTACGCCGCCGTGCTCGGCGCCCTCCACCGCCGCCATGCTCGCAGGCGTGGGGAGGGCCCCCGCGAGGGTCATGCCGACCTTCTCCATGACCGCGCGCGACCCGCGGTTGACGGTCATCGTCTCGCCCCACACCATGCGCAGCCCCAGCGCGGTGAACCCCTTGTGCAGCAAGCCCCGCGAGCCCTCGGTGGCGTATCCCCGGCCCCAGGCCGGCTGCCGCAGCCGGTAGCCGAGTTCGGCCTCCTCCCGCGGGCCGTCCGGCTCGGGGCGCAGGCAGAACCAGCCGACGAACGCCCCGCCGTCGCGCTCGTACGCGGCGAACAGGCCGAGTTCGCCGCCCCACTTCGCGTAGCCGTCGACGATCGACGGCAGGTGCCGTGCGCGCACGGCCTCCGGCGCGGTCGCCTCGCCCCCGGTCAGGTAGCGCATCACCGCGGGGTCGCTGTCCAGCTCGATCAGCAGGTCGGCGTCGTCCGCGGTGAAACGGCGCAACGCGAGGCGCTCGGTCTCCAGATACGTCTCCACGTGGCGGATGATGCACGGTCCGGGCGGGGGCGCTCAACCGCGTTTCGGTATCGGCGCGGTGGCGCCGGTGAGGGTGTCGTCGAGTTGTGCGGCGAGGCGGGGGTGGCCGTCGGCCAGGTGGGGGCGGGCGGCGGTCAGGGGGGCGAGGAGGGCGGCGGGGTCGTCCTGGGCGAGGGCCTCGTCGAGCCGGCCGAGGGGGAGCCGGGCCGCGGCCGGGAGGTCGGTCAGCGCGCTGATCCGCCCGGCGATGCGGCGCAGCTCCGCGGCATTGCGCCGGGCCCAGACGCCGGTGGCGCGGTCGGCGGCGCGGCGGTCGCGGGTGGCCTGGACGCGCTGCTCCCCGGTGGCGCCGGCCGGCCCGGGGCGGTTGCGCAGGTAGCGGCGCTCGGCGGCCTGGCGGCTGGCGACGCCGAGCGGGTGGGCGAGGTCGGCCCAGCTGGCGCCGGCGCCGCGGGCGGTCTCGATCAGGCCGGTCTCCCACCCGGCGAGCTCTTCCCTGACCTGGCGCAGCAGGAGGAGGGAGGCCAGGGCCTGTTCCGGGCCCGTGCCCTGCCAGGAGGCGGCGGACGCCTCGTCCTGGGCGGTGCGCAGCGCGTCACGGATGGCCTCCAGGGCCGCGGCGGCGGCGAGGAAGGAGGCGGGGCCCTGCTCGTCGGCGGGCGGGGGCGGTTGGTCGGTCTCCGGCATGGGCGCTTCTCCCTGTGGTCCCTGTGTCATCGGCGCGTCATCCTTTCGACGACACCACGTTTGTCATCCATTGGATGACATGGTACAACGGAATCGTTGAAGCGCATTGGCAGGTACTGCCCGAACCTTCTGGAGGTGTTTCGCGATGTTGATGCGCACCGACCCGTTCCGCGAACTCGACCGGCTCGCCCAGCAGCTGACCGCCCCGGGTACCTGGTCCCGCCCCTCCGCGATGGCGATGGACGCCTACCGCGAAGGCGATGAGTACGTGGTGTCCTTCGACCTGCCGGGCGTGAGCGCCGAGGCGATCGACATCGACGTCGAGCGGAACATGCTGACGGTCAGGGCCGAGCGCCGGCCCACCTCGAAGAGCGACGACGTGAAGATGGACCTCTCCGAGCGTCCGCTGGGCGTCTTCTCCCGCCAGATCGTGCTGGCCGACACCCTGGACACCGAGCGCATCCAGGCGGACTACGAGGCCGGGGTGCTGACGCTGCGCATCCCGATCGCCGAGCGGGCCAAGCCGCGCAAGGTCGCTGTCGGCGACGGCTCCCGCAAGCAGATCGCCGGCTGAGGCCGGGTCCGCCGCCAGCGGCGGCGGCCGAACGGCGGAGGACGGGCCGACGGGCGCACGGCCCCCGTCGGCCCGTCCTCCGCCCCGCCGCGCCATCCCCCTTCACCACGGGACCACGGGACCACCCCGCCCCCCACCACCCCATCACCGCAGAAAGGCACGCACAGCAGTGATGTCCGACCGGCATGCACCGCTCCCCCACGACTCGTCCGCGACGATGACGTACGACCAGATGCTGGAGCGGGTCCGCTACGAGGGCGCCTATCCCACGCGGGAGCGCGCCGAGCAGGCCGTCCGCCTCGTCCTGTCCGGGCTCGGCCGCCAGGTGACCGGCGACGAGCGCGTCGAACTGGCCGCCCGCCTGCCCTTCGAGGCCGCCCGCGTCCTCAGCAACCAGGTACCCGACCTCCACCCCCTGACCGGGTGGGGGTTCGTCAAGGACCTGGCCACCCGCGCGGGCGCGAGCCCGGCCACCACCCGCTGGGACACCGGTTCCGTACTGTCCACCGTCGCCGACCTCGCCGGCCCGGACCTCCTCACCCGCATCCTGCGCCAACTCCCGGGCGGCTACGCCCTCCTCTTCGGCCGCGCCGAACTCACCCCCCTCACCCCGGCCGCCTGACCGCCCACCCGCTCCCCGGCCCCGGCCTCTCCCGGGGCCCCGGGTGGGCGCGGGGCGGGCCGTGGCGCATCCCCGCGACCCCGGGGCATGCCTAGGACAGCGAGCTCGATGTGCAAACGGGCGCCACCCGACTGCTCTCGTCGACACGCCCGACCTCGTACTTCTGGGTCGCTCACGAACGTCGGCCGGTAGGCGGCGAGTTGCGATGGCCTACTGGCGGGCGCCCTCGAACGACTTCCAGCGCCCTTCGGAGACCACTTCCACGGCGCCGTCTACCACCTTGATAGCGGTCTGCTCGTCGATCGCATACGCGGGGCCCCCGATACCGGCCGCCCACCGTTCCGCCGCAGCCGTCGTGTTCTCCGGACAGGCCGGGTGATCCAGGTGCGGGAAGATCGAGAAATCCACCACCCCCAGCGCGCTGTCGCCGCCGGCGGGCGGCTTCCAGCCCACGAAGTCCTCGCCGACACGGGGCGTCATCACCATGCTCCCGGCGCTGAGTCCCACGTAGACCGTGTCGGGCAGCGACGGCAGGAGTTCGGCCAGCCCGGACTGCTGCATCCAGTGGCACAGGTACAGCGCGTCACCACCGTTGACCAGCAGGACGTCGGCCGCCTGGACCCAGGAGACCCAGAGCGCTTCCTCGATGCTGGGCAGCGCGGTGAGTTCCAGCACGCCCACCGACTTCCACCCCAGTGCGGTCATCGGGTTCGCAGATCGTCCACTGATGAATCGCCATGGTCCGCCCGGATCGGCGCCGGGGCCCGCATACCCCGCGGTGGGGATGCACAGGGCGCTGGACTCGGCAACCGGCTTACCCAGCAGGCCGACCAGCGCATCCTGGATGCTCTCGTTCGTGATGCCGGAGTCGGTGAGGAGAAGCTTCATCATGTCCTTCCCGAAGTGCTGACCACGCGCGTCGGCAACCAGCCGTTCGCCAACACGTCACAGGCGCCACCATGTCATGGCCGCACCCGGACCATGCACACGCCGGACCTCGGCATGGCTGAGGCCGAGTTGGCGCAGGGTGGCCACCAACTCCAGTCGCGCCGCTCCGGCCGGGTCATAGAGCCGGTGCCCGCCCGCGCTGCGCGGGGCAGGGGGCGCTGCTCGGGTGGGGCGGTTGCCGGGCGCAAGCCCTTGACCAGAGCTTCGCGGGTCTTTAAAGTCCTCGCACCTCACGAGGTACATCGATTAACCAATCGTTAACCGCCTGGTTGGAGACCCACGCTGTGCGCTCATCGCTGACCCGGCGCGGTTTGCTCGCCGCCGGCTCCGGTCTGGCTGCGGCTGCCGCCCTGCCCGCTCTGTCCGGTTGTTCGTCGCTGTTCGCGTCGGACTCCGATCCGGACACCCTCGTCGTCCACACCCAGCTCGGCACCACCGCCACGGGCTCGCCGACCTACCTGGCCGCCGTGGACCGCTTCCGCAGGCAGAACCCGGGGATCAAGGTGAAGAACCTGATCAACGGGGACGACCTGGGCCAGGTCTACGAGACCTCGCGCCTGGCCCGCAAGGAAGCCGACGTCGTCATGGTCAACCTGTACGACAAGACGCTGACCTGGACCGACGTCGACGCCACCGTGGACGTCAAGGGCTACCTCGACGACTGGGGGCTGCGCGACCGGGTGCTGCCCGCGGCGCTGTCGGCGTGGACGGACGACAAGGGGCGGCTGCGGGCGTTCCCGTACTTCGCCACGAACTGGCCGGTCGCCTACAACCGGGCGCTGCTCGACAAGGCGGGCGTGGACGCGGTACCCACCACCGGGGACGAGTTGATGGCCGCGGCCAGGAAGCTGCGGGCCAAGGGCATCGCCCCGGTGACGGTCGGCGGCAACGACTGGACCGGGCAGAAGCTGCTGGCGCAGATCATCCAGACGTTCCTGACCGAGGACGAGGCGCGGCACGCGTACTCCACCGGCGACTTCGGCAGCCGGGGCGCCCGCGCGGGCATCGAGTACTTCACGATGCTGCGGGACGCGGGCGTCTTCGCCGACAAGGCGCAGGGGCTGACCTCGGACATCATGTCGACGCAGTACAACACGCAGGCGGCCGCCGCGCAGTCGGCGATGTCGTCCGCGCTGGCGAAGGTCCCGGCGGACGTCGCGCGGCACACGGAGGTGGGCGGCTGGCCGCTGGCCGAGGGCGCGGCGCACGACCGGCCGACGATCATCAGGGCGTTCACCCTGATCGGCTTCTGGATCAGCCCGAACGGCGTCCGCAAGATCGGGCACGTCGAGAAGTTCCTGCGGTTCATGTACAGCGCCGACACGGTCTCGCGGTTCGTGACCGAGGCGGGGCGGGACATGGCGGTGCGTACGGACACCGTGAGCAAGGGCTTCCCACTGGTGGCCGCCGCGCAGCGGCTCGGCTCCACGGTGAGCGAGGTGCTGCTGCCCGACGTGTTCGTGCCGCCGGCCGCCACCCAGCCGCTGATCACCGCGACCAGCACCTCCTTCACGCGCGGGACGAGCCCGGCGAAGGTGCGTGCCGCGCTCGAGTCCGCGTACCGGTCCGCATGAACCGCCGCACCGCAGGCCCCGCCACCGCCCGCGCCCACCCCGGCACACGCCCCGGCGCCCACCCCGGCCCACTCCGCGGCCCCTGCGCCCACCCCCGTCCCCGCTCCGCCGACCCGACCCCGGGAGTCACCGCATGACGACGCTGACGACGACACCGGACGGCGGTGCCTCCACCCGCCGACCCCGCCGACGGGTCCCGGCCCCCGCCTCCCCCGGGCGCCGCACGCCCCGGCAGGGCGGCACCGTGCTCGCCGTGCCGGCGCTGCTCTGGTACCTGGTCTTCATGGTCGGGCCGATGCTCGCGATCTTCGTCATCGCGGCCCTGCGCTGGCCGGGCATGCTCCAGCCGGTCTCCTTCGCCGGGTTCGGCAACGTCCGCACCGTCGTGCACGACCCGACGTTCTGGGACGCGGTGTCCAACACCGCGATCCAACTGGCGGTCGCGGTCCCGGTGATGATCGTGTGCGCGTACATGCTCGGCTACTACGTGGCCCAGCGCCCGCCCGGGCACCGCGTCATCCGCTACCTGCTCTTCATCCCGGGGCTGATATCGACCCCGGCGAAGGCGATGGTCTTCTACGCGGCGCTGTCGCCGGACGGCCTGCTCAACGGGGCGCTGAAGGACGTCGGGCTGGGGTCGCTGACGGACGCCTGGCTGGCGTCGCCCTCGACGGCGCTGGCCTGCCTGATCGCGCTGGACATCTGGGGCGGCATCGGTTTCACCGCGGTGCTCTTCGCGGCCCGGCTGAGCAGCGTGCCGGACGAGCTGGGCGAGGCCGCGCAGTTGGACGGGGCCGGGCACTGGCGGACGATGTGGACGATCCACTTCCCGGTGATCCGCGACTACGTGGGCGTCGTGACGATGCTCCAGTTCCTGTGGACGCTCTTCGGCTCCGCGCAGCACGTGCTGCTGCTGACGCAGGGCGGGCCGGGGACGTCGTCCACGACGCTGTCCTTCCTCGTCTACCAGAAGGCGTTCATCGCCTCGGACCTCGGCTACAGCCAGACCGTCGGGGTGTTCCTGTTCCTGACCGGGCTGGTCGGGCTGCTGGCCATCCGCCGCGTCTTCCGCCAGACCTACTGATCGGACCTGAGCCATGAAGTTCGGCAAGCGCTGGCTCCCGGCGCACATCCTGGTGTGGACGTACGCGGTGCTGCTCGTCGTCCCGCTGTACTACTTCCTCGCGTCGGCGTTCAAGAGCAACGACGCCATCTTCGCCCATCCGTTCGCGCTGCCGAAGTCGCTGGGGCTGCACAACTTCACCACCGCGTACCGGACGGGCCACCTGGGGCTGGCGGTGGCCAACTCCGGCCTGGTGACGCTCTTCGCGCTGGCGCTGACGCTGCTGCTGGCGGTGCCCGCGGCGTTCGCGCTGGCCCGTTCCACCGGCCGGGCGGCCGGGGTGATCGAGAAGGTGTTCTCGCTCGGGTTCCTGATCCCCACCTTCGCCGCGCTGTTCCCGACGTTCCTGCTGGCGGCGGCCACCGGGCTGTTCCACACCCGCACGTTCATGGTGCTGTTCCTGCCGGCGACCGCGCTGCCGCTGTCGGTGGTGGTGCTGGTGCAGTTCATGCGGACCATCCCGCCGGAGATGGAGGAGGCCGCCCGGCTGGACGGGGCGTCCACGTTCGCGGTGCTGCGGCACATCTACACGCCGATGTGCCTGCCGGGCATCGCGACGGTGCTGCTGCTGAACTTCCTGACGTTCTGGAACGAGTACCTGTACTCGCTGGTGATCATCGGCCCCGACCCCTCGCAGCGCACCGTGCAGGTGGCGCTGCCCACGCTCCAGTCGATCACCGGCACCGACTACGGCGTGCTGACCGCGGGCACCGTCCTGACGCTCATACCGGTGTGGGTGGTGTACACCGTCCTACAGCGGCGGATGCAGCAGGCGCTGGTCAGCGGCGCGGTGAAGATGTGACCGCGCCCACCGGACGGGCGCCGCGGCGGCCGACCATCAAGGCAGTGGCCGCCGCGGCCGGGGTGTCCACGGCCGCGGTCTCCCAGGCGTTCAACCACAAGGGCCGGCTGTCCGAGCCGACCCGGCGCCGTATCCTCGCCGCGGCCGCGGAGCTGGGCTGGTCGCCCAGCGCCCCTGCGGCGGCGCTGCGCAACGCGCGCACCCGCAGCCTCGCCCTGGTCGTGCGCCGCCCCACCGACGTGCTGGGCGCCGACCCGCACTTCAGCGAGCTGATCACCGGTATCGAGGGCGAACTCGCGCCGCGCGGCTACGGCCTGCTGCTGCACCTGGTCAGCGGGCTGCGCGAGGAGAACGCGCTGTACGAGCGGCTGGCCGCCGAGGGCCGGGTGGACGGCGCGGTGCTGACCGACGCCCGCGACGAGGACGCCCGCCCGGCGCTGCTGGCGCGGCTGCGGCTGCCCGCGGTGCTGCTCGGGTCCCCCGACGACACGGCCGTGGTGCCGCGGGTGGGGTTGAGCGACCAGGGGGTGGGGGTCGCGGCAGCGGTCGAGCACCTGCTGGGCCTGGGGCACCGGCGGGTCGCCTATGTGGCGGGGCCGCCCGAGCTCCAGCACACCCGGCTGCGCCGGGCCGCCTTCGAGCAGTCGCTGACCGCCGCGGGGCTGCGGCCGTTCGCGGTGCTGCACACCGACTTCAGCGAGCGGATGGCGGTCGGCGCGACCGAGGCGCTGCTTCGCGCCCACGACCGGCCGACGGCCGTCGTCTACGCCAACGACTCGATGGCCGTGTGCGGCATCGGCACCGCGCAGCGGGCCGGGCTGCGCGTGCCGGCGGACCTGTCGGTCGTCGGCTACGACAACCTGCCGCTGGGCAGTTGGCTGCACCCGCGGCTGACCACCGTCGACCAGCAGGTGCAGCAGGTGGGCGCGGCGGCCGCCCGGCTGCTGCTGTCGCTGTGCGGCGAGGACGTCGAGGGGACGGCCCTGACCGGACTGCCCCGCCTGGTGGTCCGCGCGTCCACCGGCCCGGCCCCCGGCCGCCCCGCCTGAGCCCGCACCACCGCACCACCGCACCACCGCACCACCGCTCCACCCGATCCCGAACACCCCGAGAAGGACCATGCGACGCCACAGCGCCCAGCTCACCCACCAGCCCGACGTCCTGCCCTGGCTCGGCGCCAACTTCTGGTCCCGCACCGGCGGTCCGCTGATGTGGCGGGACTACGACCCGAAGACCGTGCGCGAGGAGCTGCGGGTCCTGGCCGAGCACGGACTGAACACGACCCGCTCCTTCTTCTACTGGCCGGACTTCCACCCCGAGCCGCACCGGATCGACGAGGAGTGCTGCGCCCGCTTCGAGGACTTCCTCGACGCGCACCGGGAGGCGGGCATGGGCACCGTGCCCACCTTCATCGTCGGCCACATGTCCGGGGAGAACTGGGACCCGGTCTGGCGCGGCGGCCGCGACCTGTACGAGGACGTGTGGATGGTCGGCCGGCAGGCGTGGTTCGTGTCGCGGATGGCGCGGCGCTTCAAGGACCACCCGGCGGTCACCGGCTGGCTGATCACCAACGAGATGCCCGGCTACGGCCGGATCTACCAGGTCGACCCGCCGTCCTCGGACGTGGTGACCGCGTGGGCGCAGGCGATGTGCAACGCGGTGCGGGCCACCGGCGCCACCCAGCCGGTGTCGCTGGGCGACGGGGCCTGGGGCATCGAGGTGACCGGCCGGGACAACGGGTTCTCGCTGCGGGAGACCGCCGAGTACGTGGACTTCGTCGGCCCGCACGTGTACCGCTCCGACACCGACCGGCCGCGGCAGCACTACCGCGCGGCCTTCGAGTGCGAGTTGGCGGCGGTGACCGGGCAGCCGGTGGTCCTGGAGGAGTTCGGGCTGTCCACGGACGCGGTCTCGGCGCGCAACGCGGGCCACTACTACCGGCAGACCCTGCACAACTCGCTGCTGGGCGGCGCGACGGGCTGGATGGCCTGGAACAACACCGACTACGACGGCCTGTGGGACCGTTCGCCCTACGACCACCACCCGTTCGAGATGCACTTCGGCATCACGGACGCGACGGGCGCGCCGAAGGAGCCGCTGCGGGAGCTGGCCGCGTTCGCCGGCGTGCTCAAGGCGGTGGACTTCGCGCGCTGCTCCCGCGCCGACGCCGACGCCGCCTTCGTGGTGCCGGCGTTCCTGGAGCGCGGCTACCCCTACAGCCGGCCCGCCGACCGGCCGCTGATCTTCACCTCGCTGCACCAGGGCTACGTCACCGCGCGCGCCGCCGACCTGGCGGTGGGCTTCCTGCGGGAGGCCGACCAGCTGCCCGGGCAGGCCGCGCTGTACCTGCTGCCCGCCACCCGGCAGCTGACCACCCGCACCCGCCGGGAGCTGGCCGCCCGGGCCGAGGCGGGCGCGACGGTCTACCTGTCCTTCTGCTCCGGGGAGCACCCGGCGACCCGCGGCCCGTGGTTCGACGACCTGGACGGGCTGTTCGGGGTGGAGCTCCAGCTGTCCTACGGGGTGGCCGAGCCGATCGAGGACGCCGTGCTGGAGATGACGTTCACCGAGCCGTTCGGGGACCTTCCGGCGGGCGAGGTGCTGCGCTTCCCGGTCGCCGGCAACGAGGACAGCCGCGCCTACCTGCCGGTGGAGCCGCGTACCGGCCGGGTGGTGGCGGTGGACGCGCACGGCCGCCCGGCGCTGGTCGTCCGCGAGATCGGCGCGGGCCGTACGGTGCTGGCCACCTACCCGCTGGAGCACATGGCGGCCCGCACCGCGCACGCCAACCCCGAGGACACCCACCGGCTGTACGCGGCGCTGGCGCGGGTGGCGGGCGTGCGGCGGCCGGTGACCGTGGCCGACCCGCGGGTCAGCGCGGACGTGCTGGTGCACGAGGACGGCCGCCGGTTCGTGTGGCTGGTCAGCCAGAGCGCCGAGCCGCTGACGGTGCGCCCGGCCGCCGAGGGCACCCTGCACGGCCTGCACGACGGCGCGGCCGTGGCGGACGTGGCGCTGGACGCGTACGGGGTCGCCGTGCTGGAGCTGCGGTGACGCGCCCCGGCCCGCGCTACCTCGACCCGGCCGCGCCGGTCCCCGAGCGGGTGCGCGACCTGCTGGACCGGATGACGCTCGCGGAGAAGGTCGGCCAGGTCAACCAGCGGATGTACGGCTGGGACGCCTACGAGCGGGCCGGCGGCGGGCACCGGCTGACGGCCGCGTTCCGCGCCGAGGTCGCCGCCTTCGGCGGGATGGGCGCGCTGTACGGGTTGCAGCGGGCCGACCCCTGGTCCGGGGTCGGCTTCGACGACGGGCTCGACGCGGCCGCGGGCGCGGCGATGGCCGAGCAGGTGCAGCGGCACGTGCGGGAGCACACCCGGCTGGGCATCCCGGTGCTGCTGGTGGAGGAGATGCCGCACGGCCACCAGGCCCTGGACGGCAGCGTGCTGCCGGTCAACCTCGCGGTGGGCGCGACCTTCGACCCGGAGCTGTACGCGCAGGCGGCGGCAGCGGCGGGCGCCGAACTGCGGTCCCGGGGCGCTCACCTGGCGCTGGTGTCCGCGCTGGACCTGGTGCGCGACCCGCGCTGGGGGCGCGCCGAGGAGTGCTTCGGGGAGGACCCGCACCTGGCCGCCCGGCTGACCGAGGCGCTGGTGGACGGGACCGGGCGGGCCGGGGTCGGCGTGGTGCTGAAGCACTTCGCCGGGCAGGGCGCGACGCTCGGCGGGCGCAACAGCGCGGCGACGGAGCTGGGCGCGCGCGAGCTGCACGAGATCCATCTCGTGGCGGCGCGGGCCGGGGTGGCGGCCGGTGCGAGCGGGGTGATGGCGGCGTACAACGAGTTCGACGGGCTGCCGTGCGTCGCCAGCCGCTACCTGCTCACCGAAGTCCTGCGGGAGCGCTGGGCGTTCGAGGGGGTCGTGATGGCCGACGGCGGGGCCGTCGACCGGCTGGTGCGGCTGACCGGGGACCCGGTGGCGGCCGCGTCGCTCGCGCTGGACGCCGGCTGCGACCTGAGCCTGTGGGACGCCTGCTTCGCGCGGCTCGGCGAGGCGGTGGAGCAAGGGCTCGTGGCGCAGGCCGCGTTGGACGCGGCGGTGGCGCGGGTGCTGACGCTGAAGTTCCGGCTCGGGCTGTTCGAGCAGGCGGGTGCGCCGGCCGGCGGCACGTCCGCCGGCGCGGGCCCGTACGCCGCCGGGCCGCTTCAGTCGGCCGCTGAGGTGGGCGAGCGGATCGCCCGGGCGTCGCTCACGTTGCTGGCGCACGACGGCGCCGTCCTCCCGCTGTCCCCGGCCACCGGCCGGATCGCGGTGCTCGGCCCGAACGCGGACCGCGTCGAGCAGCAGATCGGAGACTACACCGCGCCGCAGCGGCCGGGCAGCGGCATCACGGTCCTCCAGGGCGTCCGTGCGGCGGCCGCGCCCGGCACCGAGGTGAGCTACGCGCGCGGCTGCGCCCTGGTCGGGGACGACGTCTCCGAGGTGCCCGAAGCCGCAGCGCTCGCCGCGGGCGCGGACGTGGCCGTGCTGGTGCTGGGCGGCTCCAGCGCCCGGTCCGCCGGCACCGCCTTCGACGACAACGGCGCGGCCGTGGTCTCCTCCGGCGCCGCCCCCGGGATGACCTGCGGCGAGGGCGTCGACCTCGCGGACCTGGCGCTGCCGGCCGGCCAACTGGCGCTGCTGGACGCGGTGTCGGCGACGGGCACGCCGGTCGTGGTGGTCCTGGTCCAGGGCCGTCCGCACGCGCTGCCCGACCTCGACGGCCGGGCCGCCGCCGTGCTGAGCGCCTGGTACCCCGGGCCGCGCGGCGGGCGGGCGGTCGCCGAGGTGCTCTTCGGCGTCCACGAGCCGCGCGGGCGGCTGCCGGTGTCCGTCCCCCGCTCGGCGGCCCAACTCCCGGTCTTCTACAACGGCAAGGACCACCGCTACCGCGGCTACGTCGACCAGACCCATCTGCCCCGCTACCCGTTCGGGCACGGCCTGTCCTACACGGAGGTCCACTACGGTCCGCCGCGGCTGTCGTGCGGCAGCGTCGGGGCCGACGCGCCGACGCTGACCTGCCGGGTCACCGTCCGCAACGTCGGCAGCCGCCCGGCCGACGAGACCGTCCAGCTCTACCTGCGCCGGCTGACCGGGGGCTCGTCCTGGCCGCGGGTGCGCGAACTGCGGGCCTTCACACGGGTGTTGCTCGCACCGGGCGCCGAGGGCGAGGCGGTCTTCGAGGTCGGCGCGGACACCCTGGCCTCGCTCGACCGCAGCCTCACCTGGCGGGTGGAGCCCGGCACCGTGTCCCTGGAGACCGGGCCCTGCGCCACCCGTACGCAGGGCGCCTCCCTGGAGATCACCGCGCCCCGGCCTTGAGGACCGTGCCGGCGGCCGGACGTATTGACGCGTGCATGCCGTGTGGCTAATTTCGATGAGCGCTCCCCCCACGGCACACCTCCACCGCACCGCCTCGGCCGCCTGCGATCCGACAACGTTGCCAAGCGGCCTCCGCACCACCGCCCCACCCCTCCGTTCCGGACACCGCTCGCGGGGAGAGCGCTTTCCGGTGCGGGCCGGCGGCCCCTGCCCAAGGGCCGCCGGCCCCCGCCGGTTTCCCCCACCACCCTCACACGAGCAGGTGAGACATGAAGAGATACGCCCAGTGGGTGCTGGCGCTGGCCGCGGCGGCCGGACTGGCCGCCGCGTCGCCGGCCTCGGCCCACGCCCTGGCCGCGCCGGCCGGCGCGTCCGGCCAGGCGACAACCGCCCAGGCGACGACCGGCCAGACGACGGGCAGCCAGGTGACGACCGACCACGCGTGTTCCAAGCCGCTGCACCCCGGCGCCCCGGTCTGCTACGCGCTGGTCCGCACCGACATCGAGGCGCTCCACGACAACGCGCTGTCGCCGCACGCGACGCCGTCCGGCTACAGCCCCTCCGACCTCCAGCAGGCGTACAACCTCGCCTCGGCCGCGGCCTCGAAGGGCGGCGGCGCCACCGTGGCCGTCACCGAACTGGCCGACAACCCCAACCTCGAGTCGGACCTGGCGACCTACCGCGCCCAGTACGGGCTGCCCGCGTGCACCACGGCCAACGGCTGCTTCCGCAAGGTCAACGGCAGCGGCCAGCAGAGCAACTACCCCAGCGGAGACACCGGGTGGGGCGTCGAGGCGTCCCTCGACGTCGACATGGTCTCCGCGGTGTGCCCGCTGTGCCACATCCTGGTGATCGAGTCCGGCGACCTGGAGGCGGCGCAGAACCTCGCCGTGTCCCTCGGCGCCGATTTCATCTCCAACAGCTGGGGCACCGGCGACGGTTCGGGCGACGCGGGCGCCGACGCGGACTTCAACCACGCCGGGGTGGTGGACGTCGCCAGCTCCGGTGACGGCGGCTACGGCGTGAGCTACCCCGCCACCTCCAAGTACGTCGTCGCCGCCGGCGGCACCACCTTGAACCGGAACTCCGGGACCACGCGCGGCTGGTCGGAAACGGCGTGGTCCGGCTCCGGCGCGGGCTGCTCGTCCTGGGAGTCCAAGCCGACCTGGCAGACCGACACCGGGTGCGGCGGCAACCGGACCGTCGCCGACGTCTCCGCGGTCGCCGACCCCGCCACCGGCGTGGCCGTCTACGACACCTACGGCGAGGGCGGCTGGTTCGTGGTCGGCGGCACCAGCGCCTCCTCCCCGATCATCGCCGCCACCTACGCGCTGGCCGGGGCGCCCAGCACCTCCGCGGCGTCCGTCCTCTACAGCCACGCGGGCGCGCTCAACGACGTGACGTCCGGCTCCGACGGCTCGTGCAGCACCTCCTACCTGTGCAACGCGACCACCGGCTACGACGGCCCCACCGGCCTCGGCACGCCCAACGGCCTCGGCGCGTTCAACGGCAGCGGCAGCGCCACCGCGACCGGCCCGATCACCGCCGGCGTCGCCTCCTCGCTGTGCGTGGACGACCGCTCCTCGAACACCGCGAACTTCAACCCGATCCAGATCTGGAACTGCAACGGCAGCGCTGCCCAGCAGTGGACCGTCGCGTCCGGCAACACCCTCCAGGTGCTGGGCAAGTGCCTGGACGTGAACAACGCCGGCACCACGTCCGGCACCACCGTCGACCTCTACGACTGCAACGGCACCGTCGCGCAGGTCTGGCAGCCGCAGTCCAACGGGTCCCTGCTCAATCCGCACTCCGGCCTGTGCCTGGACGACCCCAGCAGCTCCACCTCCGAGGGCACCCAGCTCCAGATCTGGACCTGCAACGGCACCTCCGCCCAGGTCTGGCACCTCCCCTCCTGATCCGCGGGCACCGTACGGCGCCGCCCCGCTCCTCGTGGAGGGGCGGGGCGGCGCCGGTGAGCGGCGGCGGGCGGCGGGCGGTCAGGAAGCGAGGCTGGCGGGCAGCTCGCGGCGGTGGCGTATGTTGAGTTTGCGGTAGGCGCGGGTGAGGTGCTGCTCGACGGTGCTGACGGTGACGAAGAGCTTGTCGGATATCTCGCGGTTGGTGTGGCCGCGGGCGGCCAGCGAGCAGACCCGCAGCTCCGCCTCGGACAGCACGTTGGCGACCACGTCGTCGGCCGGGGGCAGGCTGCGCGGCTGCTCCGCCGGGACCGCGCCGACGGACTTCGGCATCAGCGAGGAGCACAGCCCTTCGGCGCCGCACTCCCCGGCCATCCGCCACGCCTGCCGGACCAGCAGCCGGGCCTGCGCGGCTGCGCCCTGCCGCTGGTGGGTGCGGCACAGCTCGACCAGGGTCAGCGCCAACTCGTAGTCGTCGCCCGCGGACTGGAGCATGTCCACGGCGCTGCCCAGGAGTTGGGCCTGCTGCGCGACCGGCCGGGTGGTGGCCTGGACCCGCAGCGCGACCCCGAGGGTGCGGCGCTGGCCGCGCCGCACCAGCGCCAGGTGCTCGTCGGCGAGCCGGCTCGCGCGCTCCCGCTGCCCGCGCTGGAGCCACACCTCGACCGCGCCGGTCCGCCACGGCGCCAGCGTCGGCGAGTCCAGGTCCCACGCCTGGGCCTTCTCCCCGCACTGGACGAAGTCCGCGAGCGCCGCGTCGTGGTAGCCGGTGGCCAGGTAGTGGCGGCCGCGCGCGTACAGGTAGTGCAGCCCGAAACGGGTCCCGAACAGGCCCGGCGGGACCGGGGTGTTGACCAGTTCGGCGCTGGCCGCGTGGTCGCCCATCGCGGTCCTGGCCTCGATCGCGGTGGCCAGCGGCATGCCGATCTCCACGCCCCACGCCTCCACCGACATGCTGCGCAGCGCGGCCTCGGCCGACTCCGCGGCGCTGCGCAGCGCGCCCCGGCGCAGCGCGATCAGCGCCCGCGTCGAGGTGAACTGGGCGTGCCAGGTCGGGGCGTGGCGCTCGGTCGCGGCCGTCCGCAGCCGGCCGCACCAGACGGCCGCCGACTCCAGCCGGTCGGCGTATACCAGGGCGGCCATCGCGGAGTTGAGCGAGCTGATGGTGTCGTCCTCGACCTGGAGGTGCTGGAGCACCCGCTCCGCCTCGGCGACCAGCACGTCGTCGGCGCCGCGGGTCAGCACCGCCCACAGCGTGTGGATCGCGGACAGCCGGGGGCGGCCGATCTGGTGCGAGGGCGGGGGCCGGTGCCGCCCGGCCGGCAGGTCGCCGACCAGTTGCTGGTGCACCCCGGGGTAGGTGAACGCCAGCCACAGCCGGGTCACGTCCAGTTCCAGCGCGAGCGGCCGCGCCGGGACCGGCTGCTGTGCCGGTACGCGGCCCTGCGCCGTCGCGGGCGCCGCGGGGGCGTGGTGCTGGGCAGCGGCACGGTGCGGCGCCGGACCGGGTGCCTGCGCCGCGGGTGCCTGCGCCGCCGGACCGGGGGCGGCGGCCTCGGCGTACAGCGGCGCCATGATCTCGACGGCGTCGGCGACCCGGCCCTGCACCAGCAGCCGGTTCGCGACCTTCAGCCGCAGCGCGCCCGGCAGGTCCCCGCTCCTGGCCGGCCCCACCAGCGACAGCATGATCCGCGCGGCGGCCTCGGGCTGGTCGCGCCACTTGATCCGCGCCAGGTTCGCCTTGATGACATGGCTCTTGCGCCGGTCGTGGCAGCAGTTGTCGGCCAGTTGCAGGCACTGCTCCGCCAGCGCGACCCGGTCCTCGCGCAGCGCCTGGTCGGCCGCGTCCATCAAGAACCGCGGCGCCCACTCGTCCTCCACCGCGCCCGCCGCTATCAGGTGCTGGGCGACCACGATGACGGGCGCGCCGTCGTTGCGCAGCAGCCCGGCGACGCGGTGGTGCAGCCGGGCCCGGTCGGTGGCCGACATGTTGTCCAGGACCGCCGAGCGGATCGCCGGGTGCCGGAAGCGCAGCCCCTCGATCAGCCGGGACTCGGTGAGGATCTTCATCGCCGCGTCGACCTCGCACTTCTCCAGCCCGACGAGCTGGGCGAGCAGCCTCGGCGAACCGGCGCCGTTGGCGATCGCCAGCCCGCGGGCCACCCGCAGGCCGTGCAGGCCGCTGCGGCGGGTGCAGGCCACCGACGCCTCGCGGAACAGGTCCGCGGCGACCTGGTGGTAGCCGGTCTCGGGGTGTGCCGGGCGGGCGGTGTGGTCGCTGACCAGGGCCTGGGCGAGCAGCGGATTGCCACCGCTCATCGCGTAGAAGCCGGGCGCGTACTGCTCGGCTGCGGCCGGCCCGAACCGGTCCGCTATCAGGTGGGCCATGCCCTCCTCGTCGAACGCGCCCAGCCGTACGTGGGCCACGCCCGGCCGGCAGGCCAGCTCGGCGAGTATCCCCGCGCAGGGGGCCGCCCCGGACGGGCCGAGGGTGAGCAGGATCGCCACCGGGTTGCGGCGGCAGCGCCGGATGAGGTGCAGCAGGCACGCCAGCGACTCGGCGTCGACGTGCTGGATGTCATCGACGCACAGCACCACCGGCTGCCGCGCGCCGAGTTCGGCGAGCAGCCCGTGGAGGGCCTGTAAGGTCTGGGCGGCCCCTGCCGCCGGCCGCAGGTGCGCGGTCTCCTCCTGCTCCTCCCGGGCTCGTTGGAGCTGGGCCTGCATGTCGGCGCCGGTACCGGCGAGTTCGGCGCTCTGGAAGAGCTGCTCCACCACCGCGTACGGAATCGCGCTCTCGACGACGGACCCGACTGCGCCGAGCACCATGTACCCGCGGGCCGCGGCTCTGGCCGCCACGGCCTCCAGCAGTGTGGTCTTCCCGAAGCCCACCGCTCCGCTGATGACACCCGTCGCGCCGTTCCCCTCGGCGCATCGGTCCAGCAGCTCGGTCAGCTGATCGAGGCATTGGTCGCGCTCCAGCATGTTACTGGGAACCCCTCTGTTGGTCGTTGCGGCGTCTCGCAAGGGTTCTTGCGCCACCCGGCGTCCGGACGCCTGTGACGCATGTGAGTTCCTGATGCTGATGGAGAGCCTGCCGAGCCCAGCTCAAAGACGGGTCAAGATCCGCGCAAGACCGGGCGGGCGGGGGGGGCGCCGGGGCGCAACGGCGTAGGGGCGGGGACCCGGCGTGCGCCCGGGTCCCCGCCGATCGGGGCGGAGCCGGCAGGTCAGTCCGCGGAGACCTGGTCGGCGCGTACGTCGTCGGTGGATACGTCGTCGGTGGATACGCCGTCGGTGGATACGCCATCGGCAGGTGCGAAGGGGGCGGGTACGCAGGCGGCCTGGGTGGTCACCTCCGCGAGCCAGTCGCGTACGGCGGCCGCCGTGGACGCCGCGAACTGCCGGTCCATGATGCTGAAGTGGTCCCCCGGCACGTCGATGACCTGCGATGCCGCCACCGGGGTCTGCCAGCCGGCGCCGTGGCCGTCCTCGGCCACCACCGGCTCACTGGCGCGGACCAGGCACGACGGCACCGCCAGCCCCCGCGCCTCCCAGTCGAGCAGCAACTCGCCGCAGATCCAGGCCGAGGCGGTGATCTCCTCCAGCCGGAACCCCTCGTCGGCCTGACGCCGGTCCAGCGCACGGGCCCGCTCCAGCCCGACCCGGGCCATCTCGTTCTTCCAGCGCTTCAGCACCGGGCTGTTCATCGGGTACGAGTCGAGCAGCACCACGGCCAGCGGGTCACGGCCCCGCCGCTGCAACTCCCGGGCGATCTCGTGGGCGAGCACGCCGCCGGAGGAGAGCCCGGCCAGCGCGAACGGGCCGTCCCCGACGTACTCCTGCACCGCGTCGGCCAGCGTCGCGATCAGCACCTCGCCGCTCTCCGGCAGCGGGGTGTCCGCCGCGAACCCGGGCGCCACCAGCGCCGACACCTTCCAGTCGGCGGCCAGTTCGGCCGCGAACCGGTTGTACGTCTGCGGCCCGTTCAGCGCCAGCGGCGGGCAGACGCAGACCAGGTGCGGGCCGCTCTCCCCCGCCGACAGCCGCACCGGCACCGGCCGCCGCGCCTCCCGCTCGGCGTGGCCGTAACGGGGGCGCAGCCGCGCCGCGCTGAGTGCGAACGCGTCGCCGAGGTCGGCCCGGCCGCTCTCCAGCGCCCCGAGGTAGAGGTCCTGCATCGGGTCCCTCGGCGCGGGTGTCTCGGCCGCCGCCGCGGCGGACGGGCCGCCGATGCCGCCGAACTTCGTCCCCAGGAAACCGGCCAGGGTGGCGGCGTCCGGGTGGTCGAAGACGAGCGTGGCGGGCAGCGGCAGACCGGTGGCCGCCTGGAGGCGGTTGCGCAGGTCGACGGAGGTCAGCGAGTCGAAGCCCAACTCGCGGAACTCCTTCGTCACGTCCAGCCCGTCGCCCGGCGCATGGCCCAGGACGAGGGCCACGTGGTCGGCGACGAGCCGCAGCAGGTACGCGTCCCGCGCCGCCGCATCGGGCAGCTCGGCCAACCGGCGGGCCAGGTCGGCCGGTTCGGCGTGGTGGCTCCCGGCGGCGCGGCGGGCGGGCTGCCCGGCGAGGGTGCGCCACAGCGGGGGGAGGTCGTTGCGGGTGCGGAGGGCGCCGAGGTCCAGCCGGGTG